>NZ_JAIWYM010000004.1:0-343039 GCF_020515595.1 Pseudomonas sp. MWU16-30323
AATAGCCGCCGTTACCCAAATAACGGATATACACCCCAAACCCAGCCTACACCTGCGACAGCAACAACCCCTCAAACTCAACCTGAACCCGCGCCTCATCACAATGCGCCACATTAAACCGCATAAAATCCCGCAACCCCGGCTCATACCCAAACAACGCCCCCGGCGCCAACACCATCCCGCGTTTCAACCCGGCCTCAGCCAGCCGCTCTCCATTAACCCCCGCCGGCAACCGCGCCCAGATAAACATCCCCCCCTCAAACCCCATCGGCAACTCACACCCACAACGCCGCAGCCACTGTTCAACCCGCCCCCCAGCCTCCAGCAGCCGCTGAACCATGCGCTTGCGATGCCTGGCATACCCGCCCTCACTCAACAGCCGATACACAATCTGCTCAAACAACTCCGACGTAATCCCGCCGCTCATCAACTTCATATTGGTCAAGTTCGCCGCCAACTGCGGCGCCGCCACCACATAACTGACCCGCGCATTCGCCGTCAGCACCTTCGAAAACCCCGACAGATACGTCACCTGCTCCAACCCCGCCAACGTCGCCAAACGCGGCGGCGGGTTGGGGTGCAAATCCCCGTAAAGATCATCCTCGACGATATGGCAGCGATACTCCCGAGCCAGCTGCAGCAAGCGAAACGCCTGGCTCGGACTGAACGAATGCCCGGTCGGGTTATGCAACACACTGGTGGTCAGATACAGACTGGGACGATGCTCCGCCAGCAACTGCTCCAGCGCGACAAAATCAAACCCGTCAGGCCGGCGCGCTATCGTCACCACCTTGACCCCATGCAACGCCAGGTTCGCGTGGAAGTTGAAATAACACGGCGCATCCAGCAACACCGTGTCCCCAGGCCGCGCCAGCAGGCGCATGAGCATGTCCAGCCCTTGCACCGTGTTGGGTGTGGTAATGATCTGCTCAACCGGCACCGACAACCCTTCACCATGGAGCTTCTGCTGCAACGCCTGGCGCAACGGCAGCAGGCCCGCCGGGGTGCCCAGCCCGGCGATGCGCAACGTGGGGGCACGCACGGCGCTGCGCATGGCCTGGCGCAACACGTCGGAATCCAGCCAGTCTTCCGGCAGGTGGCCGCCGCCGGGGCGCAGGTCGCCCTGGGCCATGACCAGGGGGCGGCGCAGTACGCTGAGCAGGTCCTGGGGCAGCAAGTCGACCCAGGTGCTGGACGACGGCTGCGCCAGGCTGCTGGCGACAAAGTGCCCGCGGCCTTGGCTGGAGGTCAGCAGGTGACGCCCGCGCAGGCGATCCAGTGCTTCATTCACGGTGAATTTTCCGACGCCCAACAAGGCCCCCAACTCACGCACCGACGGCAGTTTGCTACCGGCCGCCAACTCGCCTTGCTCAATCGCATGGGCCAGGGCATCGACGATCTGCTGCACCTTGGGCGCTCGGTCATGAAAGTGAATCGCAGGAATGGGCATCACACTGTCCTTAAGTTTGCCGCCAACTTTACCGGTAAAGTCTGCGCATATATCCGTGGAGTTTACCTGCCTAAGGCACCCCGTGCGCCCTAGACTGCGAACCTCACTTCCTGCTGTGAAATTCCACGCCATGGCCACCGCACTGACGCTGTCTTCGTTTTTGTATTTCCTGCTGTTGTGCACCACCCTGGCGTTCAGCCCCGGCCCCATGACCTTGTTGTTGCTCAGCCTCGGCTTGAAAGATGGCCTGCGCCGCTCCCTGCCGGCGCAGTTCGGGGCGAGTGTGTCCTACCTGATCTCGATCCTGATCTTTGCCGTGGGCTTTTCCGAACTGATCAAGGACTACCCGCTGATCACTCGGATCATCCAGGTGGTGGGCGTGGCCTACATCCTCTACCTGGCCTACAAGCAATGGACCAGCAGCGGCGTGACAATCAAGACCACCGACGCAACCCCGGAAAATGCCCGCAGTCTTTTCGGCAAGGGCCTGCTGACCGGACTGTCGAATCCCAAGGCGATCATCCTGTTCAGCGCCGTGTTCCCGCAGTTCGCCGCCATCGGCCAGGGCAGTGCCGCCACCGACATCGCGATCCTCGGCCTGACTTTCCTGCTGCTGCAATTCGCCAGCGGCTGCCTGTATTGCTACTTCGGTCAGCGCATCAAGCACGTCCTGGAGAACCCCAAGCGCCGGGTGTTGTTGCAACGAGCCACGGCGGTGCTGTTGCTGGGAGTTGCGTTAATGCTAGCCCGGGGCTTTTCCAACTGAAGGCCAGCTTATGAGTGGTAGTGGCGATCTGCCGTTGCCCTGATAGACTTCGGGCATTCATTCAGGATCAAGCCAGATCATGCCAGCCGCAGGAGGAAAGGGACTTTCGCTCGCTTCACGCCTGTACAAGTCGCGCGTCCTGGGATTAACCCTTGGGTTCATCTGCGTGGCCGCCGCCATCTACCCGCTGGATAAACCCGCCTGGGTCTGGGGGGTGATGATCGCTAACGCGTTCATCTGGCCGCATGTGGCGTACCAATGGTCGCGGTACTCGAAGAACTCCCTGCGCTCGGAACACCGCAACTTGCTGTTCGACTCGTTCTGCGGCGGTTTCTGGGTCGGCTCGATGCAGTTCAACCCGTTGCCCAGCGTGACCACCTTGTCGATGATGACCATGAACAACGTCGCCATCGGCGGCCCGCGCTTCATGCTCGCCGGCTGGGTGGCCCAGGCGCTGGGGATCGGCGCTTCGATGCTGGTGTTTACCCCGGCGGTGACGGTCCTGACCAGTGAAGTGCAGCTCTACGCCTGCCTGCCGATCCTGATGCTCTATCCCCTGGCCCTGGGCTGGATCTGCTACCGGCAAGCGATCACCCTGGCCCGGCACAAGCGCGAGTTGCTGGCCCTGAGCCGCACCGACAGCCTGTCGGGCCTGCTCAACCACGGCGCCTGGAAAGATCAACTGGAAATCGAGTTCCAGCGCTGCCGCCGCGACCAGCAGGGCGCCGCTATCGCGCTGATCGACATCGATCACTTCAAGACCATCAACGACACCTACGGCCATGTCACCGGCGATATCGTGCTGCGCCAATTGAGCAAAGTGCTGCGCCAGAACCTGCGGGCCACCGACCTGGCCGGGCGTTATGGCGGCGATGAATTCTGCGTGATCCTGCCGGACATGCCCCTGAACCGCGCTACCGAAGTGATGGATGCCCTGCGTGACCGCTTCAACTCCCTGGCCTACGCACAGGACCCGACCTTGCGCGCCAGTCTGAGTATCGGCCTGGCGCCGTATCGACCGGCCCACGGCGATGCCACCAGTTGGCTGAACGACGCCGACCAGGCGCTGTACGAAGCCAAGAGCGGCGGGCGCAACCGGGTCAGTTCGGTGCAGGGAAGTTGGCTGAGGTCGATCTGAGGATCAACAAATTGTTTTTTGTCAGGTAGGGTGGAGCGCTACCTTCCAACAAAAAACAAGGATCGGTTCATGCTCTTCAACTTCCCGCGTACCTTGCTGGCAGCCACCCTGGCGCTGTCGTTCGCCATGCCGGCCTTCAGCGCCGAACCTCACAAACAGATCCAGGCCGATTCCGAGCAGTACAAGGCCGATGCCTTGAAACTGCTGGAGCGCCTGGTGAATATCGATTCGGGCTCCGGCTACGAGCCGGGCCTGACCCAAGTGCGTGACATCGCCGTCGACGAGCTCAAGCAATTGGGTTTCAGCATCCAGCTGGTGCCGGATGCCGCGGCCCATAACAGCCATGTCATCGCCACCCTCAAAGGCACCGGCAAGGCCAGGATCCTGCTGATGGCCCACATGGACACCGTGTTCAAGGAAGGCTCGGCGGCTGCCCGGCCGTTCCACATCAAGGACGGCCGCGCCTATGGCCCGGGCGTGATGGATGACAAGGGCGGCATCGTCGCCGGCATCTACGCCTTGAAAGTCCTGAAAAACCAGGGCTTCAAGGACTACGCGCAAATCACCTTCCTGCTGGACGCCAGCGAAGAAACCGGCACCGACGGCGCGTCCGAGCTGATCCGCAACACTGCCAAGGGCCATGACGTGACCCTCAACCTGGAGCCGGGTCGCCCGGCGGATGGGCTGGTGGTGTGGCGCAAAGGCAGCGCCACCGCCGTGGTCGAGGTCAAGGGCAAGGCCGCCCACGCCGGCGTGGCTCCGGAGCTGGGGCGCAATGCGGCGATGGAAGCCGCGCACCAGATCCTGCAACTGGGCAAGCTGGGGGATGCCGAGAAGAAAACCACCATCAACTTCACCGTGATCAACGCCGGCGACCGGGTCAACGTGATCCCGGACCAGGCCACTGCCAAGGCCGATGTGCGGGCGGCGTTGCCGGAAGAGTTTGACCGGATCGAGAAAGACCTGGCGCGAGTCTCGGCCAACAAGCTGATCCCTGAGACTGAAGTGACCACCAGCCTGCACCGTGGCCTGCCGCCAATGCCGCAGACGCCGGAGTCGGACAAACTGGTGGCGATTGCCCAGGGGATTTATGGCGAGCTGGGACGCAAGTTGACCATTGAAGGCAGCGGCGGGGCGGCGGATGCCAGCTTGTCGGCTGGCGTGGGTACGCCGACCCTGGACGGGTTCGGGATTGTCGGGGGCAATATTCACACGCCTGAGGAATATGCCGAGGTGGAGAGTGTAGCGCCGCGGATTTATCTGCTGAGCCGGATGATTATGGAGCTGTCCAAGCGCTGATCTGAAACCACCCCTGAGCCTCTGTGCAAGCAGATCAACATGTGGGAGCTGGCTTGCCTGCGATAGCGGATTGTCTGTCATGAATGCTTTGACTGATACACCGCCATCGCAGGCAAGCCAGCTCCCACACTGTTCTGTGGTGTGAGTGAGGTCAGGTTGCGATCACCGGCTCCCGGGTCTTCTCCCGCCCCAACACCAAACTGCACAACGCCGGCAGGAACAGCAGCGTCAACACCGTCCCCACCAGCACCCCGCCAATCAGCACATACGCCAGCGACGACCAGAACACCGACAACGTCAGCGGAATAAACGCCAACGCCGCCGCCAGCGCGGTCAGGATCACCGGCCGTGCCCGGCGCACCGTGGCTTCGATGATCGCTTCGCGAATCACCATGCCCTGGTCCTGGTTCTGCCGGATCTGGTCGGTGAAGATCAGCGTATTGCGCATCAGAATCCCGCCAATCCCGATTAGCCCCAATATGGCGTTGAACCCGAACGGCTGGTTGAACAGCAGCAACGTCGGCACCGCCCCGATCAGCCCCAGTGGCGCGGTGGCGAATACCATGAACATCACCCCGAACGAACGCACCTGGAACATGATCACGGTCAACGTCAGCAGGATCATGATCGGGAACAGCGCCGCCAGGGCGACGTTGGCCTTGGCGCTTTCCTCCACCGGGCCGCCGATGACGATTTGATACCCGGCCGGTAGCTTGGCGATCAGGGGTTGCAGGTCCTTGTACACCCCCATTTCCACATCCGGCGGCTGGGTGCCGTCGACAATATCGGCACGCACTTCCACGGTCAGCGCACGGTTGCGGCGTTTTAGGATCGGTTCTTCCATCACCGCCTGGAAATGCCCGACCTGGGCCAATGGCACCGACACGCCGGCGTTGTTGGTGAGGGTCATGTTGTCCAGGTTGCCGAGGTCTTCGCGCTGGCTGCCCTGGGAGCGGGCGACCACTGAAACGGTGCGATTGCCTTCGCGTACTTCGGTGATCGGATTGCCGCTGAGCAACCCATTGAGCTGGGATTTCACCCCGTCGGGGGTAAAGCCCAGCAGGCGCAGGCGGTCCTGGTCCAGCACCAGCCGGTAACTGCTGGCGCGCTCGCCCCAGTCGAGGAAGCTGTCCCGCGTGAGGGTGTTGGCAGCGACCACTTGGCGCACCTCTTCAGACAGGCTGCGCAGTACATTCAGGTCGGGGCCGGACACGCGAAACACCACCGGGAACGGCACCGGCGGGCCGAATACCAACTGGGTGACCCGCACCCGCGCCGATGGAAATTCGCCTGCCGCGATGCGTTCAGCCATGCGTTTTTTCAGGGCGTCCCGGGCATGGGCGTCGGCGGTCTGCACGATCAGCTTGGCAAAGGCCGGGTCCGGCAACTCGGGGTTCAGCGACAGGAAAAACCGTGGCGCGCCACCACCGACGTAGGTGTCGACCATCACGGTTTGCGGCTCCTCCATCAGTGCCTTTTCCACCTGCGCCGCCACTGCCTCGGTGCTTTTGAACGCGCTGCCCGGCGGCATGTACACCTCAAGAATCAGCTCGGAGCGGTCGGAGTTGGGGAAGAACTGCTTCTTCACCACGCCCATGCCCAGGCCACACAGCACAAAGGCGGCCACCACCAGCCCGGTGACCCGCCAGCGTCTACGCACGCAAGCGTCCACCAGGCGGCGCAGTTTCTGGTAATAACGCCCGGCATAAATCGCATCGTGGCCGCCGACCACCGGCTGGATGTGGGGCAGCAGTTTGACCCCCAGGTACGGGGTGAACACCACCGCCACCAGCCACGAAGCGATCAGCGCAAAGCCGACGATCCAGAAAATATTCCCGGCATATTCCCCGGCACCCGAGCGGGCGAAACCCACCGGCAGGAAGCCGATAATTGTCACCAGGGTGCCGGTGAGCATCGGTGCCGCGGTGGAACTCCAGGCAAAGGTGGCCGCGTGGATCCGGTCAAAACCTTCTTCGAGTTTGACCACCATCATCTCGATCGCAATGATCGCGTCGTCCACCAGCAGGCCCAGGGAAATGATCAACGCCCCCAGGGTCACCCGGTCGAACTCGCGGCCGGTCATCAGCATGATCACAAACACGATCGACAAGGTCAGCGGCACGGCGGCCGCCACCACCAGCCCGACCCGGAACCCCAGGGCCAGCAGGCTGATGACCATCACCACGGCGAGGGCGACGAAGAACTTCAGCATGAATTCGTTGACCGCCAGGCTGATGTTTTTCGCCTGGTCGGAGACCTTGGCGAAGTTGACCCCAAGCGGCAGGTCGGCCTGGATTTTCGCTTCCTGGGCCTTGAGGGCCTTGTCCAGTTCCAGGCCGTTCCAGTGCTTCTCCATGATCACCCCAAGCATCAGCGACGGGTCGCCCTGATGGCGGATGCGGTAGCTGGGCGGGTCTTCATAGCCTCGGCTGACGGTGGCCACATCGGCGATGCGCAGCAGCTTGCCGTTGGCTTCCAGCGGGACATTTTCGATCAGCGCCAGGCTGTCGAAGGCGCCGTCGATGCGGATATAGGCGCGTGCCCCGGCAGTCTCCACAAAGCCTGAAGGCGCCACGGCATTCTGGGCGGCGAGGGCGGCGAAGATCTGTTCGGGCTTGATGCCCAAGGTGGCCAGGCGCTCATAGGAAAACTCGACGAAGATCCGCTGTGCCTGCTCGCCGAGGATGTTGACCTTCTTCACCCCCGGCAGATTGAGCAAGCCTTGGCGCATGTCCTCGGCCATTTGCACCAGTTGCCGGTGAGGCAGGTGCTCGGCCTCCAGCGCGTACAGGGAGAAGTACACGTCGGAGTATTCATCGTTGAAAAACGGCCCGATCACCCCCTTGGGTAACTTCGCGGCTTCGTCGCTGAGTTTCTTGCGGGTCTGGTAGAATAGGTCCTGGATTTCGCTGGGGCGAGTGGACTCCAGGTACGTCATGCGCATCGAGACAAAACCCGGCTGGGCGATGGTTTCGACGCGGTCGTAGTAGTCCAGCTCCTGCAGGCGTTTTTCCAGGCGGTCGGCCACTTGTTCCTGCATCTCCTGGGCGGTGGCGCCGGGCCAGGCGGCGGTGATGGTCATGACCTTGACGGTGAACGAAGGGTCTTCGGCGCGCCCCAGTTTGCCAAAGGCAAAGACCCCGGCGGCGAGGATCGCGATGATCAGGAACAGCGTAACCGCGCGATGCTTGACCGCCAGTTCGGAGAGGTTGATCCCGCGCATTATCAGGGTTCCTGCTGACGGTTGAGGGCCAATACCTGGGCCGGCAACAGGCGTACCGCGTCACCGCTGTGCAGCAGGTGCGCGCCAAGGGCGACGACGACTTGGCCGGGGCTCACGCCGCTGTCCAGCAACGCGTCTTCCTGGCCGAGGCTGGCGACGTTGACCGGGGTGAAGCTGACTTTGTCGTCGGCGCCGATCACCCACACACCGGTGCCTTTGCCGGCATCCTGCAGTGCGCCGATGGGCACACGGGTCTGTTGCGCCTGGCCGTTACCTTGCAGGCGCACGGTGATGGTCGAACCGAGGGCAAAGCGGTCGACGGGGCCGTGCAATACATAGCGGGCACGGTAGGTGCGGGTGGTCGGGTCGGCGCTGGCGGACAGCTCGCGCAAGGTGGCGGTCACGGCCTGTTCGGGAGCGCCGAAGGGGAAGGCCAGGGCTTTTTGCGAGGCCTGGTCGCGCTGGTTTTCCGGCAGGTTGACGATGGCTTCCCGGGCGCCGTCGTGGGCCAGGCGCGCCACCACTTGCCCCTCGGCCACCACTTGGCCGCGGTCTACCCGCACGTCGGTGATGATGCCGTCGCTGTCGGCCTTGAGTACTGAATAGGTGCGGCGGTTTTCGATCTGGCTGGCGTCGGATTGCGCCGAGGCCAGTTCGGCTTCGGCTACCCGCAGATTGGTCGCGGACTGGTCGAAAATCTGCCGCGACACCGCGCCGGTATTCGCCAGGCGCTGGTAGCGGGATTCGTCATCCCGGCGCTGACGCAGTTGCGCCTGGGCCGCATTGACGCGGTTTTTGGCCGAGCGCAGGGCCAGTTCGAAGTCGCCGATATCCAGCACCAGCAAGGTGTCGCCACGGCTGACGTGCTGGCCGGGATCCACCTTGCGCTCGATCACCTTGCCGCTGACGCGGAACCCCAAGTCACTTTCCGTGCGTGCGGCCACTACGCCGGTGTAGGCGCTTTGCTGGCTGCCGGCGGCTTCGACCTTGGCAGCGAGTACCGGGCGGGGTAGGGGCGCTTCGGCGACGGGGTCGGCCTTGTTGTTGCAGCCGCTGAGTACCGCTAACAGGGCCAGGGGCGTGAGAAGACGCAGGGGGAGAGGGTTCATGTCGGGCTCCGTGGGGCGGGGTGAGCTAAAAATTACGTACGTAATATTTGTCGCCATATTATGGCTGAAATATAAATTAATCCAGCCCCCGGATCTTTGTTCCACTGATGGGACGATCAGGGTCGGTTTTGCCGTCTAGCGCTGAATTGGTATCGGATTTAAGGTGTATCCATTACTGGAGACACATATGAAAAAGATCATCGGCATCTACACCAGCCCACGCGGCCATTGGGTCGGCGACGGCTTTCCGGTTCGCACGCTGTTTTCCTACGACACCATGGGCAAGCAGATCAGCCCGTTCCTGTTGCTGGATCACGCCGGTCCTGCGGCATTCACCCCGACCGAGCAACGTCGCGGCGTGGGCCAGCATCCCCATCGCGGCTTTGAAACCGTGACCATCGTGTACAAAGGCGAAGTCGAGCACCGGGATTCCACCGGCGCCGGCGGCACCATCGGCCCGGGCGATGTGCAATGGATGACTGCGGCAAAGGGCATCATCCACGAGGAGTTTCACTCCGAGGCCTTTGCCCGCAGCGGCGGCGCTCTGGAGATGGTCCAGTTGTGGGTCAACCTGCCGGCCAAGGACAAAATGACCGACGCCGGTTACCAGACCATTCTCGATGGCGATATCCCGACGCTGCCCCTGGCCGACAACGCCGGCAGCCTGCGCCTGATCGCGGGCGAGTTCGACGGAGTCAAGGGCCCGGCCCGTACCTTCACGCCGATCGACGTGTGGGACATGCGCCTCAACGCCGGCCGTTCGGTGACGCTGGACCTGCATGCCGGGCGCAACACCGCGCTGGTGGTATTGCGCGGCACGCTGCGGATCAACGCAACCGAGGTGGCGCGGGAAGGGCAGTTGGCACTGTTTGAGCGCGATGGCACGCAACTGCGCCTCGAGTCCAGCGACGACGCCATGGTGCTGTTGCTCAGCGGCGAGCCGATCGACGAGCCCATCGTCGGTCACGGCCCGTTCGTGATGAACACCGAGCAGGAAATCCACCAGGCGTTTGCTGACTATCAGTCCGGGCAATTCGGGCAGATGCAGCGCTAGGGCGCTATACCCTCCAAAGGCATTTCATGCGATCTTCATGGCATTCGCCCTGGAGTCGCCTGAATGCCCTCATTTATCTCCGATCACCCGATGTTCTGTGCCTTGGCGCTGGTGCTGATCGACATCGCCGTATGGCGCCTGATCTCTGCCGATTTCGCCAATTGGAAGCTGGCGGCGCGGCTGGTGATCTTTGCGGTGTTCAGCGCCGTGCTGTTCAACGAAGGCATGAACCCGATGCAGGTCGCGCCGTTCGGCGACAACGTCGCGCTGCACCTGGCGGCGACGGCGTTCCAGATCGGCTGGTGGTTGTTCGCGGCACGTACCCTCACGGTATTGCTCGGCGCGGTGATGATGCAGCGGGTCGGCCACACCGGGCGGCTGTTGCAGGACCTGGTGGGCGCGGTGATCTTCCTGATCGCGATCATCGCGGCCATGGCCTACGTGCTCGACCTGCCGGTCAAGGGCGTGCTGGCCACTTCCGGCGCGGTGGCGATCATCGTCGGCCTGGCGTTGCAAAGCACCTTGAGCGACGTGTTTTCCGGCATCGTCCTCAACACCACCAAACCCTACCAACTGGATGACTGGATCTCCATCGACGGCACCGAAGGCCGGGTGATCGACATCGACTGGCGCGCCACCCAACTGCAAACCTCCCAGGGCAGCCTGGCGGTGGTGCCCAATTCACTGGCGGCCAAGGCCAAGATCATCAACTTCTCGCGTCCGGCGGACATGTTTGGCCTGGCGGTCAGTCTGCAGGTCAGCCCCCATGCGCGGCCGCAAACCGTGCTGGACGCGCTGGAGCGGGCGATGCAGGGGTGTCGGCCGTTGCTGGCCAAGCCTGCGCCGAGTGTGGCGTTCAAGACGTCGGCCAGTGGTGGTGTGGAGTATGAGATCAGCGGGTTTGTGCCGGCGATGACGCTCAAGCGTGAGGTGCGTAATCAGCTTTATGATTTGGCGTTTCGGCATTTGCAGGCGGCGGGGGTGAGTTTGTTGTCGGCGGCCGAGAGCAATGCGCCGGTGGCGGTTTCCCGGGCTCGGGCGTTGTTGGAGAGTTCGTCTATTTTCTCGACCTTGAGGCAGGAGGAGAAGGAGACGTTCAGCCAGAACATGACGCTGCAGACCTTTCGCGCCGGGGAGATGATTTTGCCGGCGGGGGAGGTGAGTGATCACCTGTTTATCATTGAGTCCGGGGTGATTTCGGTGATGTTGACCAAGGCGGGGCACAAGTTTGAAGCCGGGCGGATGGGGCCAGGGGAGGTGATTGGTGAGGCTGGGATTTTGTCGGAGCAGGGTGTGCCTGCGGACTTTTCGGCGAAGACGTTTTGTACGTTGTATCGGATTGAGAAGGAGTATCTGAAGCCTTGTCTGGATGCTCGGCATGACATCAGTGAGGCTATGAAAAGCCTGCTGGATTTCAGGTTGCATGCGGCTCAGAGTTTGACCCAGGAGGCGCCTGTGGTGCCGGTTAAGAAGGGGTTTATGCAGTGGCTGCGGAGTCGGGCTTGACGGGGTACATATCCGTTATTTAGGTAACGGCTGCTTATGGTTCCGCTCTTACAGCGGGTCACTTTTGAAAAGCGCAAAAGTAACCAAAACGCTCTGCCCCGCCTGTCGGCACCTCGCTGGGGCTCGGTGTTCCCTCACTCCGGCACCGCGAAGCGGGCCGCCGCGACGGGCCATCCATGGCCCGGCGCGGCTAAACCGGCGTCCTGCCGGTTTACCCGCTCCGCAATACCTGCGTTCGGCCTCGGGCTTATTGGGGCAGTCAGATCAAAATCAAAAGCAAGAGCACAGCGGCCTCCCGGCCGGCTTGAGTGTTAAAAGCAAAGGCAAGATCCAGAGCGAAAGCCAAATCTGAAGCTGATGCAGCTCTGCTTTTCTGTGGGAGCTGGCTTGCCTGCGATGCAGACAACTCGGTACATCAGGCACACCGAGGTGATGCCATCGCAGCGATGCGGCGACCCGACAAGCCAGCTCCCACATTTGGACCGTGCCCGCTTTAGCTTTTGATTTTGCGCTTCAACACTCAAGCCGGCCGGGAGGCCGCTGTGCTTTTGCTTTTGATCTTGATCTTAGGCGCCCCGTTAAACCACGCTGGCCGAACGCAGGCTTTGGAGCGTGGGTAACCCGGCAGGACGCCGGGTTAGCCGCGCTGGGCCAAGGATGGCCCATCGCGGCGGCCCACGGTCCAAAGCCGGAGTGAGGGCACTCCGAGCCTAAGCGAGGTGCCGAGTGGTGGGGCAAGAGCGTTTTGCTTACTTTTGCGCTGTTCAAAAGTGAGCCGCCGTAAGGGCGGAACCCTAAGTGGCCGTTACCGCAGCAACGGATATGCACACCACACCCCCCCCACCGATCAAACACCCCTTGCGACCCCCCCATTTCTTTGCTAGCTTCTTACAAAATGTTAACGATAACATTTGCTCTAAAAATAAAAACAAAACAGAGATCCCCACCATGAAAATGCTTCCGAAAACCCTGTGTTTGTTGGCTCTGAGCATCAATCTTGGCACTTCTGGCCTGGCACTGGCCGACACCAAACCCGCCCCCATCCGCATCGGCGCGTCCTTCCAGGAAATCAACAACCCTTACTTCGTCACCATGAAAGACGCCCTGCAGGAAGCCGGGGCGACCATCGGTGCGCAGTTGATCATCACCGACGCCCGCCACGACGTGTCCAAACAGGTCAGCGACGTCGAAGACATGCTGCAAAAAGGCATCGATATCCTGCTGATCAACCCCACCGACTCGGTCGGCGTGCAATCAGCCGTCAAGTCCGCCCACGCCGCCGGTGTAGTCGTGGTCGCCGTCGACGCCCAAGCCGAAGGCCCACTGGACTCCTTCGTCGGTTCGAAAAACTTCGACGCCGGCTTCCAGGCCTGCGAATACCTGGCCAAGAACATCGGCGACAAGGGCAATATCGCTATCCTCGACGGCATCGCCGTTGTACCGATCCTGGAGCGCGTGCGCGGTTGCAAAGAGGCCGTGGCCAAGCACCCGGACATCAAGATCGTGAGCATCCAGAACGGCAAGCAGGAACGTGACCAGGCGCTGACCGTCACCGAAAACATGCTGCAGGCCCAGCCCACCCTCAAGGGCATTTTCAGCGTCAACGACAACGGCTCCCTCGGTGCACTCTCCGCCATCGAAGCCAGTGGCCTGGACGTCAAACTGGTGAGCGTCGACGGCGCACCGGAAGCGATCAAGGCCATCCAGAAACCCGGCAGCAAGTTCATCGCCACCTCCGCGCAATACCCCCGTGACCAGATTCGCCTGGCCCTGGGCATCGCCCTGGCCAAGAAATGGGGCTCGCAAGTACCGGCCACGATCCCGGTGGACATCACCCTGATCGACCAGGCCAAGGCCAAGGATTTCAGTTGGTAAAACACCCAGGCCCCACGCCAGGCGTGGGGCACAGGTCATCCATCTGAATGCGAGGTCGGCGGTATGAGCAGTCTTCTGAAGCTGGAAAATATCTGTAAGCGCTACCCGGGGGTGCAAGCCCTCAAGGCGATCAACCTGGAAGTGCAGCGCGGCGAGATTCATGCCTTGCTCGGGGAAAACGGTGCAGGAAAATCGACCTTGATGAAGATCCTTGGCGGGGTCGAGCACCAGGACGAAGGGCAGATCCTGATCGACGGCGAGGCCCGGCAGTTCGCGACGTACCGTGATGCGATTGCCGCCGGTATCGGCATCGTGTTCCAGGAATTCAGCCTGATTCCCTACCTCACGGCAGTGGAAAATATCTTCCTCGGCCATGAGCTGAGCAACCGCTTCGGCCTGTTGCGCAAGGGCGAAATGATCGAGGCGAGCGAGGCGTTGTTCAAGCGCCTCGGCGTCAGCATTGACCTACAATGCGCGGTCAAGCACCTGAGTGTGGCCGAGCAGCAGTTCGTCGAGATCGCCAAGGCCCTGGCCCTGGATGCGCGGCTGCTGGTGCTCGACGAACCCACCGCCACGCTGACGCCGAGCGAAGCCGAGCTGCTGTTCGAGATCATGCGTGAGCTCAAGCGCCAGGGCGTGGCGGTGATTTTTATCTCCCATCACCTGGAGGAAATTTTCCAGGTGTGCGACCGCATCAGCGTGCTGCGCGACGGCGGCAATGTGGGCGTCACCGATGTGGCCGACAGCGATATCGACCGCCTGGTGGAAATGATGGTCGGCCGCCGCCTGGAGTGCAGTTTTCCGGCCAAGCCCACCCGCGAACGCGGGCCGCTGTTGCTGGAGGTCAAGGACATCCAACTGGTGCGCAACGGTCCCCATAACCATTTTGAATTGCACAAGGGCGAGATTCTCGGCTTTGCCGGCCTGGTGGGTTCCGGGCGTACGGAATTGGCGCTGGGCATGATGGGCGCGCTGCCGTCGGTGAGCAAAGACGTATGGCTGCGGGGCGAAAAAATCACCCTCGACGACCCGGCCCAGGCCTTGGCCCACGGTATCGGCCTGCTGCCGGAAAGCCGCAAGACCGAAGGGCTGATCACTGATTTCAGCATTCGCGAAAACATCTCCCTCAACAACCTGCCCAAATACCAGAACGCCAGCGGCCTGATCGACAAAGACAAGGAATGTGCCAGCGTCGAAGCGCTGATGCGCCAGCTGTCGATCAAGGCCCCCAGCGGCGAGAGCCGGGTGTTCAACCTCAGCGGCGGCAACCAGCAGAAAGTCGTGATTGCCCGCTGGATCAACCATCACTGCGACGTGCTGGTGTTCGACGAACCCACCCGTGGCATCGACGTCGGGGCCAAGGCACAGATCTACGCGCTGATGCGCAGCCTCACCGAACAAGGCTACGCAATCATCATGATTTCCTCGGAGCTGCCGGAAGTCATCGGCATGTGCGACCGCGTCGCCGTGTTCCACAAGGGCGCCATCGTCAAGGTACTGGAAGCGTCCGCCGTCAATCCTCAAGAGGTCATGCGCCATGCAACAGGGGGCTCAAGTGAATATGTCCATTAATGCCGTGACGCCTGGCCGGCTGCGCCTGAACCTGGCGCGGCTGATTCGCTCACCGGCGTTTTATCCCTTTGTCGGGCTGCTGGTGGTGACGTTGGTGATGATCTTCGCCAGCGATAACTTCCTGACGGCCAACAACCTGTCGAACATCGCGCGCCAGGTGTCGATCAACGCGATTATCGCGGTGGGCATGACCTGCGTGATTCTCACCGGCGGCATCGATTTGTCGGTGGGGCCGGTGATGGCGCTGTCCGGCACCCTGACCGCCGGCTTGATGGTCGCAGGCTTGCCACCGGGCCTGGCGATTGGCGCGGGGATGCTGGTCGGCGTGGCCTTCGGCATCGGCAACGGTTTGTTTGTCGCCTACCTGCACATGCCGCCGATCATCGTCACCCTGGCGACCATGGGCATCGCCCGTGGGTTCGGCCTGATGTACACCGACGGCTACCCGATTTCCGGTTTGCCGGAGTGGTTCGGCTTCTTTGGCCGCGAAAGCCTGTTCGGTATTTCGGTGCCGATCCTGATCATGCTGGTGACGTACCTGGCGGCCTATGTGCTGCTGCAGCACACCCGCATCGGCCGCTATATCTACGCGATCGGCGGCAACGAGGAAGCGGTGCGCCTGTCCGGTGTGCGGGCGGCGCGCTTCAAGTTGCTGGTGTATGGCATCAGCGGGTTTACCGCCGCGATTGCCGGGCTGGTGCTGACCTCGCGCTTGATGAGCGGCCAGCCAAATGCCGGGGTGTCGTTTGAACTCGACGCGATTGCCGCCGTGGTCCTGGGCGGCGCCTCGATTGCCGGTGGGCGCGGGGTAATCGTCGGCACCTTGCTCGGCGCCATGTTGCTGGGGGTGTTGAACAACGGCTTGAACATGCTCGGGGTCTCGCCCTACGTCCAGAGCGTGATCAAGGGCGGGATCATTTTGCTGGCGATCTTTATCAGCCGTCAGCGCCACAAGTAAACCGGTTATCTCCACGCGGCCATGGTGGCCGCGATGGGTTCTCTCATGCTCAAGAAAGGTCCGCACATCATGGAACAGCACAACCAAATGCAAGCCGTCGTCTGCCACGGCCCGAAAGACTACCGCCTGGAACGCATCAGCAAACCCCAGGCGCGGGTCAATGAACTGGTGATTCGTATCGCCGCCTGCGGCATCTGCGCCAGTGACTGCAAATGCCACTCGGGCGCCGCGATGTTCTGGGGCGGCGACAACCCGTGGGTCAAGGCGCCGGTGGTGCCGGGGCACGAATTCTTCGGCTACGTGGTGGAAGCGGGCGAGGGCGCCGAGGAACACTTTGAAGTGAAGGTCGGCGACAAGGTGATCGCCGAGCAGATCGTGCCGTGTGGCAAGTGCCGCTTCTGCAAGTCCGGCAAGTACTGGATGTGCGAGGTGCACAATATCTTCGGCTTCCAGCGTGAAGTCGCCGAAGGTGGCATGGCCCAGTACATGCGCATCCCGAAGACCGCCATTGTGCACAAGATTCCGGAGTCGGTGTCCCTGGAAGATTCGGCGCTGATCGAGCCGATGTCCTGCGCGATTCACACCGTCAACCGGGGTGAGATCCAGCTGGATGACGTGCTGGTCATCGCCGGTGCCGGCACCCTGGGCCTGTGCATGGTGCAAGTGGCGGCCCTTAAAACGCCGAAGAAACTGGTGGTGATCGACATGGTCGACGAGCGCCTGGAACTGGCGAAGAAATACGGTGCCGACGTGGTGATCAACCCGTCACGGGACAATGCCCGGGAGATCATCAATGGCCTGACCGATAACTACGGCTGCGACGTGTACATCGAAACCACCGGGGTGCCGGCGGGCGTGACCCAAGGCCTGGATTTGATCCGCAAGCTCGGACGGTTTGTCGAGTTCAGCGTGTTTGGCGCCGAAACCAGCGCCGACTGGTCGATCATCGGCGATCGCAAGGAACTGGACGTACGCGGCGCGCACCTGGGGCCGTATTGCTACCCGGTGGCCATCGACCTGTTCGAGCGCGGCCTGGTGACCTCCAAGGGCATCGTGACCCATGACTTCGGGCTGGATAGCTGGGCCCAGGCCTTTGAGCTGGCCAACTCGACCAAGTCGATCAAGGTGCTGCTGAAGCCGGTGCTCTGACATGAACTACGTAATGGGTGTAGACATCGGCACGCAAAGCACCAAGGCGTTGCTGGTGGATGCGGACGGCCTGATCATCGCCCAGCACAGCCAGGGGTATCGCGTGGATACCCCGAAAGTGCGCTGGGCCGAGCAGTGGCCGCAGGTCTGGCTGGATGCGGTCGAGACCTGCGTTGCTCAGTGCATGGCCAAGGCCGGCATAGGGAAAGAACAGGTCAAGGCACTGTGCATCAGCAGCCTGTACGGCGGCTCCGGGATTGCCGTGGATGCGCAGATCACGCCCCTGCACCCTTGCCTGATCTGGATGGACCGGCGCGCGGGCGAGCAAGTGGAGTGGGTGCGCGAGCATGTGGACCTGGAGCGGCTGTTTGCGGTCACCGGCAACTCGGTGGACAGCTACTACGGCTTCACCAAGATGCTCTGGCTCAAGCAACACCAGCCGCAGGTGTGGGCCAACACCCGTTACCTGCTGCCGCCCAACAGCTACATCAACTGGTGCCTGACCGGTGAGTTGGCGGTGGATCACAGCAGTGCCGGCAATATCGGTGGCGTCTACGATGTGGCGCAACGCGGCTGGTCGGCCGAGATGCTGGCGGCGCTTGGGATTTCGTTGGCGATGATGCCGGAGCGCTTGCTGTATTCCGGTGAAGTGGTCGGCGGGTTGCTCGAGGAATGGGCGCAGCGATTGGGCTTGCAGGCGGGCACGCCGATCCTTGCCGGAGGCGTGGATGCGGCCATGGCCACATTGGCGGCCGGAGTGACGCGACCGGGCAATCACGTGGCGATGATTGGCACCAGCATGTGTTGGGGTTATCTCAATCAGCAGGTGGACGCGCGTCATGGCCTGGTGAGCATGCCCCACGTCTATAACGGCCATCAGGACCTGTACATCTTCGGCGGTGCGATTACCGCCGGGGCGTCGGTGAGCTGGTTTCGCGAGCAGTTCTGCCAGGCCGAAGAGCAGCAGGCCAGGGAGACCGGCCAGGACAGTTTGTGGCTGCTGGAGCAGAGCGCCGCGAAGATCCCGGCGGGCAGTGAAGGGCTGTTGTTCCTGCCGTACCTCATGGGCGAACGCAGCCCGGTGTGGGATGACCGTGCCAGCGGCAGCTTTGTCGGGCTGAACCTGTATCACAGCCGGATCCACCTGTACCGCGCGGTGCTTGAAGGGGTGAGTTTTGCCCTGCGACACAATATCGAAGCGGGCACCCGTGGGGCGCATTCCCTTGATCCACGGCTGATTGTGGTGGGCGGAGCGAGCCACTCGGATTTGTGGATGCAGATTATTGCGGACATCACCCACTACCCGGTCTACACCATTGTGCAAGAGGTGGAGGCGGCCTTGGGCGCGGCATTGCTGGCGGCCCATACGGTGGGGTTGGTGGATGACCGGCAGATGGAGAAAGGTTGGGTGCAGTTGGAGCTGCGGGCGGAGCCGGAGGTTGGGAATGTCGGGGTGTATGACCGGGCATTTGCCAGCTATCTGGAGCTGTATCCGGCGCTGAAACCGGTGATGCACAGCCTGCAGAACGCTTAAGCGAACACCGATCAAAAGTGTGGGAGCTGGCTTGCCTGCGATGGCGGTGCATCAGTACCAAGTGGGCTAAATGACCCACCGCTATCGCAGGCAAGCCAGCTCCCACATTGGATCTCTATTGGTTTTGGAATAGTTGCCATGAACGCTACCTTCGACTTCACCCACCAGCGCATCCTCGTCACCGGCGCCAGCAGCGGTATCGGCCGGGAAATCGCCCTGCAATTGATCGCCAGCGGCGCCGAGGTGTTTGCGTTGGGCCGAGATGCCCAGGCCCTGGCCCAGCTCGGCTGCGAAACCCTGTGCCTGGACATCGCCAACAGCGCCGCCCTGGACCTGGCCCTGGAAGGCCTGCCGCCGATGCACGGCCTGGTCAACTGCGCTGGCATCTCCCGCCTGGAACCGGCTGCCGCCATCAGCGCCGAAGCCTTCGACCAGGTGATGAACGTCAACGCCCGCGCCGCCGCCCAGGTCGCCAGCCGTATCGCCGCTGCAATGATTGAAGCCAGGATCCCCGGCAGCATCGTCAATGTCTCAAGCCAGGCCTCACTGGTAGCGCTGGACGATCACCTCGGCTACTGCGCCTCCAAGGCCGCACTGGACGCCATCACCCGCGTGCAATGCGCTGAATGGGGCCGTTTCGGGATTCGTGTCAACAGCGTCAACCCCACCGTGACCCTGACGCCCATGGCGCAGAGGGCATGGTCGGCACCGGCCAAGCGCGACCCGGCATTGGCGGCGATCCCCCTGGGGCGGTTTGCCGAAACGGCGGAGGTGGCCCTGCCGGTGCTGTTCCTGCTGAGCGATGCCGCCAGCATGATCAGCGGCGTCAGCTTGCCGATCGATGGCGGCTATACCAGCCGCTAGCCGTTCTCCAGTTTGCCGGCGATTACCACTTTGTCCCGCGGTTTGTGCGGGTCTTCGAGGCGGTCCAGCAGCAGTCGCACTGCGCTGCTGCCGGCCAGTGACGCGTCATGGGCCACGCAGGCAATCGGCACGCCGAAGATATCGGCGAAGGGCAGGCGGTCGATGCCGCAGATGGTCAGGCTGTCGTGGGGGATATTGTGCATGCGCAACGCACGCAAGGCGCCGAGGGTGATCAGCTGGTTGAAGCCCATGATCGCGTCCGGCGCCGAGTGCTCGGCCAGGTAGTCGAGGGTGTGCAGGTAGGAGGGCATCAGCGTGTAGTCGCCGGCACACACTTCGACCTGCACCTGCGGGTGATCGGCCAGGACTTCTTTCAAGCCCTTGAGGCGTTCCATGGTGATGCGCGAATGCTCCGGCCCGGTCAGCACCAGCAGGCGCTTGAGATTCGGGGTTTGCCGCACCAGGTACTGCGCCGCCTCGATACCGCTGTGGTAGTTGTCCAGCACCACGCGGCTGAACGGGCTCTCGTGGATGGTGCGGTCGAGCAACACCACCGGGGTCTTGCCGTTGCCCAGGCGCTCCAGGTAGTCCGGCTGGTAGCTGGGTTCGTCGGAGACCGGTGACAGGATGATCCCCGCCACACGGTAGCCCAACAGGGTATCGACCGCCTTGCTTTCCAGTTCTTCGAGTTCGTCGGTGTCCACCAGCATGATGGTGTAGCCGTGCTTTTTCGCCTCGCGGGAAATCGCCTTGATCATCTCGCTGTAGAAGGGGTTGTCCACCGAGGCGGTGATCACGCCGATGATCAGGCTTTCGCTGCGCTTGAGCCCGCGGGCGAAGGCGTTGGGCACGTAGTCCAGCTCCCGCGCCACCTCGAGAATCCGCGCCAGGGTGGCGGGCTTGACCAGGTCGGGTTTGCTCAGCGCCCGGGACACCGTGATGGTGGTCATGTTGACCCGTTTGGCGATGTCGCTGATGGTGACGGATTTTTTCTTGTTCATCGGCAGGGGGAAACCAGGAGAAAACAACCTGAGGCTACCATGTGCACGGCTTCAAATCACCGGATCCCAGCGCTGCGACCAATCCTTTTCCGCCTCCACCACCGCTCGCAGCAAGGCCAGTGCCTGCTGCAAAACCGCCGAGTCGCGCTCGCGGGAATACACCAGGTACGTTGGAAAGCTGAACTCCGGCGCCTTGGGCACTCGCTCCATCACGCCGCTGTCCAGGTAGCTCTGCACCACCCGCGTGCGGAAATACCCGGCGCCGCCATTCTCCAGGATGTACTGCAACGCCAACGGTCCGAGATTAAAGCTCAAGGCGGCGCGGGCCTTGTCCGGCAAGGCCGCGTCGTGTTGCTGGCGAAAGCCCTGGCCCCAGTCGATATACACATAGGGCTCGGGCCGGGTCGCCAACTGCACCAGGATCAGTTTTTCCTCCAGCACCTGCTCCACCTGCAGCCCCGGCCAGTATTGCGGCTGGAACACCAGTGCAGCGTCCAGCCCCCCCAGCTCCAGTTGGCGCAACAGGTACTCGCCCTCGCGAATCTCGGTGCGCAGCGCATAGCCGGGGATGTGTTCACGCAGGGCCTGGGCCCAGCCGAGCATCAACGGGTTGCACAGGCTGACTTCGCCACCGATGTGCAGCACGTTGCGGTAGCCATCGGGTAACGGCAGGTCGCGGCGGGCGGCTTCCCAGGTTTGTACCAGCTGGTTGGCGTAGACCACGAAGGCCTCGCCGTCCGGGGTCAGGCGGGCACCGGCGCGGTTGCGCACGAACAGGGTGCTGTTGAGCTGGCTTTCGAGGTTTTTGACGCGGGCAGTGATCGCCGTCTGGGTGACGTGCAGCTTCTCGGCCGCTGCGGCGAGGCTGCCGCAGCGGGTGATTTCGAGGAAGGTGCGTGCCAGTTCGATGTCCATGAAACCCCCGGGAATGAATGGGGGACATTGTAGAGCGATGCAGGAACGGAGTGCGATCAAATGTGGGAGCTGGCTTGCCTGCGATGGCATCACCTCGGTGTACCTGATGCACCGTGGTATTTGTATCGCAGGCAAGCCAGCTCCCACAGAAAAGCAGCTCTGCTTTCGCTCTGGCTTTTGATCTGGCTTCTAACACTCCCAGGTTGGCGATCAGCAGGTACCAGACCGGTGACATTGGGTCGCCGGTGCTGGTCTTTTCGCCGTGGCCGTGGAAGGTTTCGGCGAGGTTGCGGCGGATGTAGATGCCGATCAGCACCGCGCCCAGGGGCCTGACGATAAAGCCGATACCGAACGCGGTGACCGACAGCATCAAGCTGACGAAGGCGCTGTCGGACGGGAAAAACGTGTGGCCGATCATCACCGCAAAGGTTGCGTATACACCAAAGTCGAAAAACTCCACGGCGTTACCCAGGACCACGGCAAAAATGCTCTTTTTGCCGGCGTCCGGGGGCGGTGTTTCGGGTGCGTGATCAGGATCGGATCGTGTCAATTGCTCAGTGTGCATACCAGCCCCTCGATTTTAGTTATAGGTCGTCCAAGCTCCCGGCCGTGTTGGCCCGGAGCTGGCGTGTGGGTGGGCAGTTCTTACAGCGTCAAAGTCAGGAAGGATTCGGCCAGTGGTGGATTGCGCCACGCCAGCTCTCGTAGGTTTTAGCGATTTGCAGCAGCCATTGATCGGCAAAGCGTGGGGCGATCATCTGCAAGCCGATGGGCATGCCATCGGCGGCGAAACCGCAGTTGATCGACAGCGCCGGTTGTTCGCCCATGTTCCAGGGCACCGTGAACACGATGTGTTCGAACGGCCGTTGCGGGTCGTTGCTGGGTGAAGGCCACTCAGCGGGGAAGGCGTTGACCTGGTTGGTGGGGGACAGCACCAGGTCGAGCTCGGTGAACACCTGCGCGGCGCGGCGGCGCATTTCGAAGGTCTGGTTGAAACCCTTCACCGCTTGTACGCCGCTGATCTCGGCGCCTGGCGCGGCCCAGTCGCGGATATACGGCAAGACCTTGTCGAACTGCTCGCTGCTCAACGCGGACAAGTCGCCCCACTGCCGGGCGCGCCAGAAATGGTCAAGGCCGTCGAGTTGCGCCCGGTCCATGATCGGCGGGATCAGCGTGACCTTGGCGCCATGGGCTTCGAATAGCCGCGCGGCTTGCTCCACTGCTTCACACACGAAGCCTTCAGGCTGCATGCCCACGCCGGGCTCGAGCATCAGGCCAACCCCCAGGCCCTTGACCGACAACGGCTGGTTGCTCCACTGGGTGGTGAGTGGCGGCAGGCTGGTGGCGTCGCGGGCATCGGGGCGGGCCAGGTGTTGCATCAGCAGCACGCAGTCGTCGACGGTGCGCGTCATGGGCCCGGCGGCGCGGCCGGTGTAATACGGGTCGATGGGGATGCGTCCCAGGGTTGGCTTGAATCCCACCAGGCCACACCAGGCGGCGGGCAGGCGCACCGAACCACCGATGTCGGTGCCAACGTGCAGCGGGCCATAACCGGCGGCGGCCGCAGCGGCGGCACCGGAGCTGGAGCCGCCGGTGTTGTGGGCGGTATTCCACGGGTTGCGGGTGATGCCGTGGAAGCTCGACAGTCCGGAAGACAGCATGCCGAAATCCGGATTGGTGGTCTTGGCCAGGATAATCGCCCCCGCTTCACGCATACGGGCTGCGGGCGGTGCGTCCCTGAGGGCCGGGGTCAGGCGGGTGGCGGCGCTGCCGAGGGGGATAGGCACGCCTTCAGTGGCGATCAATTCCTTGAGGGTCACCGGCACGCCGTCGAGGGCACCGTTGGGCTGGCCCTTGTTCCAGCGCTCGGTGGAGGCCTGGGCGTGTTGGCGTACCTGTTGCGGGTCGAAGGCATAGAGCGCGTTGATCTGCGGCTCCCAGCGGTCGATATGGGCCAGGAGCTGGTCGTAGTAGTCGATGGGCGCGAGTTGCCGGCTGGCGAATTGCGCCAGCAGTTCGGCGGCCGTCAGGGTGTGCAGGTCAGTCATCGAACGCTTCCTTGTAGGCCTCGGACTCCATGACCTCTTCGGCGGAGACTGAAATGCCCCATTCTCCCTCAATCCTCATGGTCCTTTTTGACTTGATGGCTGCCACCGTATCCAAGTCATCCTGAGTCGGCTTACCGGCAAACAACGAATACAATCCAAACATGGCGACGATCTCGAAAAGATGTAGTCGTTTTTATAGTAAGCGAGCTTGAGGCCCGCCATTGATGGGCGGTGTGCCGGCGTCGCCAGTTCCCGTAGGAAACGTCTCCATTCACACCAACGGTCTAAAACGTCGGCGGCGTAATCACCCAAATCACCACCGCATCCACCTTCCCGGGGTTGCCATACCGATGGGGCTCACTGCTGGAGAAGCTGAAACTGTCGCCTTCCGCCAGCTGAAAATGCCGCTCCCCCACCCATAACTCAAACGTTCCGCTCAACACATAACCCGCCTCTTCACCCTCATGGCTATAGCTCTGCTGGCTGTAGGTGCCCGGTGGAAAGCGCGAGTGCAGCATCTCCAATTGATGATTGGGCAGGGGCGTCAGCAACTGGTCGACGATCCCGTCCTCATAGTGAATGCTCTGGCGATTGTTCTTGCGTACCACAAAACCTTCATCCTCCGCTGCCGGCGTGGTCTCGCTGGCAAAAAACCACTGGGTCGTCACCCCCAGGCTGCGGGCGATGTTGAACAGGGCCGGGATCGATGGGTAGGCGAGGTTTCTTTCCAGCTGGCTGATGTAGCCGGCGGTCAGTTCACTCAGCTCGGCCAGGGCCGTAAGGGTCATGCCCCGGGCCTTGCGCAAGCCACGGATGCGGGTGCCGAGAAACAGCTGTGGCGGTTGGTCGTTCAAATGTCCCACGCTACCTTCAATCCTTCATAAATCGCCTCTTCGGCGGTACGCGGCGCCAGGCAATCGCCGATGCGCGTGAACGCCACCAGGCCTTCCAGTTCTGCCCCCAGAGTGTCCACCGGCTGGTGGCCCTGGCACAACACCAGGGTGTCGATATTTTCCAGCAGCATCGGCTCGCCGCTGGCGGTGTGTTGCAGGTAGACGGTGGTGTCATCGCAACCATACAAACGAGCGTAAGGGATGATGGGAATGCCCAGCCGGTGCAGTTCACCGGCCAGTTGATCGCGCACGTACAACGGCAGGTTTTCCCCGCAATGGGTGCCGTTTACCGCCAGCTGCACCTGATGGCCGGCGCGGGTGAGGCGCTCGGCAATGCCCGGGCCGATCCAGTCGCAACGCCAGTCCACCACGACCACCGAACGGCCCAGCGGGACCTCGTCGCGCAGCACTTGCCAGGCGTCCACCACCTGTAACTCGCCGCCGCGTTCGAAGGCCGGCCAGTAGGGCTCGGCGCCGGTGGCGATGATCACCAGCTCGGGTTGTTCGCGTTCCACCAAGGCACGGTCGACGCGGGTATTGCGCACCACGCGAACCCCGGCCAGTTCCATCTCGCGCTGCAGGTTGGTACTGGCGCCGCCGAACTCGCTGCGCCGTGGCAGTAACTGTGCGAGGAGCACCTGGCCGCCCAGTTGAGCGCTGGCTTCATACAAGGTCACCTCATGCCCGCGTTGTGCCGCCACCGCCGCGGCTTTCATCCCTGCCGGGCCGCCGCCGACGACCATCATCCGCTTGCGTCGCAATGCCGCTTGCAATTGGCCAAACTGCAATTCGCGGCCGGTCTCGGGGTGCTGGATGCAGGAGATCGGCAAGCCTTTGTGGAAGTGGCCGATGCAGGCCTGATTGCAGGCGATGCACGCCCGTACATCCTCGGCCTGGCCGCTTGAGGTTTTGGCCGGCATTCGCGGGTCGCAGATCAGCGCGCGGGTCATGCCGCACACATCGGCCTGGCCGCGCTGCAGCATCAGCTCGGCCTCCTGGGGCTGGTTGATGCGCCCGGTGACGAACAATGGAATCGACAGGCTGGCCTTGAACGTTGCGGCTTCTGTCGCCAGGTACGCCGGGGCAATGGCCATGGGCGGCACGATATGGATCGCGCCGCCGAGGGAGGCCGAGGTGCCGGCGACGATGTGCACATAATCCAGCTGTGATTGCAGCTGTTGCACGGCCGCCAGGGAGTCATCTTCCGTCAGGCCTTCGGGGTCGCGCTCATCCGCAGAGATGCGTAGGCCGATGATGAACTGTTCGTCGGTTTCGGCCCGTACGGCGGCGATGATTTCCCGCAGGAAACGCAAGCGTTGTTCCAGCGCACCGTTGTAGCCATCGGTGCGGCGATTTACCCGTGGATTAAGAAATTGCGCCGGCAGATACCCATGGCTGGCGACCACTTCCACGCCGTCAATCCCCGCCTGATGCAGGCGCCTCGCCGCCGCACCGTAGCCCGTCACAATCTCGTCAATCATCGACTGGTCAAGGGCGCGCGGCATCACCCGGAACCGCTCGTTGGGCACCCCTGACGCCGAGTAAGCCACCGCCAGCAAGCCATCGGCCGATTCCATGATTTCCCGCCCCGGATGAAAAATCTGCGACAGCACCACGGTGCCGTGGGCATGGCAGGTCTCGGCCAGTCGGCGGTAGCCGTCAATGCAGCTGTCATCGGTGGCCATCAGCACATGGGAGGTGTAGCGGGCGCTGTCGTGCACCCCGGCCACTTGCAACACAATCAGCCCCACGCCGCCTTCGGCACGTGCCCGGTGGTAGGCGATCAACTGCTCGTTGACCCGGTTGTCGGTAGGCATCGAGGTGTCGTGACCGCTGGACATGATGCGGTTTTTCAGGCGTTTGCCGCGCAGCGTCAACGGTTCAAAAAGATACGGAAAGGCTTGGGGCGACATGGTGCGGATACTCCAGGCGCTGTTGTTATTATTTTTCTATAGGAGGTCAGCTCCAGTAAAAAATCAACTTGTTTTTTTACTGGGGACTGGATTAGCGTCAGCCACATCACCCAACCCGCCTGGAGAATAAAAAATGACTGGGGCCACCGAACGACAGCTGCGTGAAGAGCTTGCTGCCTGCTACCGGCTGATCGCGCACTTTCGCATGAGCGACCTGATCTTCACCCATATCTCAGTGCGTATTCCCGGGCCCGAGCATCACTTTTTGATCAACCCCTATGGGCTGATGTTCGAGGAGATCACCGCCTCCAGCCTGGTGAAGATCGGCCTGGACGGACGTGCGGTCGAGGCTTCGGCCCATGGCGTCAATCCGGCGGGGTTTGTGATTCACAGCGCGATTCACAGTGCCCGCGAAGATGCCCAGTGCGTGTTGCACACCCACACTCGGGCCGGTTGTGCGGTGGCGGCACTGGAGTGCGGGCTGTTGCCGGTGAATCAGATTTCCATGGAGTTCTACGGCAAGGTCGCCTATCACGACTACGAAGGCGTGGCGCTGGACATGGACGAGCAGCAGCGACTGGTGCGTGACCTCGGCGACAAGCCGGTGTTGATGCTGCGCAACCATGGTTTGTTGACGGTGGGGGAGACGGTCAGCCAGGCGTTCCTGCGCATGTACTACCTGGAGAAGGCCTGCGATATCCAGATCGCCGCCCAGGCGTGCGGCAAGCTGATCCTGCCACCTGCCGATGTGTGCGAATACACCGAGCGGCAGTTCAATGAGCCAGGCCGCTCATTGGAAGAGGGCGAGCTGGCAGACCCGGACGCCATGCAGCTGGCATGGGCGGCATTGCTGCGGTTACTGGATCGGGTGTCGCCGGGGTTCCGGGAGTGAGGTAGAGTCGTCCAGCCGACTCAACCCAAGGACACCGCCTCATGACCCAGGAATCCCGTTTCTCCCGCATGGAACCGGAGTTGCGCAAGGCCAATCTGGTGCAGGCGACGTTGGCCTGCCTCAAGCGCGACGGCTTCCAGGGCGCATCGATCCGCAAGATCAGCGCCGAGGCCGGGGTGTCGGTGGGGCTGATCAGTCATCACTATTCGGGCAAGGATGAACTGGTGGCCGAGGCCTATCGGTCTATCACCCGGCAGGTGATGGACTTGCTGCGTGACGCCATGGCCAAGGCGCCGCCCAGCCCGCGGGAGCGCCTGTCGGCGTTCTTTCGCGGCTCGTTTTCCCCCGAGTTGCTGGACCCGCAACTGCTGGATGCCTGGCTGGTGTTCTGGGGCGCGGTCAAGACGGCCCCGGCGATCAACCAGGCCCACGAGCATTCCTACGGCGAGTACCGCACCATCATGCGCTCGGCCTTGGTGGACATGGCCGAGGAGGAGGGTTGGAAGCAGTTCGACGCCGACCTGGCGGCCATCGCCTTGAGCGCCTTGCTCGACGGTTTGTGGCTGGAATCGGGGCTTAATCCCGGTACGTTCACCCCGGAGCAGGGCGTCCAGATCTGCGAAGCCTGGGTCGATGGCTTGCAGGCCGGCGGCCGCAAGCGCTTCCAGATCAAACCCTGAACTGACGATTCCGCGCCGCCTGGACGCAACGTCCGGGCCGGCATTTTCCCCTCGAAAAATATTTGCCGTTACCCGATTGCCTCCTTACTGAACACTCGTTTAGTATCGCCCCATGTCGCACCCCTCAAGCCAATTAAAATAATTCGAGGATTCCATGACTACCGTTCCGTCCGTGCTCACTCAAGTGCAAGCAGGCGTTGCCTGGATCACCCTTAATCGCGGCGCCCAGCGCAACGCCCTGGACATCCCGACCCTCAAGCACCTGCATGGGGTGCTGGACGGTTTCAACAGTGACCCGGCCGTACGTGTGGTGGTGCTGACCGGCAGTGGTCGCAGCTTCTGCGCCGGTGCTGACCTGGCTGAATGGGCCGACGCCGAAGCCCGTGGCGCCCTCGAAACCTACGGCTGGACCGAAACCGCCCACGCCCTGATGACCCGCCTGCACACCCTCGACAAACCCACCCTCGCCGCCATCAACGGCACGGCCGTCGGCGCCGGCATGGACCTGACCCTGTGCTGCGACCTGCGTGTGGCCGCGCAATCGGCCCGCTTCAAGGCCGGCTACACCAGCATGGCCTACGCGCCGGACGCCGGTGCCAGCTGGCATCTGCCGCGCCTGATCGGCAGCGAACAAGCCAAGCGCCTGCTGTTCCTCGATGAGTTGTGGAGTGCCGACCGCGCCCTGGCCGCCGGCCTGGTGGGCGAAGTGGTCGCCGACGAGCTGCTGCACGCCCACGTCACCGACCTGGCCATACGCCTGGCCAACGGCCCGACCTTCGCCTTCGCCCAGACCAAAACCCTCATCCGCGAAGGCGCCGGGCGCAGCCTGCCCGAACAACTCCAGGCCGAACTCGCCGCCGGCTTGCTCTGCGGTCGCAGCGCCGACGGTGCTGAAGCCCTGCGCGCCTCGATGGAAAAGCGTCCCCCCCATTTCTCCGGCAACTGACTTCTCCTCAAAACACCCCTCGAACGATCGACAGGTAGCGCCATGAATTTCCAGCCCAGCCAAGAACAAGACATGTTGGTGGACGCGGTACGCAGTTTTGTTGCCAAGGAATTGTTGCCCCACGAGGAGGCGGTGGACCGCGCCGATGAAGTCTCGCCGGAGCTCGCCGCGCAGATCCGGGACAAGGCGATTGCCGCCGGGTTCTATGCCTTCAACATGCCGGAAGAGGTCGGCGGTGGCGGCCTGGATTACCTGTCCCAGGCGTTGATCGAGCGCGAGTTGTCGAAGGTGTCCTGGGCGCTGCATGTGTTTGTCGCCCGGCCCTCGAAAATCCTCATGGCCTGCACCGGCGCGCAGATTGGCGAGTACCTGTTGCCGTGCGTGCAGGGCAAGAAGATCGATTGCTTTGCCCTGACCGAACCGGGGGCCGGTTCCGACGCCAACGCGATCAAGACCCGCGCCGTGCGCAGCGGTGATGACTTTGTACTCAACGGCAGCAAGCACTTCATCAGCCACGCCGGCCACGCGGATTTCGCCATCGTGTTTGCCGTCACCGACACCTACGAACACAACGGTCGCCAGCGCAACGCCGTGACTTCGTTCCTGGTCGACCGTGGCACGCCGGGCATGACCATTCGCCGAGGCCCCAAGTGC
This sequence comes from Pseudomonas sp. MWU16-30323, assembly GCF_020515595.1. NCBI lineage: Bacteria > Pseudomonadati > Pseudomonadota > Gammaproteobacteria > Pseudomonadales > Pseudomonadaceae > Pseudomonas > Pseudomonas sp. MWU16-30323. Next base: position 29,440 of record NZ_JAIWYM010000004.1, read on the forward strand.
GTCAGCAACCGCGGCTACCACACCTATGAAATGTTCTTCGACGACTGCCGCGTGCCGGCCTCAAAAGTCCTCGGCGAAGTCGGCAAAGGCTGGGAGGTCGCCAACGCCTGGCTGACTGCAGGCCGGGTGATGGTGGCTGCCAATTGCGTCGGCCAGGCCCAGCGTGCGCTGGACGTGTCCCTGCAATGGGCGGCGGATCGCAAGCAGTTCGGCCAGCCCATCGGCACCTATCAAGGCATCTCGTTCAAGCTCGCCGACATGGCCACGCAAATCCGCGCGGCCGAACTGCTGACCCTGAACACCGCCTGGAAAATGGACCAGAGCACCATGACCGACGGCGAGGCCGGCATGGCCAAGCTGTTTGCCAGCGAGGTGCTGGGCAAGGTCGCCGACGAGGCTGTGCAGATTTACGGCGGCATGGGCTTGATGGACGAAGGGCCGGTGGAGCGCATCTGGCGCAACGCGCGGATCGAACGGATCTGGGAAGGCACTTCGGAAATCCAGCGCCACATCATTGCCCGCGAACTGTTGCGGCCGCTGTTGCGCTGATCGGGTCGGAGAACGCTTATGTCCCAGGCTATTCGCGACAATCTCAAGCGCCTGCTGGCGCCCCGTCACCTGGTGTTTGTCGGTGGGCGCAGCATGGCCCGTGCCCTCAAGCGCTGCGCCGAAGGTGGTTTTGCCGGCCAGATGTGGCTGGTCAACCCGCAACATGACAGCCTTGATGGCGTTCCCTGCGTGCGTCGCGTAGCGGATCTGCCATGCGGCCCGGACGCAGTGTTTATCGCCACCAACCGCGAGCTGACCCTGACCTGTGTCGCCGAACTGGCGGCCATTGGCACCGGTGGCGCCATCTGCTACGCCTCCGGGTTTGCCGAAACCGGCGCCGAGGGCCTGGCCTTGCAGCAACAACTGCTCGAGGCGGCTGGCGAGATGGCGCTGCTGGGTCCCAATTGCTATGGCCTGCTGGACTACTTGCACAGCTCGGCACTGTGGCCGGTGGCCCATGGCGGCAAGCCGGTAGAGAAGGGCGTTGCGGTGCTGACCCAGAGCGGCAACTTTGCCTACAACCTGTCCATGAGCGACCGTTCGCTGCCGGTGGCCTATATGGCGTCGGTGGGCAACCAGGCGCAATTGGGGGTTGCCGAGTTGATGGATGTGCTGCTCGACGAGCCACGCGTGACGGCCATCGGCTTGCACCTGGAAGGCTTGAAGAATGTGCCGGGGTTCGCCCGTGCGGCCCATAAGGCGCTGGAAAAAGGCATTCCGATCATCGCCCTGAAAACCGGTGTGTCGCAGATCGGCGCCGAGTTGGCCTTGAGTCACACCAGTTCGTTGTCGGGTTCCGATGCGCTGTACGACAGCCTGTTTGCGCGCCTGGGGGTGATCCGGGTCAGCGGCCCGGTGAGTTTTGTCGAGACCCTGAAAGCCGCGGCCTGCGGTAATTTGCCGGCGGGCAACAGCCTGATTGCCCTGGCCTGTTCCGGCGGCGATGCCGGGTTGATTGCCGACTACGCCGAGCGCAACGATTTAAGCCTGCCGAAGCTCGACGAAGGCCAGCGTGAAGAGTTGGCGCAGGTGCTGCCCAGCTACGCCAACCTGGTCAACCCGCTGGATTTCACCACGGCCATCTGGGGCAACAGCGACGCGCTTAATACGATGCTCGACACGGCATTGCGCACCGAGGCGGATGCGGCAATGCTGGTGCTCGACTACCCGGCGGAATTTACTGGCGAGCGCAAGGAGTGCGACCTGCTGCTGGAGCTGTTTTGCAGCGCACTGGCTCGTCACGGCAAGACTGGCTTTGTCACCTCGGCATTTCCCGAATTGCTGCCGGCTCACGCTCGCGAGCGCCTGCATGCCCAGGGCGTTGCCGCGTTGCAAGGCGTGGAAGATGCGCTGGCGGCCTGGGGCCGGATTGCCGACTATCAAAACAATCGCCGGGCGTTGTTGGCGCGGGGTGAGTCGATACTGGTGCCGCTGTGCCCACAAGCGCTTGAAGCACTCGGACAATCGCTGAACGAGTGGGACTCCAAGCAGGCGTTGCGGGCTTTCGGTCTGTCCACGCCGGCCGGTGTCTTGAGCACGCCAGCGCGGGCCATCGCCGATGCCAAAGTGCTGGGCTACCCGCTGGTACTCAAGGCCGTCAGTGCCGATCTACCGCATAAAACCGAAGCAGGCGCCGTGGCGCTCAACCTGCAGGACGGCTTTGCCTTGACCGCCGCCCTGGCCCATATGCGTGAGCGGATGGCTGCCTATGCGCCAGATGTACCGTTCGATCATCTGCTGTTGGAGTCCATGGCCACGCCGCCGTTGGCCGAGCTGATTGTGGGCATCAAGCGCGAAAACGATTTCGGCCTGGCACTGGTGATCGGTGCCGGTGGAATCCTCGTGGAGTTGCTCAAGGACAGCCGCAGCCTGCTGCTGCCCACCACCGACGACGCGATCCGCAACGCCTTGCTCAGCCTGCGCAGCGCCGCATTGCTGCAAGGTTTTCGCGGACGGGAAGTGGCCGATATGGAAGCGCTGGTGGCGGCGATTCGTGCGGTGGCCGACTACGCCTGCGCCAACGCCGGGCAGTTGCTGGAACTCGATGTAAACCCATTGCTGGTCAATGCCCGGGGCGCCACGGCGGTCGATGCATTGATCCGTCTCGCCCAGGTGTGAAGGAGATGACGATGCAAAGCAAAACCTTGACGGGCGGCCAGGCCCTGGTGCGATTGCTGGCCAACTATGGCGTCGACACGGTGTTCGGGATTCCCGGCGTGCATACGCTGGAGCTGTATCGCGGCTTGCCCGGCAGTGGCATTCGCCATGTGTTGACCCGCCATGAGCAGGGCGCCGGCTTTATGGCTGACGGTTATGCGCGGGTCAGCGGCAAGCCGGGGGTGTGTTTCATCATCACTGGGCCGGGGGTGACCAATGCCGCCACGGCGATCGGCCAGGCGTATGCCGACTCGATTCCGCTGCTGGTGATTTCCAGCGTCAACCACTCCGCCAGCCTCGGCAAGGGCTGGGGCTGCCTGCATGAAACCCAGGACCAACGGGCGCTGACCGCGCCCATCACCGCGTTTTCGGCGGTGGCGTTGAGTGCCGAGGATTTGCCGGAGTTGATCGCGCGGGCCTATGCGGTGTTCGACAGTGAACGGCCACGGCCGGTGCATATTTCGGTGCCACTGGATGTGCTGTCAGCGCCGATCAAACGGGACTGGAGCAATGAGGTGGTGCGCCGTCCCGGGCGAGGTCTGCCATCGGCTGAAAGCCTCGATCAGGCCGTGGCGAAACTGGCTGCGGCCAAGCGTCCGATGATCATTGCCGGTGGCGGCGCGCTGTTGGCCGCCGATGCCTTGCAGCGCTTGAGCACGCAGTTGGCGGCGCCGTTTTTCAGCAGTGTCGCCGGCAAGGGTTTGTTGCCGGTGGAGCATCCGCTGAATGCCGGTTCGACCCTGTGCATCGAGCCAGGCTGGCAGCTTATCGCCGAGGCGGACGTGGTGTTGGCCATCGGTACTGAAATGGCCGATACGGATTTTTGGCGTGAACGCCTGCCGCTTAACGGCGAGCTGCTGCGCGTGGATATCGACCCGCGCAAGTTCAATGATTTCTATCCCTGCGCCGTCGCGTTGCACGGTGATGCCCAGCAAACGACGCAGGCTTTGCTGGAACGCTTGCCAGCCAAGCCGCGCAACGCGGATGCAGCGGCCGAAGCGGTTGCAAGGTTACGCCAGGCAGTCAGCAGCGGCCATGGCCCGTTGCAACGGATTCACCAGGCGATTCTCGACCGCGTGGCCGCCGAGCTGCCCGCCAATGCCTGCATCAGCAGTGACATGACCCAGCTGGCCTACACCGGCAACTACGCCTTTCCCAGCAACGCCACCCGCAGTTGGCTGCATCCCACCGGCTACGGCACCTTGGGCTATGGCCTGCCGGCCGGAATCGGCGCCAAGTTCGGCGCGCCGGAGCGGCCTGGCCTTGTGCTGGTGGGCGACGGCGGCTTTCTCTACACCGCCCAGGAACTGGCCACGGCGGTGGAAGAGCTGGACAGCCCGCTGGTGGTGTTGCTCTGGAACAACGACGCCCTCGGGCAAATTCGCGACGACATGCTGAGCCTGGACATCGAACCCATCGGCGTGCTGCCGCGCAACCCGGACTTCGCCGCCCTGGCGCGGGCGTTCGGCTGCACGGTCAGCGAGCCACAGAACCTGGATGAGCTGCAGACGGATTTGCGTAACGGTTTCAAGCGCAACGGCGTGACCTTGATCGAGTTGAAGCATGCCTGTGTGAACCTTTAGAGGAGCAACACCATGAGCGAAAACAACAACAAAATGACTCAAGCGATGCACCGACGGGACTTCCTCAAACACAGCGCCGTAGCCGGTGCCGTGGCCGCCGCGTTTTCCATGGGCCTGCCGCTGCAGGCCTTCGCCGAACAGGCCACGCCCAAGCCGGGCGGCGTGCTGCGCATGGGGCTGGCCGGCGGCAGCACCACCGACTCCCGCGACCCGGGTTCCTGGGTCGATACCTTCACCTTCGTCGGCTTTTCGGCGGTGTACAACACCCTCACGGAAATCGCGGTGGACGGCAGCGCCATCCCCGAACTGGCCGAGAGCTTTGAGTCGACGCCCGACGCGCGCATCTGGACCTTCAAGCTGCGCCAGGGCGTGACCTTCCATAACGGCAAAAGCCTGACCGCTGACGATGTGGTGGCCTCCATCAACCACCACCTGGACGCCAATTCCACGTCGGCGGCCAAGACGGTGCTCGGCGATGTGGCCAGCGTCAGCGCCAAGGGCAGCGATGCGGTGGTGTTCGAACTGCATTCGGGCAATGCCGATTTCGCCTATGTGGTCGCCGATTATCACCTGGTGATCATGCCCGCCAAGGACGGCGCCGCCGACTGGCAGGCCGGGATCGGCACCAGCGGTTATCGCCTGAAACGTTTCGAGCCCGGCGTGCGCATGGACCTGGAGCGCAACCCGGATTACTGGAAGCCGGGCCGGGCGCACTTTGCCAGCGCCGAGCTGTTGGCGATTGCCGACGGCGCGGCGCGAGTCAACGCGCTGGTCACCGGGCAAGTGGACGTGATCAACAAGGTCGACCTGAAAACCGTGGCCCTGCTCAAGCGCAATCCCACGCTGGTCATCGAAGAAACCAAGGGCGCCCAGCACTACACCTTCCCGATGCTGTGCGACAGCAACGAGTTCAAGAACAACGACATTCGCCTGGCGATGAAGCATGGGATCAACCGCGAAACCCTGCTGGCCTCGGTGCTGCATGGCTATGGCCTGGTGGGCAACGACCATCCGATCCAACCCGGCAGCCGCTTTATCAACGCTGCCCTCGAGCAGCGTACCTACGATCCGGACAAGTCGCGCTTCTACCTGCGCAAGGCCGGTGTCGAGTCGCTGAAGGTGCGCCTGCAAGCCTCCGATGCCGCCTACACCGGCGCAGTGGACGCCTCGGTGCTGTTCAAGGAACAGGCGCGCCAGGCCGGGATTGATATCGACGTGGTGCGCGAGCCGGCGGATGGGTACTTCTCCAACATCTGGATGAAGCAGCCGTTCACCACCTCGTTCTGGTACAGCAGCCTGACCGCCGACCGCATGTTCAGCATCGGCTACGCCAAAGGCGCGGCGTGGAACGAAACCCATTGGGATAACGACCGCTTCAATCAGTTGCTCAACGCGGCGCGGGGGGAGATGAACGCGCCGCTGCGCCAGGAGATGTACAACGAAATGCAGAGCCTGTGCCGGGACGATGGCGGGGCGATTGTGCCGTTGTTCGCCAGCTCCGTGGCGGCCCGCTCGAACCGCGTCAGCCATGGGCCGCTGACGGCGCCGTATGGGGAACTGGATGGGTTGCGGCTGATCGAGCGGTGGTGGCAGGCGTGATTCTTGTGTCGAACGCTATCGCTCAGGCAATGAAGATCAAATGTGGGAGCTGGCTTGCCTGCGATGGCATCACCGCGGTGTCCTGTTAAACCGCGGCGCCTGCATCGCAGCCTCGCTAAAGCTCGACAGCTCCCACAGAGGACATTTGTCGCCTTCGAGAACATGCCCAACTCATGAGAACCGAACATGAATAGCCTATTCAAGCTGGTACTCCAACGCCTCGCCCTTGGCCTGCTGTCGTTGTTCGCCGTCTCGGTGATCATCTTCCTGGCGGTCGGCATGCTGCCCGGCGATATCGCCCAGGCCATGCTCGGCCAGTCCGCTACGCCGGAAACCGTGGCGGCGTTTCGGGCGCAGTTGGGACTGGACCTGCCGCCCCTGAGCCGCTTCGTGCAATGGCTGCTGCGCCTGCTGCACGGCGACCTCGGCGCGTCCCTGGCCAACCAGCGGCCCATCGCCGAACTGATCGGCGCACGCCTGGGCAACACCTTGCGCCTGGCGGCATTGGCCGCGCTGGTTTCGGTGCCCCTGGCGCTGGTGCTGGGCATGCTTGCCGCGCTGTACCGCAACAGTTGGTTCGACCGCCTGCTCAACACCTCGGCCCTGAGCGCGGTGTCGTTCCCGGAGTTCTTCGTCGCCTACCTGCTGATCCTGGTGTTTTCGGTCAAGCTCGGCTGGTTTCCCAGCCTGTCCAACCTGGCGCCGGACGCCTCATTCGGCACCATCCTCGAACGCTCGGTGCTGCCGGTGGCCACCCTGAGCCTGGTGGTGATTGCGCAGATGATGCGCATGACCCGCGCCTCGCTGATCAACCTGCTGGCCAGCCCGTATATCGAAATGGCCCGGCTCAAGGGCATCAGCCAGTCGCGGATTATCTGGCGCCACGCGTTGCCCAATGCCCTGGCGCCGATCGTCAATGTGATCGCGCTCAACCTCGCTTACCTGGTGGTGGGCGTGGTGGTGGTCGAAGTGGTGTTTGTCTACCCGGGCCTTGGTCAGTTGCTGGTGGACTCGGTGTCCAAGCGCGATATCCCGGTGGTGCAGGCGTGCAGCCTGATCTTTGCCGCCACCTACATCCTGCTCAACACCGGCGCCGATGTGCTGTCCATCGCCACTAACCCACGCCTGATGCATCCCAAGGGGTAGACCATGAGCCTTCTCACACAATTGGCCCGGGCGCCATTGAGCGCGAAGTTCGGCCTGCTGGTCATCGTGCTGTACGTGCTGGTGGCGTTGTTTGCACCGGTGCTCGCGCCCTATGGGGAAACCCAGGTGGTGGGCGACGGGTTTGCGCCCTGGAGCGGCCAGTTCCTGCTGGGCACCGATAACCTCGGGCGGGATATGTTCAGCCGCTTGGTGTATGGCGCGCGCAATACCCTGGGCATCGCGTTCCTGACGACGCTGCTGGCGTTCTTGCTGGGCGGTTTGAGCGGCTTGATTGCGGCGCTCAAGGGCGGTTGGGTCGATCAGGGATTGTCGCGGGTGGTGGACATCCTGATGGCGATCCCGCAACTGATCTTCGCCTTGCTGATCCTCAGCGTGGTGGGCACCAATGCCACCTCCCTGGTGCTGGTGATTGCACTGCTGGATTCGACCCGGGTGTTTCGCCTGTCCCGGGCTGTGGCGATGACCGTGGTGGTGCAGGATTTTGTTGAAGCCGCGCGCTTGCGCGGGGAAGGGCTGTGGTGGCTGGTCACCCGCGAAGTGCTGCCCAACGCCGCCGCGCCGCTGATTGCCGAATTCGGCCTGCGCTTTTGCTTCGTGTTTTTGTTTATCAGCGCGCTGTCGTTCCTTGGCCTGGGCATTCAACCGCCCACCGCCGATTGGGGCAGCATGGTCCGCGACAACGCGGTGCTGATTACCTTCGGCGACATCAGCCCGTTGCTGCCGGCCCTGGCGGTGGCGTTGATCACCGTCAGCGTGAATTTTGTCGTCGACTGGATGCTGCATAAATCCAGCGGCCTGAAGGAGTGTTGAGGATGGACAAGCCATTGCTGGAAATCCGCAACCTGCAGATTGAAGGGCATTACGAAGACGCCTGGCATCCGCTGATCAAGGGCATCGACCTGACGTTGCAACGGGGTGAGGTACTGGGGCTGATTGGTGAATCTGGCGCGGGTAAATCAACCCTGGGCCTGGCGGCCATGGGCTTTGCCCGCGATGGTTGCCGCATCACTGGCGGTTCGGTGTGCTTTGACGGTATTCAGCTGTTGCAGGCCAAGCCCGAAGCCTTGCGCAGATTGCGGGGGCTGCGCATTGCCTACGTTGCGCAAAGCGCTGCCGCCTCATTCAACCCGGCTCACCGGCTGATTGACCAGCATGTGGAAACCGCCGTGATCAATGGTGGCATCAGTCGTGCCCAGGCTGAACGTGAGGCGGTGGAGTTGTACCGCGTGCTGCGCCTGCCCAATCCGGAAACCATCGGTCAACGGTATCCGCACCAGGTGTCTGGCGGGCAACTGCAACGGGTGATGACCGCCATGGCGATGGCCTGTCACCCGGACCTGATCATCTTCGACGAACCTACCACCGCCCTCGACGTCACCACCCAGATCGAAGTGCTGGCGGCGATTCGCGATGCGGTAAAAACCTTCGGCAGCGCCGCGCTGTATATCAGCCATGACCTGGCGGTGGTCGCACAGATGGCCGACCGCATCATGGTGCTGCGCCATGGCAAGCGGGTGGAGGAGGCCGAGACCCGCACTATGCTCAGTGCGCCGCAGCAGGACTACACCAAATCCCTGTGGGCGGTACGCGGTTTTCGCACCGAGCCCAAGGCCTGTCCGCAGCAGCAGGTGCCGTTGCTGGAAGTGCGCCAGGTGTGCGCCAGCTACGGGCATCAGCCGGTGCTGCATGACGTGTCGATGAGCTTGCATCGCGGCCAGACGTTGGCGGTGATTGGTGAGTCCGGCAGCGGCAAAAGCTCCACCGCACGCCTGATTACCGGATTGCTGCCGGCCACGGCGGGGCAGGTGCTGTATGACGGCGAAGCGTTGCCGGCGGACTTTCGTCGGCGCAGCAAAGAGCAGTTGCGGCGGATCCAGATGATCTACCAGATCCCGGATACCGCGTTGAACCCGCGCCAGCGCATCGTCGACATCATCGGCCGGCCGCTGACCTTCTACCTCGGCCTCAAGGGCAAGGCCATGCGCGCCCGGGTCGCCGAGTTGCTGGAGATGATCGAGCTGGACCCGGCCACGTTCATGGCGCGTCAACCCCGAGAACTGTCCGGCGGCCAGAAGCAACGGATCTGCATCGCTCGCGCCCTGGCGGCCGACCCACAACTGATCATCTGCGACGAAGTGACCTCGGCCCTGGATCAGTTGGTCGCCGAGGGCGTGCTGAAACTGCTCAACCGAATTCAGCAGCAGTTGGGCGTGGCATACCTGTTTATCACCCATGACGTGGCCACGGTGCGCGCCATTGCCGACGAAGTGGTGGTGATGCAGCGGGGCAGGGTGGTGGACCAGGGCAGCCGCAGCGCGATCTTCACCCCGCCGTATCAGGACTACACCGGCCTGCTGTTTTCATCGGAGCCGGAAATGGACCCCGACTGGCTCGACCATTTGCTGGCCGAACGGGCCGCGCTCACTTCTTGAGGAGTTTTTATGAAGGTGTTGATTGTCCATGCCCATCCCGAGCCGCAGTCGTTTACCGCGGCCTTGCGTGACCAGGCCATCGCCACCCTGCAAGCGCAGGGGCATGAGGTGCAGGTCAGTGATTTGTACGCGATGCACTGGAATCCCGTCGCCAGCGCCTCGGACTTCACCTCGCGGGAAAACCCCGAGTACCTGGTGTATGCCCTGGAGCAGCGCCTGGGGGTGAAAAGCCAATCCATCGCGGCGGATATCCAGCAGGAGTTGGACAAACTGCTGTGGGCCGATCTGTTGATCCTCAACTTCCCGATCTTCTGGTTCTCGGCGCCGGCGATGCTCAAGGGCTGGATTGACCGGGTGCTGGTGTCGGGCGTGTGTTACGGCGGCAAGCGATTTTATGATCAGGGCGGGCTCGCGGGCAAGAAAGCGCTGGTCACGGTGACCCTCGGCGGACGCGAGCATATGTTTGGCGAGGGGGCGATTCATGGGCCATTGGAGGACATGCTGCGGCCGATACTGCGTGGCACGCTGGCGTATGTCGGGTTTGAAGTGCTCGAGCCGTTTGTGGCGTGGCATGTGCCGTATATCAGCGCCGAGGCCCGGCAGGATTTTTTGCACCGCTACCAGCAGCGATTGGAAGGGCTGGCGGATGACCAGCCGTTGGTGTTTCCCAAGCTCGAGCAGTTTGATGAGGCTCTTTATCCACTAGCCTGAACTCAGTGAGGAACCAGTGTGGGAGCCGGGCTTGCCCGCGATGGCGGTGCATCAGTCAGCCTGTCAGGTAACTGATACACCGCTATCGCAGGCAAGCCCGCTCCCACATTTGATCTGCATTGTCAGGCGGGATTGTGTGCCCGCAGCCGCTCGGCAGCGCTGCGCAGCAACTGTTCGGTGCCATCCCAGCCCAGGCAGCCGTCGGTGATCGACACGCCGTATTTCATCGACGGGCTCAACGGCTGGCAGCCTTCGAACAGGTGGCTTTCGATCATCATGCCGATCAGCGAGGTGTCGCCCTGCAAGCGCTGCTCCAGCACGTCGTTGAACACCGCCGGTTGGCGCAGCGGGTCTTTGCCGCTGTTGGCGTGGCTGCAGTCGACCATGATCCGCGGCGCGACTTTGCTCTTGGCCAGGTCGGCGTGTACCTGGGCCACGCTCTGGCGATCGTAGTTCGGCCCACGGTGGCCGCCGCGCAATACCAGATGGGTATCGGGGTTGCCCGGGGTCTGGATGATCGCCGGATGGCCCTGGCTGTCGACGCCGAAGTGGCGGTGCGGGTGCGCGGCGGAACGCATGGCGTCACAGGCGATGGCGACGCCACCGTCGGTGCCGTTCTTGAAGCCCACGGGCATGCCGAGGCCGCTGGCCATTTCGCGGTGGATCTGCGATTCGGTGGTGCGCGCGCCAATGGCGACCCAGCTCAGCAGGTCATCGAAGTAGCCGGCAGCCATCGGTTGCAGCAGCTCGGTGGCGACCGGCAGGCCCAGGCGCAGCATTTCACGCATCAGTTCCCGGGACAGGGTCAGGCCGGCGGCCATGTCGTCGCTGCCATCCAGGTGCGGGTCGTAGGCCAGGCCTTTCCAACCGATGGTGGTGCGGGGTTTTTCGACGTAGGCGCGGATCACCAGCAGCATCTGGTCACTGACTTCATGGGCCAGTTTTTTCAGGTTGCGTGCGTATTCCATGGCCGATTCCGGGTCGTGGATCGAGCACGGGCCGACGATCACCAGCAGGCGTGAGTCTTCGCCCTGGAGAATGGCGCGCACGGCTTGGCGATGGGCGTGGATCTGTTCGTTGAGGAATGGGCTCAGGGGCAGTTGGTGCTTGAGCTCAAGGGCACTGGGCAAACGCTGGGTCAGCGCTTCATTGGCGCAGGACAGGGTGGTAACAGGCAGAGCGGCGATCGAGGCGTTCATATTCGGGCTTCCTGGGCAAGCGGCGGGCTGTTCCCGCGCGCTCTGCCCTACTGGGGTGTTCGACAATTGGCCGTATTGGCTACGTGTGTTGGCTTGCCACCAATAGGTGACCGATCGGAGGCGGCAGGCTGTCCCGAACGGAGCTTGCTAAATCGCCAGGCGGTGGAGGTGTCGTAGCGGTAATAGGTGGCGTAGTTCATGGCGTGAGTCCTTTAAGTGTTCGGTGTGTGGCAAAAATAATTAAGGGCTGAAAAAACAAAACCCCCGGTCGGGGAGCCGACCGGGGGTTAGATTTCTCTGGTAGGCGACCCCTTGAGTAGTGGGCGCCGATTTCAGGTATCAGGCGCGCCAGTGGCTAAACCAATACCCAAAATAAAAGCTGACCAGTGCACTCAAACCGCTCACACGGGCAGCCACGACCGAGCGCTGGGCGCTGGCAGCAGGGCAAACCTGAATGTGGGTGAGTTGCAACATGGTGTGTCTCCAAATGATGGGGGGGAGCTTAACTGAGGCGAGCGGGTGGGTTCAATCAGTAATTTCTATTAAGTGTGGGTACTTACGGCTATGACCCCAGTGTCGATATGCTGCACGGACTTCACGATGATTGCCTGGATGCGACCATGACTGCCTTGACCATTGCTGCTGCCCAATCCATCTCAATTGCCGGCGACGTGCCTGGAAATATCGCGCGTCACTTGGCATTCATGCGCACGGCGGCAGAGCATGGTGTGCAATTGCTGGTGTTTCCGGAACTGTCCCTGACGGGGTATGAACCAGCGTTGGCCGCCGGATTGGCGATTGCGCCCGATGATGAAGTATTGACGCCGCTGCGGGAGATGGCCCGTGAGTTGCGCATCACTGCGGTGGTGGGCATGCCGATTCGCCTGGGGGCCGCCAGTGAGGTGTTGATCGGCGCGCTGGTGCTGGGGCCGGATGGCTCGGTGGCGGTCTATACCAAGCAGCATCTGCATTCCGGTGAAGAAGCGGCCTTTGCCGCAGGGCAGGGCGGGGCCGCCCTTGAATGGGGTGACGACCGGGTTGCCCTGGCGGTATGTGCAGACTTCTCCCACCCCAGCCATCCACGGCAGGCAGCCGAAGCCGGGGCGAATATCTACGCTGCGGGTGTGCTGATCAGCGAAGGCGGCTACGCTCCCGATACGACGTTGCTACAAGGCTACGCCGCCGAGCACAAAATGCTGGTGCTGATAGCCAATCACGGTGGTCCAACCGGTGGCTGGACCTGCGCCGGACGCAGTGCGATCTGGGGCGCTGACGGCACTTTGATCGCAGTCGCCCCTGGTGTGGGCGATTCGTTGGTGATTGCACGTCGCAGCAGCGCTGGCCACTGGCGCGGGGAACAGGTGGCGATTTAGGAGGCGCAGGCACATGGCGTTTCAACTACAGGCTGCAACCAGCCAGCACCTGGCCTTCGCCCGAACCCTGACCCATCAGGCCATGGGCAACTATTATCGCCAATACGACTTGTCCTGGTCCGATGCCGGGTTCGATACCGCCTGGGCGGGTCGGGAAAACTGGTTGATCTGTCGCGATGCCCAAGTGCTGGGTTTCATCAGTCTGAGTCGTGACCCCAAGGCGTTGTATATCCGCGAATTGCACATCCTTGAGGCGTTTCGTCATCAAGGGGCTGGCGGCTGGGTTATCGAGCAGATGGTGTACAAGGCGCGCGCGGAAGGGCTGGGTCTTTTACGGTTGACCGTTTTCAAGACCAACCCGGCGCGACGACTGTATCAACGCAAGGGCCTGGAAATCGTAGATGCGGAGGATTGCTTCTGGCGCATGGAGCGCAATTGCCGGCCGTGATCAGGTGTGAGTACTGCCAATTTTGGGAAAACAGGCACTTGGTTTTAATAAGCGCATACTGACTTCAAGAAATGACTTCCTGATCTTGCCTTACGGTTTCGTCCTCAACCGGGATGATCCCGTCCTTCATGCCCAACAGGACCGCGACCTTGTGGGCTTCTCCCCGCCGTCCCTTTTTGCGCCCAGCGAGCACTTGATAGGTGGTTGCCGGGTCTACGCCATGCTCCCGGGCGAATGCTTGAACAGATTTTCCTTGGTGTTCAAGCCAAGCCTTGGCTTGTGCAGCCGTACGAATTCCGGGCATAGTTCAAAACCGTTCAAGTTTGTTTAACAAAGAGATGAAAGTGTCACCTCTTGGGGTGTGCCAAATAGGATCATACATCCAAATGAGTGGAATCGGTTCGCGGTTACGGCAAGAAAGAGAGCGACTTGGCCTGTCGCAGAAAACTTTTGGTGAAATAGGAGGCGTGGAAGCCAACGCGCAAGGCAAATATGAAAGTGGTGGTCGGGCGCCCAAAGCGGACTATCTGTCACGTGTAGCTGAAAGAGGTGTCGATATCCTCTACGTGCTGACGGGCACGTCTACTCCTATTCAATTGGATAACCTTAGCCAACTGGAGGAAAAAGTCGTGGGCAATTACCGGGCAATGTTAAAGGAAGATCAGGATGCAATCCGGCGGTTGACGACTACGCTGGCCGAGCATTCAGCTTCATTGAATGGAAAAACAAAGCTCCCCCTCCAGGAATCCTGACCTTTTTCTCAGGAAATTCGGCCGCCTACCGCCCGGTAGACGGCTCTTGTTCATTGAAACTCTATATATATGACGCTTGCGGCTAGGTCTGCGCCGTGGTTTTTTGCTAAGGTGTTCAGCAACCTATAAGACCATATCGCGAGGTGTCTGCTTGATTAGGGTGCTAGTAGTCGATGACCATGATCTCGTTCGTACAGGCATTACACGAATGCTGGCTGACATCGATGGCCTGCAAGTAGTCGGCTAGGCCGAATCAGGGGAGGAATCCCTGATCAAGGCCCGGGAGTTGAAGCCCGATGTGGTTTTGATGGACGTCAAGATGCCTGGGATCGGCGGTCTTGGCGCCACTACAAAGTTGTTGCGCAGCCATCCGGATATCAAAGTCGTGGTAGTGACCGTGTGTGAGGAAGACCCTTTTCCTACACGGCTTCTACAGGCGGGCGCTGCCGGCTATCTGACAAAAGGTGCGGGACTGGCGGAAATGGTCCAGGCCATTCGGCTGGTGTTTGCCGGCCAACGCTACATCAGCCCGCAGATTGCCCAGCAGTTGGCGATCAAGTCGTTCCAGCCCACCAGCGACTCGCCGTTCGATGCGCTGTCGGAGCGGGAAATCCAGATCGCCTTGATGATTGTCGGCTGTCAAAAAGTCCAGTCGATCTCCGACAAGCTGTGCCTGTCGCCGAAAACCGTGAACACCTACCGTTATCGGATTTTCGAAAAGCTTTCCATCAGCAGTGATGTTGAATTGACCCTGCTGGCGGTACGCCACGGCATGGTAGACGCCAGCGCCTGAAATGACAGCCCCTGAAACTAAAGTGCTGTTCGATCCGAGTGCGTTCCTTGCAACCTGCAGTGGCCGTCCCGGCGTGTATCGCATGTTCGACAGCGAAGCGCGCCTGCTCTACGTCGGTAAAGCCAAGAACCTGAAGAGCCGCCTGGCGAGTTACTTCCGCAAGACCGGCCTGGCAACGAAGACGGCGGCACTGGTGGCGCGTATCGCCCAGGTGGAAACCACCATCACCGCCAATGAAACCGAGGCGCTGCTGCTTGAGCAGACGCTGATCAAGGAATGGCGGCCGCCCTACAACATCCTGCTGCGCGACGATAAGTCCTACCCGTACGTGTTTCTTTCGGACGGCGACTTTCCGCGCCTGAGCATCCATCGCGGTGCCAAGAAGCAGAAGGGCAAGTACTTCGGGCCGTACCCCAGCGCCGGCGCCATCCGCGAAAGCCTGAGCCTGTTGCAAAAGGCGTTTTTCGTTCGCCAGTGCGAAGACAGTTTCTACAAGAACCGCAACCGCCCATGCCTGCAGTACCAGATCAAGCGCTGCAAGGCGCCATGCGTAGGACTGGTTGAGCCGGCGGAATACGCCGAGGACGTGCGTCACTCGGTGATGTTCCTCGAAGGCCGCAGCAACGCCCTGGCCGATGAACTGTCCGGCGCCATGGAGCAAGCGGCGAGCACCCTGGATTTCGAGCGCGCCGCCGAACTGCGCGACCAGATCTCCCTGCTGCGCCGCGTGCAGGACCAGCAAAGCATGGAAGGCGGCACCGGCGACGTCGACGTCATCGCGGCCTTCGTCAACCCGGGCGGTGCCTGTGTGCACCTGATCAGCGTGCGCGGCGGCCGGGTGCTGGGCAGCAAGAACTTCTTCCCCCAGACCGGTATAGAAGAGGAGGTCGCCGAAGTCATGGCGGCGTTCCTCGGCCAGTACTACGTCAGCAGCCCCGAACGCGACCTGCCGAGCGAACTGATCGTCAACGTGGTGCATGAGGACTTCCCGGCACTGATCGAGGCGATTCATGAATTGCGCGGCCGCGAGCTGGACATCAGCCACCGCGTACGCGGCACCCGGGCCCGCTGGCAGCAACTGGCCGTGACCAATGCCGAACAGGCCCTGGGCGCACGCTTGGCCAACCGCCAGCACGTCGCCGCGCGGTTTGACGCCTTGGCCGAAGTCCTCAATCTCGACGAGCCGCCCCAGCGCCTCGAGTGCTACGACATCAGCCATTCCAGCGGTGAAGCCACCGTGGCTTCCTGCGTGGTGTTCGGGCCGGAAGGGCCGATCAAGTCCGACTACCGGCGCTACAACATCGAAGGCGTCACCCCGGGCGATGACTATGCCGCCATGCACCAGGCCCTGACCCGCCGCTTCAGCAAACTGAAGGACGGCGAGGGCAAGCTGCCGGACATCCTCTTGGTGGACGGTGGCAAGGGCCAGCTGTCCATGGCCCGCGACGTGCTCAATGAACTGGCGGTGCCCGACCTGATCCTGCTCGGCGTGGCCAAGGGCGCCACCCGCAAGGCCGGTTTTGAAACCTTGTACTTGAATGATGCCGCCCATGAGTTCACTTTGAAGGGCGACTCCCCGGCGCTGCACCTTATCCAGCAGATCCGCGACGAAGCCCACCGTTTCGCCATCACCGGCCACCGCGCCCGACGTGGCAAAACCCGGCGCACCTCGACCCTGGAAGGGGTGGCAGGGGTCGGGCCGACCCGGCGCCGGGACTTGTTGAAACATTTTGGTGGCTTGCAGGAGCTGTCCCGTGCCAGCATCGAAGAAATAGCCAAAGCTCCCGGTATCAGTAAAAAGCTCGCAGAGTTGATTTATGCAAATCTGCACAGCGAGTAGAATGCCTTCTCACCTCGTAGCCAGTTGTGCCGATGAATATCCCTAATCTGATCACCGTACTACGCGTCCTGCTCATTCCGATTTTCATTTTGCTGTTTTACCTGCCGTACGAATGGAGTTACATGGCATCCAGTTCGGTCTTCGCCTTCGCGGCTGCCACCGACTGGCTGGACGGCTACCTGGCCCGCCGCCTGGAGCAGAGCACGCCGTTTGGCGCGTTCCTGGACCCGGTGGCCGACAAACTGATGGTAGCGGTCGCCCTGGTGCTGCTGGTGCAGGAACACGGCAACCTCTGGCTGACCTTGCCGGCGGCCGTGATCATCGGTCGCGAGATCGTCGTATCGGCTCTGCGGGAATGGATGGCCGAAATCGGCGCTCGTGCCCATGTGGCCGTGTCCAACATGGGCAAATGGAAAACCGCGGCGCAGATGCTTGCCCTGGTGATCCTGCTGGCCAACCCGTCGGATTTCTCCTTCTGGGTATTGCTGGGCTACGCCTTGCTGCTGATCGCCGCGGGCCTGACCTTGTGGTCCATGCTGCAATATTTGCGCGCCGCCTGGCCGCATCTGCGCACCGAGGTTGAAAAGAAATAAAACTTTTTTGAATCAAGGGGTTGACGGGTGATGAGGATTCTATAGAATGCGCATCACCAAGACGCGGGAATAGCTCAGTTGGTAGAGCACGACCTTGCCAAGGTCGGGGTCGCGAGTTCGAGTCTCGTTTCCCGCTCCAAACACAAAGAAAAAGCCACTCAATAGAGTGGCTTTTTTTTGCCTGGGATTTAAGGAATACACGCTTCGGCGTCGCCCGCTGGCAAACAAAAACGAATGTACCAGGCATCTACCCCCTTCCCGCTGCGCAACTGCGCTTATCCAAGCTCACGAAAATTTAATACTGTGTGGTCCGTTTCGCTTTGATCGACGGTAACAACCCACGCAAAAGTGATGTGTGATCACCCAGGCTGCAGCCGACCCGCGCACTACGTGCAGAGGATTTATTTTTACGGTAAAAAGTTTTATTGACTAAAATATTATATGGGGTAATTATTTCTCTGCATCTGCTTCATGCAGAGTCATCTTCAGGGTTATCCCGATGAGTCATAAAGCCCAATTCTCCCTCGCGACTTCTTACGTCAAGGCCAATGAATCTTCATTGGCCACTCGCGTGGCGCCGCTGCTGATGCAGGGTTTTCCCGCCGCGCCGGAACACCGGGTAACGTGGAACAACTGGATGCGGGCTCCCTTCAGTCAGTGGGCGTTCCGTCATCTGGCGCGGCTGCGTCCCAGCATTGATGTGTCGGCAGGGCCAGGGCCTGGCGGTCAGCTCCAGGAGGCTCCCCGCGCGCTGGATCAGCTGTGTTTCGACAGTGAGAGTGGGCTGGGCATCCGTGTCATCGAGCACCTTGTCGCCAGCCAGACCGACGCCTTTTTGGTGATGCAGGGTGACAGGGTGTTGTTCGAGCGCTACTTCAACGGTCAGCGCGCCGGTGACCGGCATATCATGTTCTCGGTGACCAAGTCGCTGGTCGGTACCTTGGGTGAACAGTTGGTGACACGCGGTGTGCTCAAACCCGAGCTGCCGGCCGCTTACTACGTGCCTGAACTGGCGGGCAGTGCGTTTGGCGATGCCACGGTGCGCCAGTTGTTCGACATGGCGGTGGGCATCGACTACAGCGAGGTTTACGACGACCCCAATTCAGAAAGCTCGCAGTACGGCTATGCCTGCGGCTTTCAACCGGCACCGGCGCAGTACGCCCAGTTCGAGTCGTTGTACCAGTACTTGCCATCCCTCAGGAAGCGCGGCTGCCACGGTGGGTTTTTCCATTATGTGACGGCAACCACTGAAGCCTTGGCGTGGGTCATGGAACGTGCCTCGGGCAAGGCGTGCAGTCAGATGCTCGAGGAGGTCTGGGGGCGCTTGGGGTGCGACCGCGACGGTTATTTCATGGCCGATCCCTGGGGGCGTAACGTGGCCGGGGCGGGCTTCAGTGCCACCTTGAGAGACATGGCGCGCTTCGGTCGCCTGCTGGCCAACGACGGTCGCCAGGACGGGGTTGAGCTGCTGTCGCCCGAGACCGTGGCCCGTATCGCCGCCGGCGCGGATCCGGCGATCTACGCGCAAAATGCCGAGTTCTCCCGCTGGACGCCCGGTGCGTCCTATCGCAGCCAGTGGTACGTGTTCAACGACCACAGCCAAGCCCTGATGGCCGGGGGAATTCACGGCCAGTACCTGTTTATCGACAAGCCGTCCGGCGTGGTGATCGTCAAGCAATCGTCGCTCACCGATGCGGTCAGCCCGTTCGATAACGACAGTGTGCGCATGCTGCGCGCGATTGCCGCCCACCTGAGTCACTGACCCACGCCCCAAAAATAAGAGTCTTGCGTTCTATTCACCGGGCTTGCCCTGGTGTTGGCGGCGCCCTGCGTCGCCATTGACTGCCCTGTAACAACAATAATTCCACAGGAGCTTCTTATGGTTTTCACCAAGCGTTTTTCCCGAGCGCTGTTAGCGCTCGGCCTACCCTTGACCACCCACGTTGCGTTGGCGGGCTACACCTTTGAGGACGGCGATCTCAAGGGTGAAGTCAATCTCACGGCAGGAGGGGCGACGCTGTTTACCCGTGGCGTCAACTTCGGCAGCGGCCAGGTCGATGCGCGCAGCGGTAAAAACGGCGGCGCCAGGATCAACTGGCAAGAGCTTTACGTAAAACCGGGGGTCAAACTCGAGTACGCGCTGCAACCGGATTTCAGCCTGTTGGCGGGCGGTTCCCTGGTGGCGGCCAGCACCTTCGGTGATGGCGATGCGGGAGGTTTTACCCGCAGCTCCGACGGCAAGGTGGCTACCGAAGAACTCTACGGTGGTTTTCGCGCCGGCGAGTGGACGTTCACCGCCGGCCGCCAGAACTACATGATCGGTACGGGGTTCATCGTCATGGACGGTAACCTCGACCAGTACAAGGATGGCGCCTACTGGCTCGGCCCGCGCACTGCCTTCAAGGATTCGGCGATCCTCGCCTGGGATCATGGCGCGCTGAAGTCCCAGGCCTTCACCTTGCGCACCGATGATGACTTGGGCGATTTCCGCATGACCGGCGTCAACCTGGATTACAACCTCGATGACCAGGTGACGCTCGGCGCCATGGCCATGAAGGTCAATGCCCTTGGCCCCAGAGGCAGCACGCTCCCGCGCCGTCGGGACGGGATGCAGGTGTACAACCTGCGGGCGCTCAACGCCAAGGTGCCCGGCGTACAGGCGCTGACGCTGAATGCCGAGTACGCGCTGGAGCGCGGCAGCGGCGAGGGGGTCGACTACGATGCCAACGCCTGGTACGCCCAGGCCGACTATGCCTTCAACACCTTGCCGCTGACGCCGGTCCTTGGCTACCGCTACGCGAGCTTTTCCGGCGACGACAACCTCACCGACAACCGGCAAAAAGCCTGGGACCCACTGAGCAAAGGCTTCGTCGACTGGAGCACGTGGCTGGTCGGGGACGTGGTCGGCAACTACCTGTTGTTCAACAGCAACGAAAACGTCCAGCAGTTCTCCCTCAAGACTCACCTCAACGAAACCCTGACCCTTGGCGCGATTCACTACCAGTTCTGGCTGGACGAGAAAAACTACATGGGCGCACCGGTCAGCGATCGGCGCTTTGCTGACGAAAGTGTGGTTTTCCTCGACTGGACACCCACGCCGTCGTTCTATACGTCGCTGTCCTACAACTGGGTCAAGCCACTGGCCGCCGCCAAACAGCTGTTCGGCAACGACCAGACGTTCAGCGCGCTGGAACTGTATTTCACCTACCGCTATTAAGTGCTGCGAGCCATCGCGGCCGCGCTGGAGTGTTTTGATCATGAACAGATTTTTGCGTAACACCGTGCTGGGCACTGTTGCCTTGTTGCTCATCAGTGGTTTTTGCCTGGCTGAAGAACGAACCGTACGGATCTACAACTGGATCGAATACCTGCCACCCGAAGTGCTCAAGAGCTTCCAGGAGGAAACCGGCATTCGCCCGATTTACGATGTGTTCGACAGCGTCGAAACCATGGAGTCCAAGCTGCTGACGGGCAACTCCGGGTATGACGTGGTATTTCCCGGCTCCGCCAACCTGGGACGCTTGATCACGGCCGGGGCCGTGCAGCCGCTGGACCGCAAGCAGTTGCCAAACTGGCAGCACCTGGACCCGCAATTCATGCAAACCCTGGAAACCGCAGGTGACTCAGGCAATCGCTATGCCGCGCCTTACCTGTGGGGCACCACGCTGATCGGCTACAACGTCGACAAGGTGCGCAAAGCCCTGGGGCCCGACGTGCAGATGAACAGCTGGGACATCATCTTCAAGGAAGAAAACCTCGCCAAGCTCGCCAGTTGTGGCGTGGGTTTCCTCGACGCCGGCAACGAGATCCTGCCGATTGCCTTGCACTACAAGGGCCTCGACCCCAATAGCCAGAAGCGTGAGGACTATGTGCAAGCCCAGGCCGTGATGATGAAGATTCGCCCTTACGTCAGTTACTTCAACTCGTCGCGCTACGGCATGGACCTGGCCAACGGTGATATCTGTGTGGGCGTGGGCTGGTCCGGCGGTGTCGCGCTGGCCACACGACTGGCCGATGCCGCTGGCAAGGGCGTCAAGGTCGAGATGGCACTGCCCAGGGAAGGCGCGCCGATGTGGTCGGACGTGATGATGATCCCGGCCAAGGCCCCCGATCTGGCGGAGGCTCATGCGTTCATCAATTACATCCTGCGCCCGGACGTGATTGCGCGCATCAGCAACAAGATCGGCTACCCCAACCCGAACAAGGACGCTACCGCGCTGGTGGACGCCAGCATCCGCAATGACCCCAACATGTATGTGCCGGAGGAAGCGCGCAAGACCCTGTTCGCCCTGGAGCCGATCCCGGCTGCCGCGGAGCGCATCCGTACCCGCACCTGGACCGCCATCAAGAGCGACCGCTGATCCGTGTGGCCCGGTGCGTACGCGCCGGGCTCGACTCGGGAGGCAATCAGGCCTGCATGCCGTAAAACACCAGCTCGGTGATACGCCTGACCTGCAGGGAGTGCGCGTCGATATCCGGGTGTTCCTGGTTCACCAGCCTGAACAGTTGCAGGTGCGAGTAGTCATTCAACAGGAACGCGGCCAACTCCACATCGAGTTGCGGGCGCAGCTTGCCGGCCCGTTGCAATTCCCGCAGCAGTTCGCTGATTTCGGCCCTGAGCGCATCGTTCATGGCCCGATAGCCTGCGGGCAGTTCGTTGCTGCCGCCGAACAGGATGAGCGGCAGCAGTTCACGCCAAAGGCTGGGGTGCATGACTTCCAGGGCATAGCCCGTGAGCAGGCGTTCCAAGTGGCAGAGCGCTTCGACCGGGTCGTCTATTTTGTGGATCAGGCTGCGGGTGTCGGTGATCGCGCGTTGATCGGCGTGGTGCAGGATCTCCAGGATGATTTCCTGCTTGTTGCCGAAGTACTTGAACACCGTCGGCGGCGACACCCCGGCCTGGCTGGCGATCTGTTCGATGGTGGTGTTCTGGAAACCCTGGCGCTCAAACAGTTCGACCGCGGCTTTACTGATAGCTTGCCGGCGTTCGGCTTTCTGACGTTCACGCAGTCCGCTCACAGGAGATCCTTGTCACGAAGAAAAAGAGGGGCGCTTGTCGGCCCGATACCCCTGCAAAATACTTAAGTGGGTAAAGCTTTTAAAGCACTAATTGCCATTTAAAGGGTTTGCCGCTGGTACTTCTTCATACGGTAGGCAAATTGAGCACGGCTGAGCCCCACGAGCCTGGCGGCAGCGGCCAGGTTGCCGGCGCTTTGTTGCAACGCTTCAGTGATCAGGCGCGATTCAAGGCCTTCGATGGAGAGCCCCTGGTCCAACTGGTCGAGGGCATTCAGCAGTGTCGGGCGCGGCGCGTGCCCGGTATTCGACAGGCTGCCTTGGTCGTCCAGGCCGTAGGGCTCGGCGGGCATCGGTTCGTTGCGAAACAGATGCACCAGGTCAATGGCTTGGCCGTCGTCGCTGGCGATGAGGCCGCGTTCGATCAGGTTTTGCAGTTCGCGCACATTGCCCGCGAAATCGTAGCGCAGCAACGTCTTGAGGGCGCGCATGGTCAGGCCTGCCGGCGTTCGGGCGTAGTCCTGGCAGAAGCGCGTCAGGAACGCATTGATCAGCAGCGGGATGTCGTCTCGGCGTTCGCGCAGGGGGGGCAGGGCGATGGGGTACACGTTCAGGCGGTAGAACAGGTCTTCACGAAAGGTACCGTCGGCCACGGCTTTACGCAGGTCGATATTGGTGGCGGCCACCACGCGCACATCCACCTTGATGCCGCGCACGCCACCCACCCGTTCGATTTCCCGTTCCTGCAAGGCCCGCAGCAACTTGCTTTGCCCGGCCAGGCTGAGGCTGGTGATTTCATCCAGGAACAGTGTGCCGCCCTGGGCCCGTTCGAAGCGCCCGGGTCGCGAGTGCGTCGCGCCGGTATAGGCGCCGCGTTCCACGCCGAAGAGTTCGGCCTCCACCAAGTTATCCGGGATGGCGGCACAATTGAGCGCCACAAACGGGCTGTCCTGGCGACGACTGAGTTGATGCAACCGGCGCGCAAACATCTCCTTGCCCACTCCGGACTCACCGCTGATCAGCACCGTCGCGGGCGTCAGTGCGACCCTTTGCAGTGCTTGCATCGCCGCGTTGAACGCGGCACTGGCGCCCACCAACGGTTGTGGCTGGCTGATTCCTCCGCTGCTGCCCACCGGGCCGGCGAGCGTGGGGGCGGCAGGGCGGGGGACGGCCTGGGACACATTCAGGTAGCGCAGGTCCTGCTCGACATCACCCCATTGCTCGGCGGTCTTGCCAATGACGCGGCAACTGCGATGGCCCATGCCACGGCATTCCACTTCGCGGAAAATCACCAGTTGCCCGAAGAGGCCGCTGACGAAGCCAATGGCGTAGCCGGTTTCAGTCCAGCACACCGGGTCCTGGCCGATGCCGTAGGCCCCCACATGTTCATCGGCTTCACACGAGTGGTGCCAGAGAAACTCCCCTTCATAGAACCCCGAGTCGGCATCGAACTTGAAGTGCAGCGGTTCGACCTTGGTCATGCCTTCCAGGGTGTGCAGGTGTGTCCCGGCGCGAAACACCGCGGCGGCATCGGCCTGTGGCCAGCGCTCGCGGATCAGGCGCGCATCCCGTGCGCCCGAGGCATAGCCGGTGCGGGTAAACAGTCCCCGCGCCTGCTCCAGGCCCAGGCGCTCGATGACCTCGGCGCGCAGGGCGCCGAACGACGAACTGTGCAGCAACAACATGCGTTGATCGTTGAGCCAGATGCGCCCGTCTTCAGGGGAAAAGAACAGGCAGTCGGTCAGTTCCGCAGGGGTGGGCGAGCTGCTGTCACTGAGTTGGCGACTGTCGCCCCGCGGATGGTAGGGCGCGGTGTCCACCCGGTCGTCGGGCAGCGCGCTGTGGGGAGTTGTCATTGTTATGCCCCTGCAAAGCGAGTGATCGATATGAGTAACTGCTCAGATAGTTATTAAACATAACCTTATCAATTGAACAAGTGGCAGAACCCGGGTTTTTGCAGGCGATCGCCGCAGGTGTGTGAACGGTACGTGGGCGGGCCTCGACCCAGAGCCTTCGACGGTTTATGTCAGCGTCGTAGGGTGCAAGCGGCACAGCCTTTGCTCAAGGCTTGATGCGGCGTTTGCACCCTGTGCAGACGATGACAATTACAAGAACCGGGAGTTGCCAATGTCAGTGTCTGAAATCACCCCCTTTCTACAGCGGGCCATCGCGTCCGAATGCCTGTTCAACGGCGATTGGATACCCGCTTCGGGATCCGTGATCCCGGTGATCGAACCCGCCACCGGCGAACCCCTGATGCGCTGCGCCATGGCCAACCCGGCTGACATCGCCATTGCCTGCCGCAGCGCGGCCCTGGCGCAGCCGGCCTGGGCTGCGCTCGGACCACGGGAGCGCGCCGAGGTGTTTCGCAAGGCGGCGGACCTGGCCCAGCGGTCCTTCGCCGAGCTGGCGCTGTACGTCGCCCGGGAAACCGGGGGCGCGTTGTTCAAGGGCGAACACGAAGTGCGCGAAGCGATTGTGCTGCTGCACCAGGCGGCGGGGCTGTTGTCCCAGCCTCATGGGTTGGTGCTGCCCAGTGCAGCCGGCCGACTGTCCTATGCACGGCGCCAGCCCCATGGGGTGGTCGGGGTGATTTCACCGTTCAACTTTCCGCTGGTGCTGTCACTGCGGTCAGTGGCCCCGGCGCTGGCGGCGGGCAATGCCGTGGTGCTCAAACCCGACCCGCAGACCCCGATCAGCGGTGGTTTTCTCATCGCCCGGCTGTTCGAAGAGGCGGGCTTGCCCAAGGGTCTGCTGCAGGTGTTGCCCGGCGCGGCGCCGGCGGGGGAGGCGCTGTGCCGCGATCCCAATGTGCGGATGATTGCGTTCACCGGGTCCACGGCGGCGGGGCGCAAAGTCGCTGAAGTGGCCGGGCGACAGCTGAAAAAAGTCGCACTGGAGCTGGGCGGGAAAAACCCGCTGATCATTCTCGAAGACGCCGACCTCGACCTGGCCGCGAGCAATGCAGCCTGGGGCGCCTGGCTGCATCAGGGGCAAATCTGCATGGCGACCGGGCTGATTCTCGTGCATGAATCCATCGCCGAAAACCTCACCCGCAAGCTGGTGGACAAGGCCCGGGCGCTCACCGTGGGCAATGCCGCCCGGGGTGAAGCGGCGCTCGGCCCGTTGATCAACCAACGGCAATTGCAGCGCGTGCACGAGATCGTCAGCGACAGCCTGCAGGCCGGCGCGCGGCTGGAGGCGGGCGGTGACTACGACCGGTTGTTCTACCAGCCCACCGTCCTCAGTGGCGTACGTCCGGGCATGCGCGCCTTTGAGGAAGAGCTGTTCGGCCCGGTGGCCACGGTGGTCAGTTTTACCTCCGACGAAGAGGCGATCGAACTGGCCAACCGCACGGAGTACGGCCTCTCGGCCGCCATCATCTCGCCGTCGGTCGGGCGTGCCATGGCCATCGGCGAGCGGCTGGACTGCGGCCTGCTGCACATCAATGACCAGACCGTGGCCGACGAATGCATCAACCCGTTCGGCGGCCGCGGTGCCTCCGGCAATGGCGGCAGCGTCGGCGGGCCGGCCGACTGGGACGAGTACAGCCAGTGGCAGTGGGTCACGGTGAAAAATACTCCGCCGGTCTATCCGTTCTGAGCCGTGGCCGTTCTGAGCCCAGGCTCATCGATTGGATACACCCATGGCTATACAACAATAAGAGGGCTTGAACATGAACCTGCACAACAAAACCCTGATTGTCACCGGCGTCGCTTCAGGCATTGGCGCCGAACTGGCGCGACTCGCGCGTTTCCAGGGTGCCACGGTGATCGGGGTTGATCGCCATGAACCGCAACTGACCCTGGATGGCTTCTTCCAGGCTGACCTGGGCGACCCTGCCAGCATTGATGCCCTGGTGGCGCGCCTGCCATCGCGGGTCGACGGGCTGTGCAACATCGCCGGGGTGCCCGGTACCGCACCCGCGCAAGCGGTGGCCACGGTCAACTACCTGGGGCTGCGGCACCTGACTCAAGCGTTGCTGCCACGCATGCCGGCGGGCGGCAGCATCGTCAATGTTGCCTCGGTGCTTGGCGCGCAATGGCCGCAACGGCTGGAGCTGCACAAGGCCCTGGCCGCGACGCACAGCTTCGAGGCCGGGCAGCAGTGGCTGGCGGCCAATCCGGTGGAGCAGGCCAGCTGTTATCAGTACTTCAAGGAAGCGCTGATCGTGTGGAGCTTCCAACAATCCCAGGGCTGGTTTCGCGATCATTCGGTGCGTATCAACTGCGTGGCGCCGGGGCCGGTATTTACCCCGATTCTCGGCGACTTCGTCAGCATGCTCGGGCCGCAGCGGGTGGCCGAGGACAGCCAGCGCATGACCCGTCCAGCCCTGGCCGATGAGGTGGCGGCAGTGATTGCCTTCCTCTGCTCGGACGCTGCGCGCTGGGTCAACGGGGTCAATCTGCCGGTGGATGGCGGGTTGGCCGCCACCTACGTGTAGGGCCTGCCACAGCGATAAATCCCGGTGCGGCCCTTCCGTGCCGGGCGTCTTGAACAACAACAAAAATACAGGACATACAAGATGCTCAAGCCTATCTTGCGGACGGTTGCGGCCACGACTTTTGTCGCACTGTCACCGATTGCACACGCTTACGACCTGCCCGGACTCAACCTGGGCACCACCAGTTTCTACGACGGCTCACCGGCCCCGGCCGGCCCGGGTTGGTACCTGGAGGAGTACCTGACGTACTCCCGGGCCAGCCGTTTCAACGATGCCCACGGCAACAAGCTGGCGTTGCCCAAGCAGGACCTGGAAGTGGTGGCGCCCACCACGCAGATCATCTACGTCGGCCAACCCCTGGCCAATGGCGCGATGCCCGGGTTCACCCTGATCAACACCTCCCTGGCCCATGTGAATGTCGACGATGGGTTGAACCATGCGGCGCTGAGTTCCCGTGCTGGCTTCGGTGACCTGACGGTCGGTGCCTTCCTGCAACTGCCAACCCTGAACCGCGCCGATGGCAGCCCGCTGTTGACCCAGCGTGTCGAGGCTGATGTCTCGATTCCGGTGGGGGCCTATGACCGCAATCGTTCGATCAACCCCGGCAGCAACTTCTGGTCATTCAACCCGTATTACGCGGCGACGTACTGGTTCAGCCCGAAATGGTCGGCGAGCGGGCGTTTCATGTACCTGTGGAATGGCAAGAATGATGATCCGCAGGCAGGCTTTGGGGAGGTTTCCAATACCCAGGCCGGCCAGGCATTGCATGCCAACCTGACGCTGCAATATGCCTTGAGCCAGCAACTGAGCGTGGGGGTCAACGGCTACTGGCTGAAGCAGATCACCGACACCCAGGTCGATGGACACGCCGTGAGCGGGCGCCGGGAGAAGGTCTGGGCCATTGGCCCAGGCCTGGTCTATGGGTTCAGCAAGGAAGATGTGCTATCGGTAAACGCCTACTTTGAACAGCAGGCGCAGAACCGCACCGAGGGCAACAAACTGGTGCTCAATTGGCTGCATAAGTTCTAGTGGGCGCCGTACGCACCATCACGCTGATGATGGTCAGTGCGGCAATCACCACCCCGGGGGACGTCGCCAGCAGTACCCCCGCGGTGCCGGCGCCGGCGGCGAGCAGTTGCCCGGCCGCCAGCGGCCCGGCCACCGAGCCCAGGCGGCCGACGGCCACGGCGGCACCGACGCCGGTGGCGCGCACCGACGTTGGGTAGGAGGGCGGTGCCGAAGCGTACAGCACCAACTGCGCAGCCATCACGAACAAGCCGGCGGCAAAGCCGGCGATGGCCATGGGCACGATGCCCACCGACAACCCCACCCCGGCCAGCGCCGCCAGCAACCCGGCATACACCGACAGCACCACTTTGAGGGCATTGCAACGGTCCAGCAACACGCCGCCGAGCAGCGAACCCAGGGCGCCGCCGATATTGAAGAGCATCTGCACCATGCCGGCCTGGGGTTTGCTGAAACCCTGTTCCAGCAACAGCGACGGCAGCCAGTTAAGCAGCATGTACATCACGGTCAGGGTGAAGAAGTAGCTGAGCCACAAGGCCAGCGTGGTGCGGGCGCGACCTTCGCCGAACAGCGCCTGGCCGGTGGAGGGGCGGGCGCCGTGCGTGTTGTCGAGCTGTTGGCGAAAGGCGCTGGATTCAGGCAGCAGCAGGATCATCAACGGCACGGCCAGCAACGGCGCCAGGCCGCCGATGATAAACGTGGTCTGCCAGTGCTCACTGGAAAACATCGCCACCACCGCGGCCAATGCACCTCCCAGCGGCACCCCGCAGTACATCACGCTGATGGCCGTGCCACGGTTGCGCTCGGTCACCGCTTCGGCGCACAGGGCGATCAGGTTGGGCAACGCGGCGCCCAGGCCCAGGCCGGTGAGGAAGCGCACCAGCAACAGGCTTGAGTAGCTGTCGACAAACGCGGTGCTCAGGGAAAACAGCCCGAACAGCAGCACCGCGCTGACCAGGATTTTCTTGCGCCCGATCCGGTCGGCAATCCAGCCGCCGAAGAACGCCCCCGGCAGCAGCCCGATGATTCCGACGCTGAACACCCAGCCGAGCATCTTCGGATCCAGGGCGAACGTTTGACGTAACCCGGCGGCGGCGGTGCCGGCGGCTTGCAGATCGAACCCCTCGATCAGCGCAACGATAAAGCACAACGCAATAGTCAGCGTCGAACGACGCGATGGACTGTCCATGGCAAACCTCATTGTTGTTTTTGTTGTGGTGGCGAGCTTGAGTGGCTGCTGGGGATTAAGATAACAAATATAACTAAAAAATGAATCGAGGAATAAAGTCCGCAAAAAAACAGAATAAATTCATTAAATTCAATCGATTGAGATGTGGAATTGTGTGTGTCTAAAAAATAGATAGTTTTATTAATGTTCGATTATCGGTCGCATGCTGTTGACGAGTACCGTCGGCTGTTTCCATTCTTGGTTCGCGAGGCTGACAGGGCCGAGCGTGTGCCAACCCAAAAACAACAACAAAAATGGACATCGAACATGCCAGAACTCCCTATGGAGGGCGCCGCTGCAGCGGCGTCCGTCTCCTGTGTGTCGAACAACACTCCACGCCGGCTGATGGCATTGCTGGCCTTGAGCGTACTACCCGGTTCGTTGTGGGCTGCAGGCTTTATCGACGACAGCCACGGCACCCTGACCTTGCGCAATTACTACCTGGACCGTGACTACAAGGACGACGGTGCGAAGACCGCCGCGCGGGAATGGGCCCAGGCGTTCATCCTCAACCTGGAGTCGGGTTACACCCCGGGCCCGGTGGGCTTTGGCCTGGATGTACGCGGGTTGATGGGCGTCAAGCTCGACTCTTCACCGGACCGCAGCGGTACCGAATTGTTGCCGGTGTCGGCCAGCGACAAGCGCGCCGCCGACGAGTACTCGCGCCTGGCCCCAACCGCCAAACTGCGGTTCGCCCAAACCACGGTCAAGGCCGGCGATGTGTCGATCTTCCTGCCGTTTGCCTTTGCCAGTCCGTCGCGGCTGCTGCCGCAAACGTTTCGCGGCACCACCTTGAGCTCCAAGGACATCGATGGCCTGACCCTCAACACTGGCTACATCGATCGCATCAACAAACGCGACTCCACGGACTACCAGGCCATGACCGTCGCCTCACCCAACCGGCGTTTCAACGCCACCGCCACCACGTCGCACCTGGCTTACGTCGGCGGTGATTACCAGGTCAATAAAGACCTCAGCCTGCGCGTCTATCACTCGCAGATCGCGGACCTCTACCAGCAGGACACCCTGGCGCTGTTGCACAACCTGCCGGTGGGCGATGGCGTGCTCACCAGCGACCTGCGCAGTTTTTTCAGCCGCGAGGACGGCAGTGCCAAGGCAGGCAATGTGGATAACCGCAACCTCTCGGCCTTGTTTGGCTACCGCCTGGGCGGCCATCGGGTCAGCCTTGGCTACATGCACTCGAGCGGGGAGACGGCCACGCCCTATATCTCGGGAACGGAGTTGATGGGCATGAGCGAACTGACCATGAGTTCGGACTTTCTCAACGCCAAGGAGCGCACCTGGCAAGCCATCTACGACTATGACTTCGCGGCATCGGGTGTGCCGGGGCTGAAGACACGGCTGCGCTATGTGCGTGGCGACCACATCGAACTGGCGGCTTTGAATGCCGAGGATCGCAAGGAGCGCGAATTCCAGATGGAACTGGGGTATGTGATTCAGAGCGGTCCGCTGAAGAACGTCGGGTTCATGGCGCGCAAGTCGATCTACCGCAATGACTTCCCGAGCGGCGCGGCCTTTCGCGATGAAAACCAGACCCGTTTCCTGGTGCTCTACACCGTGGCGCTCTGGTAAGCCGATCAGGCCTGATAGACCTTCTTCAGCAAGCGCAGCAGCTCTTCACGCTCCTGGCCGTCGAGGGCGGCGGTGGCGTCCAGGTCACTCTGTGCGGCGATTTCCTTGAGCTCCTTGAGCAGGGTTTCGCCAGTCTTGCTGAGGAAGATCCCGTAGGAGCGCTTGTCCGGCTTGCAGCGTACCCGCACGGCCAGGGCGCGGCTTTCCAGCTTGTTCAGCAACGGCACCACCTGGGGCGGCTCGATGGCCAGGGCGCGTGCCAGGTCGGCCTGCATCAGCCCGGGGTTCTGCTCGATGATCGCCAGGGCCGAAAACTGCGCAGGGCGCAGGTCGTGGTCCGACAACCGACCGATCAGGTTCTGGAACAGCTTGAGCTGGGCGCGGCGCATGGCGTAACCGATCAGCTCGTCCAGGGCTGAATCCAGCGGCGGCCGAACCTCGTCGTTGTCGGGCAGGGCCTGGCTGGCGGCGGCGATGTTGGAAGGCTTGGCCATTGGCAGTGCAATCCTCAGAAGGTGGCGGTTAAGAAGGCTATCCAGTTTGCCGGGGTTGGCGCGCCATGGCTATGCCGGTTTTTTACAGCGCCTGCATCGCTTGAGTTTCAAGCCGAAAAAATATTGGTTATGAGGATTAATAGTTAATTGACATAACTATATTTGCGGTTTAATTTCGAATCATCTTCACACCCAGAACAAGAGCGTACCGTCATGAGCAATTACGAAGGCCGTTGGACCACAGTCAAGGTTGAGATCGAAGAAGGCATCGCCTGGGTCATTCTCAATCGTCCGGAAAAACGCAACGCCATGAGCCCGACCCTGAACCGGGAAATGATCGACGTCCTGGAAACCCTGGAGCAGGACCCTGCCGCCGGCGTGCTGGTACTGACCGGCGCGGGGGAAGCCTGGACCGCCGGCATGGACCTCAAGGAATACTTTCGCGAGGTGGATGCCGGCCCGGAAATCCTCCAGGAAAAAATCCGCCGCGAAGCCTCGCAATGGCAATGGAAACTGCTGCGTATGTACGCCAAGCCCACCATCGCCATGGTCAATGGCTGGTGCTTCGGCGGTGGTTTCAGCCCGCTGGTGGCGTGCGACCTGGCGATTTGCGCCGACGAAGCGACCTTCGGCCTCTCGGAAATCAACTGGGGCATCCCGCCGGGCAACCTGGTGAGCAAGGCCATGGCCGACACCGTGGGCCATCGCCAATCGCTGTACTACATCATGACCGGCAAGACCTTTGGCGGGCAGAAAGCCGCTGAAATGGGCCTGGTCAACGAAAGCGTGCCCCTGGCCCAACTGCGCGAAGTGACCCTCGAACTGGCGCGCAACCTGCTGGAGAAAAACCCGGTGGTGCTGCGTGCCGCCAAGCATGGCTTCAAGCGCTGCCGCGAACTGACCTGGGAGCAGAACGAAGATTACCTCTACGCCAAGCTCGATCAGTCGCGCCTGCTCGACACCGAAGGCGGTCGCGAGCAGGGCATGAAGCAGTTCCTCGACGACAAGAGCATCAAGCCTGGCCTGCAGGCGTATAAACGCTGAAGGGCGCGGCCGCCTGGCCGCGCCGTTGTACCCTGCTTGAACGTATTCCCGATAAAGACAATAAAGAGGAATCACCATGCTGGACGTGCCCCTGTTGATCGGCGGCCAGTCGTGCCCCGCCCGTGACGGTCGAACCTTCGAACGTCGCAACCCGGTGACCGGTGAAGGGGTCTCGCGGGTGGCCGCTGCGACCCTGGAAGATGCCGACGCCGCCGTCGCCGCCGCCCAGGCCGCGTTCCCCGCCTGGGCGGCGCTGGCGCCTAACGAACGCCGCACTCGCTTGCTTAACGCTGCCGAGCAATTGCAGGCGCGAAGCAGCGAATTCATCGCCGCCGCCGGCGAGACCGGCGCCATGGCCAACTGGTATGGCTTCAATGTGCGCCTGGCGGCCAATATGCTGCGCGAAGCGGCGTCGATGACCACCCAGATCACGGGGGAGGTGATCCCCTCTGATGTTCCCGGCAGTTTCGCCATGGCCTTGCGTCAACCTTGCGGTGTGGTGCTGGGCATCGCGCCGTGGAACGCTCCGGTGATCCTCGCCACTCGCGCCATCGCCATGCCGCTGGCCTGCGGGAATACCGTGGTGCTTAAGGCCTCGGAATTAAGCCCGGCGGTGCATCGCCTGATCGGCCAGGTGTTGCAGGACGCCGGCCTGGGCGATGGGGTGGTCAATGTCATCAGCAATGCCCCGGCGGATGCCGCCGCGATAGTCGAGCGGCTGATCGCCAACCCGGCGGTGCGGCGGGTCAACTTCACCGGCTCGACCCATGTCGGGCGGATTGTCGGCGAGCTCTCGGCGCGTCACCTTAAGCCGGCGTTGCTGGAACTGGGTGGCAAGGCGCCGTTGCTGGTGCTCGACGATGCCGATCTTGACGCTGCTGTGGCGGCGGCGGCCTTTGGCGCCTATTTCAACCAAGGCCAGATTTGCATGTCCACCGAACGCCTGATCGTCGATGCCAAGGTCGCCGATGCGTTCACCGCCAAGCTGGCGGCCAAGGTCGCGACCTTGCGTGCGGGTGATCCTGCGGCGGCGGATTCGGTGCTGGGCTCCCTGGTGGATGCCAGCGCCGGCACACGCATCAAGGCCCTGATCGACGATGCCCTGGCCAAGGGCGCGCGGCTGGTGGTGGGCGGCCAACTGGAGGGCAGCGTCCTGCAGCCGACCCTGATCGATGGTGTCACCGAACAGATGCGCTTGTACCGCGAAGAGTCCTTCGGCCCGGTGGCCGTACTGCTGCGTGGTGACGGTGATGAAGCCTTGCTGCGCTTGGCCAACGACTCCGAGTTCGGCCTGTCGGCGGCGATCTTCAGTCGCGACACCGGGCGTGCATTGGCCCTGGCGCAGCGGGTCGAGTCGGGCATTTGCCATATCAACGGCCCGACGGTGCATGACGAGGCGCAGATGCCGTTTGGTGGGGTCAAGTCCAGTGGGTACGGCAGCTTTGGTGGCAAGGCGTCCATTGAGCACTTCACGCAATTGCGCTGGGTGACCTTGCAGAACGGGCCACGGCATTACCCGATCTGAGCAGGCGCCGCGACATAACAATAACAAGGCGGCTGTGATCCGCCTTGCTGGAGGACATCCTTGTGAGTTCCGAATTCCGACCGCAACCCCAGCCCGCACCGCGATACCGTGAGGTCTCCATCGGCCACGCACCCGTGGCGGTCACCGAAGAACAGGGCGTGTTGCACATGCGCTCCCTGGAACCCCTGGCCGAGTTGCCGGCGCGCTTGCTCGATCGCCTGGTGCATTGGGCTCGGGTACGGCCCGAGCAGACGTTTATCGCGGCACGCCAAGACGGCGGTGATTGGCGCCGTGTCAGCTACCGCGAGATGCTCGACAGCGTGCGCGCGATTGCCCAGGGCCTGCTGAGTTACGGGCTGTCGGCGGACAAGCCGCTGGCCTTGCTGTCGGGCAACGACATCGAGCATTTGCAGGTAGCCCTCGGCGCCATGTACGCCGGCATTCCCTATTGCCCGGTATCGCCGGCGTACTCGTTGTTGTCCCAGGATTTCGCCAAGCTGCGGCATGTCTGTGACCTGCTGCAACCCGGCCTGGTGTTCGTCAGCGATGCGCCGGCCTACCAGCGTGCGATCGAGGCCGTATTACCGGCCGAAACCCCGCTGATCTGCGTGCGCGGCCAAGTGCCCGGGCGCAGCCAAATAAGCTTCGCCAGCCTCCTGCACACGCCGGGTGGCGCTGAGGCCGAGCAGGCCTTCAAGGCCACCGGTCCCGACAGCATCGCCAAGTTTCTCTTCACCTCGGGCTCGACCAAATTGCCCAAGGCCGTGGTCACCACCCAGCGCATGCTCTGTGCCAACCAGCAAATGCTGTTGCAGACATTTCCGGTGTTCGGTGAGGAGCCGCCGGTGCTGGTGGACTGGCTGCCGTGGAATCACACGTTTGGTGGCAGCCACAACGTCGGCATCGTGCTCTACAACGGCGGCACCTTTTATCTGGACGACGGCAAACCGACGGTCCAGGGTTTTGCCCAGACCTTGCGCAACCTCAAGGAGGTTTCGCCCACGGCTTACCTGACGGTGCCCAAGGGCTGGGAAGAACTGGTCAACGCCCTGGAACAGGACGCCGAGTTGCGCGAGCGTTTTTTTGCGCGCATGAAACTGTTCTTCTTCGCCGCCGCCGGCCTTTCCCAAAGTATCTGGGATCGCCTCGACCGCGTGGCCGAACAGCACTGTGGTGAACGCATCCGCATGATGGCCGGGCTGGGCATGACCGAAGCCGCGCCGTCCTGCACCTTCACTACCGGGCCGTTGTCCATGGCCGGTTATATCGGTTTGCCCGCGCCGGGCTGCGAGGTGCGCCTGGTGCCGGTGGACGGCAAGTTCGAAGGGCGCTTTCGCGGGCCGCACATCATGCCGGGGTACTGGCGGGCACCCCAGCAAACCGCCGAGGTGTTCGACGAACAGGGGTTCTACTGTTCAGGAGATGCGATCAAGCTCGCCGACCCTCAGCAACCGCAACTGGGCCTGATGTTCGATGGGCGGATTGCCGAGGATTTCAAGCTCTCTTCCGGGGTGTTTGTCAGCGTTGGTCCGTTGCGCAACCGCGCGGTGCTCGACGGCTCGCCCTATGTGCAGGACCTGGTGATTGCCGCGCCCGACCGCGAGTGCCTCGGAGCACTGGTGTTCCCCAGGCTCTACGAATGCCGTCGACTGGCGGGCCTGGACGCCGACGCCAGCGACGCCGAAGTGCTGGGCAGCGCGCCGGTGCGCCAGTGGTTCGGCGACTGGTTGCAACGCCTCAATCGCGGGGCCACCGGCAATGCCAGCCGCGTGGAATGGATTGCCCTGCTCGACGAGCCGGCGTCCATCGACCGTGGGGAAATCACCGACAAAGGTTCGATCAACCAGCGGGCGGTACTGCAATGGCGCGCCGCCAAGGTCGAGGCGTTGTATCGCGGCGAAGACACCACGCTGCTGCGTGCCGAGCCCAAGCCTTGAACGGGCAGTATTCGGCATTTGCCGATGTGGCGATTTTCGAGGCCGTGCGCACCCCCTGGGTTGACCTGGGTGGGGCACTGTCTCAGGTCTCGCCCATCGACCTGGGGATCAAGGTTGGCCGTGAAGTACTGGCCCGGGCGGGTATTGAACCGCAGGCAGTGGACAGCGTGCTGGCCGGCTCCATGGCCCAGGCCAGCTTCGATGCCTACTTGCTGCCACGGCATATCGGCTTGTACAGCGGTGTGGCGCAAGCGGTCCCGGCACTGGGGGTGCAGCGCATCTGCGCCACCGGTTTCGAGCTGTTGCGCCAGGCCGCCGGGCAACTGCGGGACGGCGTGCAACTGGCCTTGTGTGTGGCCAGTGAATCCATGTCGCGCAACCCCATCGCGGCTTACACCCACAGGGGCGGGTTTCGTCTTGGCGGCGAGGTCCAGTTCAAGGATTTTCTGTGGGAAGCCCTGTACGACCCGGCTCCGGGCCTGGACATGATTGCCACCGCCGACAACCTGGCGCGGCGTTATGGCCTGAGTCGCGAGGCGGTGGACCTTTATGCCTGTGACAGCCATCAGCGAGGGTTGCAGGCGCAGCGTGACGGCGCTTGGGTTGAAGAGGTGGTGGCGGTCGATAACCAGGTGTTTGAGCTTGAGGGATACCAGCCCAGAGGCATCCGCCTGGCACGTCGGGCCTGTGCCGTCAGCGAGGACAGTCACCCCCGGCCCACCGACCTTGCGAGCCTGACACGCTTGCGCGCCGTGCATCCCGGCGGGGTGCAAACCGCCGGGAACAGTTGTGCCGTGGTGGATGGCGCGGCGGCGGCGTTGGTGGGCCGCGCCTCGGCCTGCACGCGTCCGGCCCTGGCTCGGCTGCTGGCCAGCGCAGTGGTCGGCGTGGCCCCCGAGTTCATGGGCATCGGCCCGGCGCCGGCGATTCGTCTGCTGCTGCAACGCAGCGGGTTGAATCTGGATGACATCGGCCGCTTCGAGATCAACGAAGCCCAGGCCGCCCAAGTGCTGGCGGTGGCCCATGAACTTGAGCTGGACAGCACCCGCCTCAACGTCCAGGGCGGCTCGTTGGCACTGGGGCATCCACTGGCTGCCACTGGCCTGCGCCTGGTCATGTCCCTGGCCCGACAACTGCGTCAGCACAACCTGCGCTACGGGATTGCCGCGGCGTGTGTGGGCGGTGGGCAGGGCATGGCACTGCTGATCGAGAACCCTGCCTTTGGCGCTTGAGTGCGTGATTCTTTCTTTTTCGATGAGGTGTCCCGATGTGGAGCTATGAGGCGCCCCTGCGCGATATGCAATTTGTCCTTGAACACTGGTTGCAGGCGCCCGACAGCTGGCGGCGCAACCCGGCGTTCGAGGCCCTCGACCTGCCGCTGGCATTACAAGTATGGGAGGAGGCGGCACGCTTCAGCCAGGGCGTGCTGGCGCCGTTGAACAGCCACGGTGATCGCCAGGGCTGCCGCTGGCAGGCGGGCCAGGTCAGCACCCCGGACGGTTTCGTCGAGGCCTATCGGGCTTATGTCGAGGGTGGCTGGCCGGCGCTGGCGTGCGCCGAAGCGCAGGGCGGGCAGGGCTTGCCGCAACTGCTCGATGCGGCGCTGCAAGAGATGCTCTACGCCAGCAATCACGCCTGGGCCATGTACACCGGGATCGCCCACGGCGCCTATCTGTGCCTCAAGACTCACGCCGCCCCTTGGCTGCAGGCACGCTACCTGCCCGAGATTGTCAGTGGCCAGGCGTTGCCCACCATGTGCCTGACCGAGTCCCAGGCTGGCAGCGATGTCGGTCTGCTGCGCTGTCGCGCTGACCCCCAGGCGGATGGCAGCTATCGCTTGAGCGGCAGCAAGCTGTTTATCTCCGGCGGTGAGCACGACCTCACGGCCAATATCCTGCACCTGGTGCTGGCGCGCCTGCCCGGTGCGCCGCCGGGCAGTCGCGGCCTTTCACTGTTCCTGGTGCCCAAGCAGCTGGACGATGGCCGGGTTAATGGCGTGCATTGCGATGGTATCGAACACAAGATGGGCATCAAGGGCAGCGCCACCTGCTCCCTGGTATTCGACGCCGCCCAAGGCTGGCTGATCGGTAATGCCAATCAGGGCCTGGCGGCGATGTTCGTGATGATGAATTCGGCGCGCCTGCATGTCGGCCTGCAGGGCCTGGGGCATGCCGAGGCGGCTTGGCAGAATGCCCGGCAGTACGCCGCCGAGCGCGTGCAGATGCGTGCACCGTCCAGGCCCGAAGACGTGGCGGCCCAGGCCGCTGACCCGATCCGTTATCACCCGGCCATGCGCCGTGTGTTGCTGGAGCTGCGCACCACCAGCGAGGGCATGCGCGCCATCGGCTATTGGGCGGCGCACTTGCTTGATCAGGCCGAGCATGACCAGGACTCGTCGGCCGCCCGGTTGGCGCCGTTGCTGACCCCCATCATCAAGGCATTTTTCACCGAACAGGGCTTTCGCCAGGCGAGCAATGCGTTGCAGGTGTTTGGCGGTTACGGCTACGTCACCGAGTTCGCCATCGAGCAAACCCTGCGGGACAGCCGCATCGCGATGATCTACGAGGGCAGTAACGAGATCCAGGCCAATGACTTGTTACTGCGCAAAGTGCTGGGGGATGAAGGTCGTGCCTTTGGCCTGCTGCTGGCCGAGTTGCGTGCCGAGGCCGGGCAGGGCTTGCAGCATGTCGAGTGCGCAGGGTTTTCCCGCGCATTGGGCAGTCTGTGCGACTCGCTGGCCGGCGTGGTGAGCGCCCTGGGTGAACGCTCCCAGGCAGACAGTGAATACCCCTATCGGGCTGCGCCGGATTTCCTCCAGCTCTGTGGCGTGGCGTTGCTGGCCTTTGCCTGGGCGCGGGCTGCGCGGGTCTCCAGGGCATTGCCCGAAGACGATCCGTTGCGTGCTGCCAAGCTGCAAAGTGCCGGGTTCTTTTTCGATTACCTGCCGTCGCGACTGGCGCAACACCTGGGTGCCATAGAGGGGGCGCGCGCCGCACTGGCGTTCGTCTGACGGGATCGGATGCTTGCGGTACTATGGCAGCCCACGTTTTCTGGAAGTTGCCTGGATGAGTAAGCCCGGTCAATTGGTGCTGGTAGCACTGCGCAAGATGATTGCCAGCGGGGAGCTGGTGGCGGGGGAACGCCTGATGGAAATCCCCACGGCGCAACGCTTTGGTGTGTCGCGCATGCCGGTGCGCATGGCGTTCCGTACCCTCGAGCAGGAAGGGCTGCTGGTGCCGTTCGGCGGGCGCGGCTATCAGGTGCGTTCGGTCAGCCCCAGCGACATTGCCGGCGCCGTCGAAGTGCGTGGCGTGCTTGAAGGGCTGGCTGCGCGGCAAGCCGCCGAGCATGGTCTTTGCGACGCGGCGCGTGCGGCGCTGGAGCGCTGCCTGGTGGAAGGCGACCAACTGTTCGACAAAGGCTACGTGACCGAAGATGACCTTGAGGTTTACCACGACCTGAACATGCGCTTTCACCAGGTCATCGTGGAGGGCAGCCACAACCCGGCGATCGCGGATGCACTGGCACGCAATGATCACCTGCCCTTCGCCTCGGTGACCGCGCTGGCGGTGGATCGTGAGGACATGGCCCGTGAATACCGGCGCTTCAACTATGCCCACATGCAGCATCACTCGGTGTTCGATGCCCTGGTCAATCGCCAGGGCGCGCGCGCCGAAGCCATCATGCGCGAACACGCCAATGCGACCTTGCGGTATGCCGAGATCTTCAGCTCAGCCACTGCCGACGCGCGCATGAAGGTGATTTTGCCCGCGTCGTGACGCGGTTCAGATGTCGAGCACCAGCAGTGGCGTTTTCGAGCGTGAGCAGCAGGGCGTGAACTGGTCGTTCAGCGCTTGTTCCTGCTCGGTGAGGAACAGGTCGCGGTGCTCCGGTATGCCGTCCAGCACACGGGTCAGGCAGGTGCCACAAATCCCTTGTTCGCAGGACACGGCAATCTCGATGCCCTGGCTTTCCAGGACCTGGACCACGGTCTTGTCGGCGGGGATTTCGAACACCTGGCCGCTGCTGCCGAGCTTCACCGAAAAGCTCCCGTCGAGGCTATTGTCCACCGACGCCGCCGAGAAGTACTCGCGATGCAGGCAGTCCTCCTGCCAGCCTTGCGCCCGCGCACTGTCGAGTACGTGTTGCATGAAGCCGCCGGGGCCGCAGACATACAGGTGCACATCGTCTGCGGGCGCGGCCAGCACCTCGGCAGCCCTGAGGGCCGTGTGGGGCTGCTCATCGAAATGCAGGAACACTCGCTCGGCAAACGGCGACGCCTTGAGCCGCTGTACAAACGCCGCACGTTCACTGGCGCGGGCACAGTAATGCAGGTCGAAGTCGGCGCCCGCATGGGCCAGGCGCTCGGCCATGCACAGGATCGGGGTGATGCCGATGCCGCCGGCGAACAGCAGGCTACGGCGTGCTTCGTGGGCCAGGGGGAAGAGATTGCGTGGTTCGCTGATCGTCAGGCGGGTGCCCTCGTGTACTTGCTCGTGCATGCTGCGCGAGCCGCCGCGCGAAGCCGGGTCGTTGAGTACGCCGATCAGGTAGCGATGACGCTCCTCGGGGTGATTGCACAGCGAATACTGGCGCACCAGTCCATCCGGCAGATGCACGTCAATGTGCGCGCCGGCACTGAAGGCGGGCAGCGGCTGGCCATCGACCCTGGCCAGTTCATAGCTGCAAATGTCCTGGGCTTCGTTATTACGGGATACCACCACCACATCGATCATGTTCGGTCCTCGCAGGGTTGTCGCGCCGTTCAGGCGGTGGTGGTCGTGATCAGTTGTGGTTCGAGGGTGCGTTCCTTGGCAATCAGGCGTTCCAGGATTTTGCGCGACTGCACGCCGCCGGCATCGATATTCAACTTGAGCAGGTTGCGTTGCGGGTGGGCCAGCAGGTTCTGCTGCTGACGCTCGAGCATCTCCAGGTCTTCGCTGAAAATCTTCCCTTGGCCTTCGCGAATGCTGGCGGTCAGCGCCTCGTCGTGAGGGTTGAAGTTGCGCGCCATTCCCCAGAAATACCAGATCGACGTCTCGGTTTGCGGGGTGATGAAGTCGACCACGATGCTTGCCGCCTTGTGTTCGGGCGCTGCGTGGTAGCCGCCCTTGCCGGCGTGGGCCACGCCGACTTCGATCAGCACATGGCTGGGCGGGGTGAAGCGACAGATCTGCCAGCGGTCCACCGGCACATCGTCGGCGAGGTTGTTGCCGCGCAGGGCCATGCGCCAGAACGGCGGAGCCATGATGTTTTCCATGTGCCTGGCGGTGACGACTTCGTCGCCCTCCACTGTGGTCACGGGAGGGGCTTCGTCGATTTCCTTCTGGCCGATGCTGGAAGCGTGAACGTAGGTTTCGTGGGTCAGGTCCATCAGGTTGTCGATCATCAGGCGGTAATCGCACTGGATATCAAAGAGCCCGCCGCCGTAGGCCCACTGGTCGCTCACGGCCCACTCCAGGTGATGAATCAGCGCCGGGTCCGCCTGGGCCTGATCCCCCGGCCACACCCAAATGAAGCCGTAGCGTTCCACCACTGCAAACGTCTTGTTGCACGGAAAACCGCGCACCCGCTGGCCCGGCATTTCGACGGTCTTACCGTCGGCTCCCATGACCAGGCCGTGATAGCCACAGACCAGGTTGCCGTTTTCCACATAGCCCAACGAGAGCGGAGCGCCACGATGGGGGCAGAAATCCTCGACAGCCACGACGCCTTCCAGGCCGCGATAAAACACCATTTTTTCACCGCAGATCTGCCGACCCAGGGGTTTTTGAGCGATTTCATCGGGTGTGCAGGCGACATACCAAGTGTTCTTGGGGTACATGGCAACTCTCCAGGCGAGGCATTATTTTTATTTAATGGATCCATTAAATTGCTGGAGTCGCTGTCGGTCAATGATTTATTCAATCTTCTTGAGAAAGCATGGGCGATTATCGGTCATTTTTTGACTTATTGGATCCAACGTCGAAAGGCACGGTGATTGCCATTACCGAATTGTCATCGCGGGGGCTGAACCTGCGGATTCGAAGCCGATCAGCGAGCGGTGAGTGGCATAGAGAGGCGTTCTTCGGCACCGCGCCTGCCGGCAGCGAGAAGAACCTTCGAGCCCTTGCCCACACCATGGATGCAGAAGAACGGGTACTCCTTCGGTTCTTCAATCCAAAGAGCCTGCCTATCGAGGGATAACGTTCTAGCTATTAGAGTTTTCCGCGATCGAAGCTAATCTCAGCACTCAGCCATCAATGCCTGAAGTGCGCCAGTGGGCGCGATGGTACGGATGAACATGACGAAAAGGTGTATCAAGCATGTCAACTGAATCGAAATGCCCGTTCAACCACGCTGCGGGTGGTGGCACCACGAACCGAGACTGGTGGCCCCGGCAACTGAATTTAAAGATCCTGCATCAGCACTCCTCCCTCAGCGACCCCATGGGTCAGGGCTTCGACTACGCCAAGGCGTTCAAGAGCCTTGACTTCGAAGCGGTCAAGCAGGATTTGCGCGATGTCATGACGCAATCCCAGGACTGGTGGCCGGCGGACTTTGGCCATTACGGCCCGCTGTTCATTCGCATGGCCTGGCACAGTGCCGGGACTTACCGTACCGCTGACGGTCGTGGCGGTGCCGGTACCGGTCAGCAGCGCTTTGCTCCGCTCAACAGCTGGCCTGACAACGTCAGCCTGGATAAAGCCCGTCGCCTGATCTGGCCGGTCAAGCAAAAGTACGGCCGCCAGATTTCCTGGGCCGATCTGATCGTCCTCACCGGTAACGTTGCGCTGGAGTCCATGGGCTTCAAGACCTTCGGGTTCTCTGGCGGTCGCCCGGATGTCTGGGAACCGGACGAAGACGTTTACTGGGGGGCCGAGACCACTTGGCTGGGGGGAGAAGAGCGTTACGGCGCGCAAAAGAAAATGCAGCAGCCGGGCGATGGTACGTTGGTGGCCGAACCGCAGAACCATGGCAACGAAGAAAGCCGCACCGGGAGCGGCGAGCGCAATCTGGAAAACCCTCTTGCCGCTGTACAGATGGGCCTGATCTACGTGAACCCGGAAGGGCCGGAAGGGGTTCCGGACCCGGTTGCCTCGGCGAAGGATATCCGTGAAACCTTCGGCCGCATGGCGATGAATGATGAAGAGACCGTTGCACTGATTGCCGGCGGTCACGCCTTCGGCAAAACCCACGGCGCAGGCCCGGCGGATAACGTCGGCCCGGAACCGGAAGCCGCTGGCCTGGAAGAGCAGGGGCTTGGCTGGAAAAACAGATTTGGCAGCGGCAAGGGCGGTGACACCATCACCAGCGGGCTGGAAGTGACCTGGACCTCGACGCCGACGAAATGGAGCAATGAGTACCTCGAAAACCTCTTTGGCTTTGAATGGGAACTGACCAAGAGCCCGGCGGGAGCGCATCAGTGGACACCGAAGAACGGTGCCGGCGCCGGCAAGGTTCCGGATGCCCATGACGCTGGCAAGCGGCATGCGCCGAGCATGTTGACCTCGGACCTGGCGCTGCGTTTCGATCCGGCGTACGAGCAGATTTCCCGACGTTTTCTGGCCAACCCCGACCAACTGGCCGACGCGTTTGCCCGCGCCTGGTTCAAGCTTACCCACCGTGACATGGGCCCGCTTGCCCGTTATCTCGGCCCGGAAACGCCCTCGGAAGAGTTGCTGTGGCAGGACCCGATTCCAAAAGTCGACCATCCACTGGTGGATGAACAGGATCTGGCGGCGCTCAAGCAAAAGATTCTCGCCGCAGGGCTGACGGTCTCGCAGCTGGTTTCGACGGCATGGGCCGCAGCGTCCACCTTCCGTGGCTCCGATAAGCGCGGGGGAGCCAATGGCGGGCGCCTGCGCCTGGCTCCGCAGAAGGACTGGGCGGTCAACCAGCCTGAGCAACTGTCGGGCGTACTGAAGCGTCTCGAAGCGATTCAGGGCGACTTCAATACCGCACAGACGGGAGGCAAAAAGATTTCCCTGGCCGACCTGATCGTGCTGGCGGGCAGTGTGGGAGTTGAGGAGGCGGCAAAAAATGCCGGCCGGCAGATCACAGTGCCTTTCACGCCGGGGCGCACGGATGCCTCTCAGGAGCAGACGGATGTCGAGTCGTTTGGTTTCCTTGAGCCGGTCGCCGATGGCTTTCGGAACTACCTGAAGGGCCACTACCGGGTGTCGGCTGAAGCGTTGCTGGTGGACAAGGCGCAACTTCTGACACTGACGGCACCGGAAATGACGGTGCTGTTGGGCGGCCTTCGGGTGTTGAATATTAACGTCGGGCAGAGCCAGCACGGAGTCTTCACGGATCGCCCGGGGGCCCTGACCAATGACTTCTTCAGCAACCTGCTGGATATGGGGGTTGAATGGAAGCCAGCCGCTGGCACCCACGATACCTTTGAGGCGCATGACCGCAAGACCGGTGCAGTCAAGTGGACGGGTACCCGTGTCGACCTGGTATTCGGTTCGCATGCCCAGTTAAGGGCGCTCTCGGAGGTTTATGGCAGTGCCGACGCCGAGGACAAATTTGTCGAGGACTTCGTGTCGGCCTGGACCAAGGTGATGAACCTGGATCGTTTTGAACTGGCCTGACGCTCACGCGTTTCTTGAGAAGGCCCACGGTGTGGGCCTTTTTTCTGCCTGGCCTGGCCGCTATCGCCCTGCGTCACAGCCCCTGAAATCGATCTGCCGTTGCTGGATAAACGCGTGACACCATTGCCGAGTGCGCACTAGAGTGGTTGCGCCTCGACATCGGCGCGTCCAAAGCAAGAGCACTTGGGGTTCCAGGAGGATCATCCACAAGCGCAGGTCATTGCCTGCCCCCTTGTTTTTGACGTTGCATGCCATCGAACCTCAACGGGAATCTGCTCGGGTGATCAAACCGTTATTGTTGCTACGCCGTCGCTTTACCTCTATCCGCTGGCGCACCCGCGTGACGCTCTGGGCCGCGGCTACCTGTGCGGGCCTGCTGGTGGTGATGTTTGCCCGTCTGGCCGACCTGGCACTGATGCAGTTTGCTCAGCAGACCGCCGGGCGGCCCTGGCTGCCGTTTATCTACACACCGCTGGTCGGGATGCTGGTGGTGTGGCTGACTACGCGGTTTTTCGCCGGGGCCCAAGGCAGCGGTATTCCCCAGGTGATCGCAGCCACACGGCTCGCCCACCAAGGCAAGCCCGTCAATCATTTGGTGTCTTTGCGTCTTGCGTTCGCCAAGATAGGGCTTGGCACGCTGGCCTTGACGGGGGGCTTTTCGGCGGGGCGCGAAGGCCCCTCGGTTCAAGTGGCCGCTTCGATCATGCACTTCTTTCACCGCTACCTGCCCAATGCGCGGATTATCCGCCCCGAGGATCTGATCCTGGCCGGAGGCGCCGCGGGCATTGCTGCCGCGTTCAACACACCATTGGCCGGCGTGGCCTTTGCGGTAGAAG
This sequence comes from Pseudomonas sp. MWU16-30323, assembly GCF_020515595.1. NCBI lineage: Bacteria > Pseudomonadati > Pseudomonadota > Gammaproteobacteria > Pseudomonadales > Pseudomonadaceae > Pseudomonas > Pseudomonas sp. MWU16-30323. Next base: position 74,355 of record NZ_JAIWYM010000004.1, read on the forward strand.
AGTTGGGGCGAAAGCTGGAGACCCGAACCAGTGGCGTGTTGCTCAGCACGATCATTCTGTCGGGGATGGTCGCGATCGCGTTACAGGGCAACTACAACTATTTCGGTCACTTTGATGTGCAAGATGTCAGCCTGGATGTCGTCGTTCCTGTGTTGGCATCCGGTATCGGCTGCGGTCTTCTGGGAGGGTTGTTCAGCCGCATGCTGCTGTGGCCGCAACGGCATCGTCGATTCGTTCTCTGGGAGTGGCGCCGCTTGCACCCCGTGTGGTTCGCCGGTGGCTGTGGGCTGATTGTGGCCATGCTCGGCTGGCTCAGTGGCGGTACGTCATTCGGCAGTGGTTACGGCATCACCTCGCAGCTCATCGTGTCCGATATTGGCCTGCCATGGCACGCACCCATCACGCGCTTTCTGGCCACCGTAGTGACCTATTTTTCCGGTATCCCCGGCGGTATCTTTGCGCCGTCCCTGGCAGTAGGTGCTGCGGTGGGAGCCAATGCCGCCGATTTTTTCAATGTGGCCGCTCAACCGATGATTGCGCTCTGCATGGTGGGCTTCCTGGCGGCGGTAACACAGTCGCCTATCACGTCGGCGATCATCGTCATGGAGATGATCGACAGCCATGGGATGGTGATCAGTCTCCTGGCTGTCGCGCTGATTGCCAAAGCGGTCAGCGCCCGGATGGGACCTGAGTTATACCAGCAGTTGGCGCGAGGCTTTCTGCAAGCTCCCGCCACTGCAACGCCAGACAAGCATTAGGTTCTGATGGGAAACGGCGCTGCCGATGCGCCGTAGCCCCCTTGTCCTGTCCAGGTTTCAAGGTCCGTCGCGCTCATAGGTTTTGCGATCAAGTAGCCCTGCGCTTCGGAACACCCCCACTGTATCAACAGGTCGAGAATACCTTGGTTTTCTACGCCTTCGGCAACGACGCGGTAGCCAAGCCCCTTCGCCAGGCCTATCAGGGTTTTAACCAGTTGCTTGTCATTTTGATTGGTACCCAGTCCGCTGATCAGTGATTGATCAAGCTTGACGGTCGTGGCCGGAAGCTCTTTCAAATACGCCCAGTTGCTGTAGCCAGTGCCGAAATCATCAACCGCGACCTCTATGCCAATCTGACGAACGCGCTCCAATTGACGGATGACTTCTTCAGGATTGGTCATCAGCATGCTTTCGGTAAATTCAAGTTCAAAGCTGGCCGGGTCCAGGCCGTGGGTTTGAATTTCATGAATCATCGCGTCTACGAACTCGGCACTTTCCAGATCGCTGACAGTGATATTCATCGCTATCCGCAGGCGCACACCTTGTGCTTTCCAAACAACGGCTTGCCGGATGATTGCGTTGAGCACCCATAATCCAACGGAGGGTATCAGCGCGGTTTTTTCAGCCAAGGGGATGAATTCAGCAGGGCTGATGGGGCCAAGCAACGGATGGGTCCATCGCAACAATGCCTCTACCGAATGACACTTTCCTGAGGGCAGTTTGATTTTGGGCTGATACACCAGGCTGAACTGTTGGTCGGAGCTGACCGCCTCCGGCAACGAACTCAACAACATGAACGCGCGTTGTTGAGCGGCATCAAAATGGGGTTTATAGAGAGACCATCCCAGCTTGCGGTCACGCGCCTCATCTGCCGCGCTGACCAGCAGGCGCAGCCAGTCTTGCTGCCCTGCGCCATGAATGGGCAGGACGCCAATTCCCACTTGCATGAGTATGGGGATGCCGTGGCATTCAACCGGTTTTTTGAAGTCCGTCAGAATACTTGCGCAGATGTGCTCGGTGGTTTGTTCCTCCTCAAGGAGAAAGCCAAACCGGGTCGGGCTTATTTTGTAAAGCAGGCACCGGGCGGGTAAGCGTTTTTGCAGGCGAGATTTGATCGCCAACACCAGGTCTCCCGCAAAGCTATACCCCAGGGCCTTTACGATGTCGTTGAGGAACTTTGGCGAGATAATGTCAACGGCATACACCTTGCACCGGTTCTTGACCTTCAACGCTTGACGGATATCTTCCTCAAGCCTGAGTCGATTAAACAGCCCCGTGGGTTGGTCTATAAAGTTGCGAGACCGCATGCCTTGGATGCGCATCATCACCAGTTCCGCGAAGCCGTTGAGCATGGCATTGTCACGCTCGGTCATGGGGGGGCGGGAGACGGTGTCAATGATGCAGAGACTTCCCAGTGTAAAACCATCCTCCGTGGTCAACGGCGCGCCCGCGTAATAACGAATATGCGGCGGCCCTGTTACCAGCGGGTTGTGTTTGAAACGGGCATCCAGCGTGGCGTCCAACACCTCCAACAGGGAATTGTCCAGCGTGGAGTAGGCGCAAAAAGAGACTTCTCGCGATGTCTGCGTTTCTGTAAGCCCCACGCGTGCCTTGAACCATTGCCGGTGTTTATCGACAATTGAAATCAATGCGATGGGGGCGTTGAAGTAGGCAGACGCCATCTCGACGATTTTTTCAAAGACGTCATCGTAGTCGCTGTCGGGTGGACAAAATTTCGCGACCTCTTTTAGCCGTTCAACTTCATTCGGCGGAATAGGAGCGCCTTCGCCCATGACAATCCTCGGAGTGGCTGTGTTCGTTTAACAAAATATCAGACAGTGCCATCATTATGATGTTGTTTTTTCTATTTACCAGATAGCTCAAGCGTATGCATCCGGTCGGCAGCCTTGATGGCCATGTACTCATCCTTGATCGCCTCAAACCCATATTGATCTTCAAGCCGTTTGACGATGAAGTGCCCCCGCGCCATGTCCTGATAGAAGTGGGTGAACAGCGTATTGATGGTCGCCCCGGTAAAGGCGCCCATCACGGGAACGGCCTGCGCCGCGAATTTGCTGGAAATGGTAAAGCCAAACTGGGTCGCGACCTTGTCGATCAGGATCGCCAGCCATTTGCCCGCTTGCCCCGGGGACAGGCTGCTGATGGCCTTGGAGCCCTGCTTGGCGGCGATTCCCGCCAGTTCTTTCGACAGTTGCTGCATGGCCTGGGTGGTAAAGCTGCGGGTCATGTAGTAACCCGTTTCCGTTGCATCGTCGACCTGGCTGTTACCGCCCATGGCAAACACTTCGATGCAGGCCTGCTTGGTGGCGAGATCACCCAGGTCAAAACCTTCGCTGCGCGCCACATCGGCGACCGCGCGCATCATGATGGTGGTGGAGATCGGCAGTTCAACAAACAGCGCCGCAAAACCGAAGGCTCCGCCGATAGCGCCAGAGGTCGCCGCGAAGGCCTTGTGCAGCCGGGTCGAGGCTGGCTTTTTCGGGCTGTTCTCCAGGCTCTTCAGCGCCGCGCCAGCAGAGGAGTGCAGCGCCGCCGCCACGGCGCCATTGATCCTTTTTGAAACCACCCCCGGCAAGGCCTTCACCGCACTTTCAATGGGGGAGCCGATCATGCCCGACAGCCGGGCGGTCAGGGAGGGTGACTCAAGCAAGCCGACGGCCCGCTTGAGATCCTGGTAGTCCTCGGCGTTGTCTCTGATGCTCACAGGCGTCTCCATGAAGTTTTTCCGGTTCTCATAAAACAAAGACCCGCGAAGACGGCCATCGTGCCGTCACGCTTTACCCATTCTTTACCTGTACGCGTGCGGCGTTCGCCAGCGGGTCGGTTACGCTGCCATTCATCTTGAACTGAATGACGGTATGCATCGAATGAGCTTTCAACCGCGGTACTGGCTGGCGGTGGGCGCCCTGGTGGGCAGCCTGGGATTGATCGCAGGGTGTGCGGGCGATCCGCCAAACCCGCGAGCCGCTTTCAGCGAGCGGGTCGATAAGGAGCTGAGTACCGCTTATCAACCGTCCCACTACCAAACGGCCGGCTGGGACGCAACCTGGCAAGTCGATCAGCAATCGGTGAATGTGGCGTGGTTGGCCCCGGTGACCCAGGAGCGCGTGCCGCTGATTATCTACTTGCCGGGGCTGGGAGAGTCGGCCTCGGGCGGCGTGGCGTGGCGCAAGGCTTGGGCACAGGCCGGTTATGCGGTGCTGTCGGTTCAGGAGCACGCCCATGATCAGTCGATCTTCGCCTCGCAGCAGGCGCAATATGGCGATTTTCGCGGGATGGCGAGCGGTCATTACTCCGCCGCCGCACTGCGCGACAGGCTGTCCACCTTGCAGAAAGTCCTGACTGAGGTTCGGGCACGGGCCGCCAAGGGCGATACGCAACTGGCAGCCATAGACTGGAACCAGGTGGTGGTGGCGGGCTTTGATTTTGGCGCGCAAACCGCCGAGGCGCTCGCCGGGGCGCTGGAGCCTGGCGCTGCGTCGGGCGTTGCGGTTCAGCCCAAGGCAGTGCTGCTGCTCAGCCCTTATGTGGACGCCGATGCCGGGCCAGACCGGTATGCCCGGATATCGGCGCCCGTGCTGTCGATGACCGGTCAGCAGGATGAAGACCCATTCAACTGGGTCAGTTCCTACCGCCAGCGGGAAGTATTGGGTGACTCGGTGAGGGTGGCCGGTAGTGTCCGGTTGGACCTGAACAGTGCGACGCACAAGACGTTGGCGGGCAGTGAGTTATTCAACCGGCCGGCGAAAAAGGCCGATAAAGGCAGTGATTCGTCCGGCGATGCGCCCAAAGGTCGAGGGCACAAGCACGGCGCCAAACCTGGCGGCGGTAGCCCGATGGCGGGCGAACCGGCGCCGGATCCCAAGCAAGTCGCGGCGATCCAGGCCATTGGCGTGGCGTTTCTGGACAGCCGGGTCAAACACAATCCTGCGGCCACTGACTGGCTGCACAAAGGCGCACCCGCTTGGCTGGGTGAGGCCGGGCGGTTGAAGTAGGTGTGTGTGCCGGCTGCATTTTTTTGCCAGGCTCGCGCGGGCTGTGGTGGATTCGCTACTATGGGGTGCACCCGAACCCACCCGCCGTAACTGTTGGAGCCTTGCATGCCAAGCCAGAAGGACATCACCGCCGAGAGCGGCGCACCGATGATTCCTGATCAGCGCCGTGAGCTGATACTGCGTCAGTTGCGCAAGCATCAAGTGCTGAGTGTCCATCAGTTGATGGAGATGTTCGACTGCTCCCACATGACCGTGCGGCGCGACATTGCATTGCTGGAGCAGGAAGGCCGGGCGTATTCGGTCACCGGTGGGGTGCGCATTGCCAGCCAGCTTCACAGCGAGCCGAGCCATCAGCTCAAGGCCGTGGTGGAGTTGCCGCAGAAGCAGGCCATGGCCAAGCTCGCCGCGCGCTTGCTGCGTGCGGACATGACGGTCTACCTGGACGCAGGCACCAGCACGCTGGAGATCGTGCCCTACATCAAGGCACTTGCCGGCATGACGGTGGTGACCAACGACTTCGGCGTGGTGCAGGCGCTGATGGACGCCCCGCAAGTGACGGTGATTCACACGGGCGGGCAGCTGGATCACTCCAACCATTCGTGTGTGGGCGGGCTTGCGGTGGCCACCCTGCGCCAGGTGGTCACCGATATCGCCTTTATCTCCACCAGTTCCTGGGACCTGCGACGCGGGATAACCACGCCTTCGGCGTTGAAGGTGGAGGTCAAGCAGGTGGCCATGCAGTCGGCGTCGCAAGTGGTGCTGGTGGCCAGCAGTTCCAAGTACGGCACCTTCAGCATGTACAAGATCGCCGGGCTGGAGCAGTTCGATATCGTCATCAGTGACGCCGCGCTGGCGCCCGCCGCAGCAGACGGCATACGCAAGCAAGGGGTCGAACTGATGTTGCCGTCCGACCTCACGCCGGCCTGACGGGCCTTTTCGGTCTGCTGCGAGCGGCGAGCGGGGGCGGTAGCGTTGTTTAGCGTGCCTTCCAGTCCCGCAACCATTGCAGGCCGGCCGAGGTGTCACCCCGCGGTCGGTATTCACAGCCTATCCAGCCGTCATACCCCAGTTCATCGATCAGCTCGAACAGGTAAGGGTAATTCAGCTCCCCGAGGTCCGGTTCATGCCGATCGGGCACGCCGGCAATCTGGATATGGCCAATGCCGCCCATGTCCCGGCGCAGTTTCACGGCCAGGTCGCCCTCGACGATCTGGCAGTGATAACAGTCGAACTGGACCTTCAGGTTGCGGGCGCCGACCTCCTTGCAGATGGCCTGCGCCTGGTCCTGGCGGTTGAGGAAAAACCCTGGCATGTCTCGGGTGTTGATCGGCTCCAGCAACACCGTGACGCCGGCCTGCTGCGCCTGGGCGGCCGCGTAGGCGAGGTTTTCCAGGTACACCCCATGGTGCCGCGCGCGGTCGCTTTCCGACGCCAGCAAGCCGGCCATCACATGGATGCGGGTATTGCCCAGCACGGCGGCGTACTCCAGCGCCCGGTCGAAACCGGTGCGAAACTCGTCCTCGCGACCCGGCAAGGTCGCGATGCCACGCTCGCCCGCGGCCCAATCACCCGGTGGCGCGTTGAACAGGGCTTGCACCAGGCCGTTGTCGGTCAGGCGTTGCTGGAGTTCCTGTGGGCTGTACTCATAGGGAAAGAGGTACTCCACCGCTTCGAATCCGTCGGCGGCGGCCGCGGCGAAGCGTTCCAGGAACGGGCGTTCGGGGTAGAGCATGCTCAGGTTGGCAGCAAAGCGAGGCATGGGAACTCCTTCAGACAAAAGGCCAGATCAACAGGGTGACAAGGAAACCCAGGGTACCCAGCAGGGTGGTGATCACCGTCCAGGTGCGCAGGCCGTCAGCCACGTTGAGCCCGGCCAGTTTAGTGAAAATCCAGTAGCCGGCATCGTTGATGTGCGACATCGCCAGCCCGCCACCGCCCATGGCCAGGCACAGCAGGGCCATATGGTTGGGCGTCAGGTTGAGCGTGGCAATCAACGGGCTGATGATACCCGCTGTCGTCACCAGCGCCACGGTGGTCGAACCCTGTACTGCGCGCAACAGCATGGTCAGCAAAAAGCCCAGCGCCAGCACTGGCAGCCCGGTGGTGCGCAGCAAGTCGGAGACCACCGCACCGATGCCGGTGTCCACCAGCACCTTGCCGAACACGCCGCCGGCACCGGCGATCAGGATCACCATGGCCACGCCGGGCAATGCCGAGCCGATCACATCGGACACCTGGGTACGGCTCCAGCCGCGACGGGAGCCCAGCAGCCAGGCACACAGCAAGGTGTCGAGCAGCAGTGCCACCAACGGGGCTCCGAGGACGGTCATGATCGCCCGCAACGTCGACTCGATGGGCAGCAGCGACGTCGCCAGGGTGCCCAGCAGAATCAGGATGATGGGCAACAGGATCAGGCTGACGATCAACCCGAAACCCGGTGCCGGCGCGGGCGGCAGCTTGGCAACGATACTGCTGGTGGACTCTTCGAGGCCCATGTGCGCGACGGCGCCAGCGCCCTGTTCGACGTTCTCGGCGTTGCCGTTATGCCAGGCGCGCAGGTCATCGTTGGTCACGTGGGGGCCGTAGACTTCGGCACGGATATCATCGGACATCGGGTAAAAACGCTGGGTCATGCGTCCGGCCACGCGGTAGCCGACGTAGCACAGGAAGGCCGTGAGCGGCAGCCCGAACATCAGCACTCGGCCCAGGTCGGCGCCCAGTTGGCTGGCGGCCGCCACGGCACCAGGATGCGGAGGCAGGAAGGCGTGCACCGTGAGCAGCGCCGCGCACATCGGCAAGGCAAACATCAGCAGCGGTTTGCGCGCACGGCGGGCAACGCCATAGGCCAGCGGCATCAGGATGATCACCCCCACTTCGAAGAACACCGGCACACCGATGATGAAGCCGGCCACCGTCAACGCCAGCGGCGTGCGCCGGTTACCGAAGCGTTCGATCAGGGTTTTCGCCAGCGCCTCGGCGCCGCCGGACAATTCGATGATGCGGCCGATCATGGCGCCCAGGGCGATGATGATTGCGATATGGCCGAGAGTCTTGCCCATCCCGCCTTCGATGGTGGCGACCAGGTCGGCCGGTTTTACCCCGGCGACCAACGCCACCAGGATGCTCACCAGCATCAGCGCCACAAACGGCTGGAATTTGTACTTGAGCACCAGGAACAGCAGGAGTGCGATCCCAAGGCCGGCGGTTGCCATCAGAATAAGCGGGCTCATAGCATCCACCCTGCGCATTGAACGTGCGAAAGGTAAGTGCCACTGTAAGGGTCAACACTGCAGTAGGGCTTGATCATGCTGGAATGTCCTGTTGTTTTTATTGTTCAGGCACGTGCTCGCGACAGCGTGGCTGCCTCGGGTCGCGAAGGCGTGCATCAAGGGGGTTGCGGGTAAAGCCGGAGGCTTACCACTGGGCGCCGAACGTCTCCCGCAGTTCGTCCAGTGCGGCCTGGTCCAGTGGCGCCGGTCGCGGGGTGCTCATCAGCCAAAGCCGTGCGGTTTCTTCGAGTTCTTCCAGGGCATAACTGGCCTTGGACACGGAGCTTTCCCAGACCACCGGCCCCAGGCGTTCGAGCATCACACCGCGTACGCGGTTGGCCAGTTGCGCCACTTGTTCGGCGACATTGGGTGCGCCAGGGCGTTGATAGTTGATCAATGGGATATGGCCCACCTTCATCACCTGATACGGCGTCAGTGGCGGCAGGATGTCGTCCTGGCTCCACACCCCGGCCAGGGTCAGGGCCACCAGGTGGGTGGAATGGGTATGCACCACGCCACCCACGCCAGGGTTGCGATCGTAGACCTGGCGATGCAGGGCCAGGGTTTTCGATGGCTTGTCGCCCGACACCCATTTGCCCGCCAGGTCGACCTTGGCAATGGCCGCAGGGTCCAGGCGCCCAAGGCAGGCGTCGGTGGGGGTGATCAGCCAGCCATCATCGAGCCGGGCGCTGATGTTGCCGGCGCTGCCCACGGTAAACCCGCGCTGGTAGAGGCTGTGCCCAACCGTGCATATTTCCTCCCGCAGTGCGTTTTCGCGACTCATTGCGCACCTCCGGCCAATTGCTTCAGGGCCTTGGCGAAAAAGTCCCGGCCGCCGAAGTTGCCGGACTTGAGGGCCAGCGCCAGCGGCTCGGCGGTGTTGCTCACGGTGGCCGGCACCCCGGGGTCGATCTGCGCGCCAATCTGCAACAGCTGGACGCCGAGAGCCTTGACCACCGCACCGGAGGTTTCACCGCCGGCGACAACGAAGCGCCGCACGCCACTGTCGCGAAGGGCCTGGGCGATGGCGCCCAAGGCGTTCTCCACCAGTTCGCCCGCATGCTCGACCCCCAGTTGCTGCTGGACCGCCTTGACGTCGTCCGGGGTGCTGGTGGCGTAGATCAACACGGTGTGCGGCTGGTTGCGTGCAAAAGCCAAAGCGTTTGCCACCACCGGTTCACCGGCCGCCAGGGCCAGCGGGTCGATGCGCAGCGCAGGCCGCCCGGCCTCGATCCAGGCGGCAACCTGGCCGTTGGTGGCGATCGACGCGCTGCCGGCCAACACCACTTCGCCGCCTTCCACCGTCGGCAGCGAGGCTGGATCGAAGTCGCGCAGCTTGCCGGCACGGCGGAAGTTTTCCGGAAGTCCCAGGGCCAGGCCCGAGCCACCCGTCAACAGCGGCAAGTCGGCGCAGGCGGCGCCGAGGGTATAAAGGTCCTGGTCGGACAGCGCATCGGCAACCGCCATGCCCAAACCTTGGGCGCGCAGTTCGGCGATCTTCTCGCGCACCTGGGCCGCGCCCTGGGCGATGCTGTCGTAGCGCAGCAGGCCAACCTTGTATGAGGTCTGCGACTGCAGCACACGGACCAGGTTGGCATCGGTCATGGGGGTCAGCGGATGGTGCTGCATGCCCGACTCGTTGAGTAACTGGTCTTGCACGAACAAATGGCCACGGAAGATCGTCCGGCCGTTTTCCGGAAACGCCGGGCAGGCGAGGGTGAAGTCACTGCCCAGCGCCTTGAGCAACGCTTCGCTGACCTGGCCGATATTGCCGGCGGGCGTCGAGTCGAACGTGGAGCAGTACTTGAAGAAAATCTGCTCGCAACCCTGTGTGCGCAGCCATTCCAGGGCGGCCAGGGAGTCGGCGATGGCGTCGGCAACGGGCAGGGTGCGGGATTTCAGGGCAATGACGATTGCGTCTGCGTCCAGCCCGGCCGCGACTTCGTCGCTCGGAATGCCAATGCTCTGCACCGTACGCATTCCGCCGCGCACCAGCATATTGGCGAGGTCGGTGGCCCCGGTGAAATCGTCGGCGATGCAGCCCAGCAATGGGCGTGCGGCAGGTCGGTTCATGGCGCGGTCCTTATACGGAGTCAGGCTTGGCGGTCGGCAGTTCGATGCCCGGGAAAATCTTGATCACCGCCGAATCGTCCTCACGCCCGAAACCGGCGCTGGAGGCCTGCATGAACATCTGGTGCGCGGTGGCCGACAGCGGCAGCGGAAACTTGCTGGCCCGTGCGGTATCCAGCACCAGGCCCAGGTCTTTGACGAAAATATCCACGGCGGACAACGGCGTGTAATCGGCCTTGAGAATGTGCGGCACGCGGTTCTCGAACATCCAGGAATTGCCGGCGCTGTGGGTGATCACCTCGTACAAGGCATCGGCGTCGACCCCTTCGCGCAGCCCCAGCGCCATCGCTTCGGCGGAGGCGGCGATGTGCACGCCCGCCAGCAGCTGGTTGATGATCTTGACCTTGGAGCCCAGGCCGTGCACGTCGCCCAGTCGATAAACCTTGCCGGCCATGCCCGCGAGCACCGCATCCGCCTTGGCATAGGCGTCGGCCGGGCCGGAAGTCATCATGGTCATTTCGCCGGCCGCCGCCTTGGCGGCACCGCCGGAGATCGGTGCATCCAGGTACAGCAACCCGGCGTCTGCCAGGCGCTTGCCCAGCTCCACGGCATAGGTCGGCGCCACCGTGGCACAGCCAATCACCAGGCTTCCCGGGCGCAATGCGGCGGCCGCCGAGCGTTCACCAAACAGGACGGTCTCCGTCTGTTCGGCATTCACCACCACGGTGATGATCACATCGCATTCACCCGCCATCTGTGCCGGTGAACTGCAGGCTACGCCGCCTTCGCTGGCAAACTGTTGTGTGACGGTTTCACGCACATCACAGGCATGCACATTGAAACCGTTGCGCAGCAACGAGCGGGCAATGCCCAGGCCCATCGCGCCAAGTCCAATAACACCGACGTTCTTATTATTCATGGGGGTTCCTGTTTTGTGGTCAGGGGGTGAGACGTGTTGGGCTGATAATCCACCAGTGATCGGATTATGTGAAGTTATTTTTTCAAATAACATATTTTAACATTGGCGGCGTGAGCGTCCCGCAGGCCCCGGGGTGTAAGGAAAAGAGCACTAAATTGACGTCAAATAAAAAGCCTGCCGGGCTGTGTTTAGTTCCGCAACTCACAGCCGATAGCGCCTTTAAGAGTCCATTGCTCTGAAGGGGTACGTCATGTTCAATAAAACGTTGAAAACAGAACTGGCAGCCAGGACGGCCGACGTTGCAGGGTACAAAGGATTGATGGCTGCGCTTGAGCGCTCGATGGCCGTGGTCGAGTTCGACTTGAACGGCAAGGTGCTTCGCGCCAACGATAACTTCTTGCAGGCGTTGGGATATCGCCCGGATGAATTGAGTGCAAAGTCACATCGGGACTTTTGCTTGCCTGCATTGACGAACAGTGCGGCGTACGGCGAATTCTGGGCCGCGCTTCGGGCCGGCAAATTCGTTTCCGGCACCTTTCAGAGGGTCAATAAAGACGGGCAGACGGTCTGGCTGGAGGCCAGTTATAACCCGGTGCTGGACGAACGTGGCCAGGTGTTGAAGATCGTCAAGTACGCGCTTGTCGTCACCGACAAAGTGGCCCAGGAGGCCGCCACCCGCAGCAAGCTCGTGGCGCTGGACCGGGCCATGGCGGTGATCGAGTTCGACCTGAGCGGCAATGTGCTGGTCGCCAACGAAAACTTTCTGAATGTCATGGGTTATGGGCTGGCGGAACTCAAGGGCAAGCATCACCGGATGTTTTGCGAACCCGGCCTGGTGAACAGCGATGAGTACACCGACTTCTGGCGTCGGCTGAATGGGGGCGAGTTTTTCAGCGGGCAATTTAAACGCCTGGGCAAGCACGGCCGCGTCGTGTGGCTGGAGGCAAGCTATAACCCGGTCTATGACGCCGACGGCAAGTTGACCAAGATCGTCAAATTCGCCAGCGACATCACCGAGCGGGTCGAGAAATTCGAAGCCGACTCCCGTGGCGCTTCCCGGGCTTACCATATTTCTGCCGAGACTGAGAAATTTGCCGAGCAGGGCACCCAGGTCATTCAAGAGACCGCCAGCGAGATGCGCCGCATTGCCGAAAACATCGGGGCGTCTGCGCGACTGGTGGGACAACTGGGCGATCGCTCCGAGCAGATCACCGCCATCGTCAATACCATTCGCGGGATTGCTGACCAGACCAACCTGTTGGCGCTCAATGCCGCCATCGAGGCCGCCCGCGCCGGGGATCAAGGGCGGGGATTTGCCGTGGTCGCCGACGAGGTGAGGCAATTGGCGGGGCGCACCAGCCGCTCAACGGCGGAAATCGCCGAGATGATCAGCAAGATTCTCGCCGAGACACGGGACGCGGTGGTCAGCATGAATGCCACCCAGGAAGGGGCGCAGCGCGGCGTCACGTTGGCCGATCAAGCCGGTTCGGTGATTTTGCAGATTCGCAACGGCACCAGCGACGCGGTCGAGGCGGTGAGCATGTTCGCTTCCAAGCTCGATGAGTCCGAAGTGATTCCAAAGACCGCCATCAGCTGGGTGGGGTAGAGCCTCAAGCAGCGCCTGGGTCTTGACGTCGAACAGGGAATAGAAAAAGCGCCACTCGTTGAGTGCAATGCTGTTCACTTAAGCCGATGTTTCAGGCTCAACCGCAGTTGTGGCGAGGGAGCTTGCTCCCGCTAGGGCGCGAAGCGGCCCTGAATTGGGCCTGCTACGCAGTCCAGCGGGAGCAAGCTCCCTCGCCACAGATACTTCTCAGGCCTCCAAACTTCCTTAAGTGAACAGCATTGCATTCCATAGTGGGGTTTGTGATGCCAGTCATTGCGACAAATTGACCCGATAGACAAAAGGCACGGCTCTTGCCGTGCCTTTTGCGTCGCGCTCTGAGAAAATGCCCGCACTTTTTTTGCGGATGCCGACATGACTGCCCTCAAGAACGACCGTTTTCTTCGTGCCCTGCTCAAGCAACCCGTGGACGTCACCCCTGTGTGGATGATGCGCCAGGCCGGTCGCTACCTGCCGGAATACCGCGCCAGTCGCGCCCACGCCGGCGACTTCATGAGCCTGTGCATGAACCCGGAGTTCGCCTGCGAAGTCACCATGCAACCCCTGGACCGCTATCCACAGCTGGACGCGGCCATCCTGTTCTCCGATATCCTGACCATCCCTGACGCCATGGGCCAAGGACTGTACTTCGAAACCGGCGAAGGCCCGCGTTTCAAGAAAGTCATCAGCACCCTGGCCGATATCGAAGCCCTGCCGATCCCCGATCCCCACAAGGACCTGGGCTACGTCATGGATGCCGTCAGCACCATCCGCCGCGAGTTGAACGGCCGCGTGCCGCTGATCGGCTTCTCCGGCAGCCCGTGGACCCTGGCCACCTACATGGTCGAAGGCGGCTCGTCGAAAGACTTCCGCAAGACCAAGGCCATGCTCTACGACAACCCGCAAGCCATGCACCTGTTGCTGGACAAGCTGGCGCAGTCGGTCACCTCCTACCTCAACGGCCAGATCATGGCCGGCGCCCAAGCGGTGCAGATTTTCGACACCTGGGGCGGCAACCTGTCGGCGGCGGCGTACCAGGAATTCTCCCTGGCCTACATGCGCAAAATCGTCAGCGGCCTGATCCGCGAACACGAAGGCCGCAAGGTTCCGGTCATCCTGTTCACCAAGGGCGGCGGCCTGTGGCTGGAAAGCATCGCCGACGCCGGCGCCGACGCGCTGGGCCTGGACTGGACCTGCGACATCGGCGAAGCCCGCCGCCGCGTGGGCAGCAAGGTTGCGCTGCAAGGCAACATGGACCCGACCGTGCTGTACGCCAAGCCGGAAGCCATCCGCACTGAAGTGGGCCGCATCCTCACCAGCTATGGCAAAGGCAGCGGTCACGTGTTCAACCTCGGCCACGGCATCACCCCGGAGGTTGATCCGGAGCACGCAGGCGCGTTCCTGCGGGCGGTGCACGAATTGTCGGCGCAGTATCACGAGTGATCGCGCGGCAATGAAAAAGCCCGGCAGATGCCGGGCTTTTTTGTGAGCGGTGGTTAAGCCTTGGCTTCCTGCAACGGTGGCAGCTTCGCCAGCTTTAACGCCACCAGCAACGCGACGATCAACAGCGCGACGATAAACCCGCCAATTCCGTTCCACCCGGCGTAGTGCCAGAAGAAACCACCCGCCGTCCCCGCAATACTCGACCCGACGTAATAACTGAACAGGTACAGCGACGACGCCTGGCCCTTGGCTTTCAGTGCGCGGCGGCCGATCCAGCTGCTGGCCACCGAGTGGGCGCCGAAGAAGCCGAAGGTGAAGATCAGCATGCCGGGCACTACCAGCCACAGCGGGGTAAACAGGGTCAGGGCGATGCCGCCGAGCATCAGCACGATGGTTGCCCACAGTACGCGACGGCGGCCCAGGCGGTCGGCCAGGGAGCCGATTTTCGCCGAGCTGTAGATGCCTGAGAGGTACACCAGAGACAGCAGGCCTACCACGGCCTGGCTCAAATCGTACGGGTCAGCCAGCAAGCGGTAGCCGATGTAGTTGAACATCGTCACAAAGGCGCCCATCAGCACGAAGGCTTCGAGGAACAGCCACGGCAGGCCGGCGTCCTTGAAGTGCATCGTGAAGCCATCAAGCAAGCTGCGCGGGTTCAAGCGGCTTGAGCGAAAATTGCGCGACGGCGGCAGGATCTTCCAGAACACCGTGGCCGCGATCAGTGCCAGGGCGCCGATGATCAGCATCGCCGTGTGCCAGCTGACGAAGTCGATCAGCACGCCGATGATCAAGCGCCCGCTCATGCCACCGATGGCGTTACCGCCGATATACAGGCCCATGGCGAGGCCGATGTGTTGTGGGTGGATCTCTTCGCTCAGGTAGGTCATGGCCACCGCCGCCAGGCCGCTGAGGGACAGGCCCACCAGTGCGCGCATCAGCAGGATGCCTTCCCAGGTCGGCATCAGGCCGCTGGCGATGGTGGCCAGCGCGGCGCAGAACAGCGCGGCAACCATCACCGGCTTGCGCCCAAAGGTGTCGGAAATCGGCCCGGTGATCAGCAGGCCAATGGCGAGCATGCCGGTGGCTACCGAGAGGATCAGGCTGCTTTGTGCGGCATTGATGGAAAATTCGTGGGACAGCGCCGGCATCATCGGCTGTACGCAGTAGAGCAGGGCAAAGGTGGCGAAACCGCCGGAAAACAGCGCCAGCACCGTGCGCATGAACATCGGGGTGCCTTTTTCGATGTACTGCTCGTTGAGCTGTGCCACCACTTCATCGAGGGCAGTGGGCGGTACTTCTTGAGCAAGCGGAGCGACAGCAGATTTCACGCGGGACCTCGGGGAGGAAAGACTGCCAGGGCTGACAATGCAAAAAAGAATATAGCTCGCTAATGATTCTTTCCAATATATTGTTCGACCTGTTTAAGAGCTTCTACGACCTAATGAGGTTTTCATGGAATTGCGCCACCTGCGTTACTTCATCGCCGTTGCTGAAGAGCTGCACTTTGGCCGCGCCGCGCAGGTGCTGGGCATCTCCCAGCCGCCGCTGAGCCAGCAGATCCAGGCGCTGGAGCAGGAGATTGGGGCGCGGTTGTTCGAGCGTACCAATCGTCGGGTCGAGCTGAGCGAGGCGGGCCGATTGTTCCTGCAAGAGGCACGTCTGGTGCTGGCGCAGGTGGACAAAGCGGCGGACGTGGCGCGTCGGGCGCAGTTGGGTGAACTGGGGGAGTTGAAGATTGGCTTCACCTCTTCTGCGCCGTTCAACTCCAGCATCCCACAGGCAATCTTCGCCTTTCGCCAGGCATTCCCGGCGGTGCATCTGAATTTGCAGGAGATGAGCAGCACGGAAGTGGCCGAGTCGCTGGTGGATGAGTCGATCCAGGTGGGGTTGATGCGGCCGTTGCCGTTGCCCGATTCGCTGAGCGTCGTGGAACTGATGCGCGAGCCCTTGGTGGCCGTGCTGAACGCCGGGCATCCGTTGGTGGAGGGCAGTGAGCGTGGTTTGCACCTGGCGCAATTGGCTGAAGAACCGTTTGTGTTTTTCCCGCGGACTTATGGCAGCGGCTTGTACGCCCAACTGCTGAATCTTGCGCGTGATGCCGGCTTCAGCCCGCATTTTGCCCAGGAGGCCGGGGAGGCGATGACCATTATTGGCCTGGTTGCAGCGGGGTTGGGTGTCTCGGTGTTGCCGGCGTCGTATCAGCGGATCCGCATTGATGGCGTGGTGTATCGCACGTTGCTGGATCAGGAAGCGGTGACGGCAGTGTGGCTGGTGCAGCGCAAGGGCCAGCAGACGCCGATGGCCAAGGCGTTTGTCGAGCTGCTGACCCGTAAGGCATTGGTATGACCTGTGGCGAGGGAGCTTGCTCCCGCTGGGCTGCGCAGCAGCCCCAAAACCCGACGACCGAGTTTTACCAGACAACCCTCAATCGCAGGTTTTAGGGGCGCTTTGCGCCCCAACGGGAGCAAGCTCCCTCGCCACAGGGAAGCGGGTGTTTCAGTCCTGCTTCGACGTCCCGGTCTGCTGGAACAACTGCGCCGCCGACCCGGTGTCACTCACACCATTGGTGCGCAACGCCGCCAGAATATCTCGGTCCAGCATGCTCACCCAACGGTTGTAGTTGCGGTGGATCTTGCCGTCCTTGTAGCCCAGGTCGCGGCTGTCGCGGTAGGTGATGGCGTAGCGGGTGGCCGTGTAGCGGATGTCGATTTCAGCGTGGAATTTGTTGCGCACGTTGATCTCGGCCTGCACCAGTTGCGGGCTCAGGCGCTGCACGACCCATTCGCGTTTGTTCAGGGCTGCAACGATGGTCTGCTTCATTTTTTCTTCGTTGACCTGCGGGTTCGCCGGCAAGTCGTGCTGGGGGTTGAGCACCGGTTTGTTGGTGCAGCCAGCGGTGGTGAGCAGGGCCAAAGCGACCAGTGTTGCGCGTAGCAGGGAAGACATTCCATTTCTCCAGTCAGTAAAAAAACTTACACCCAGCGGCGGAAAATCAGCGAAGTATTGACGCCGCCAAAGGCAAAATTGTTGTTCATCACGTAGTCGTTGTGCAGCTCGCGGAACCCACCTTGCAGGTAGTCCAGCTCACCGCAGCGCGGGTCGACCGCGTCGAGGTTGAAGGTGTGCACGTATTGGTCGCGGTTCATCATTTCGATGCTGAACCACGACTCCAACGCGCCGCATGCGCCCAGGGTATGCCCGAGGAAACTCTTCTGCGAACTGATGGGCATGCGGCTGCCGAACAGGCTGCTGGTGGCCAGGGTTTCGGCAATGTCGCCCTGGTCGGTGGCGGTGCCGTGGCCGTTCACATAGCCGATGGCGTCGGGCGCAAGCCCCGCATCTTCCAGGGCCAACTCCATGGCGCGGCGCATGGTGGCCTGTTCCGGGCGAGTGGTGTGCTGGCCGTCGGCGTTGCTGCCGAAACCGACGATCTCCGCGTGGATGTGTGCGCCGCGGGCCAGTGCATGTTCCAGCTCTTCGAGCACCAGCATGCCACCGCCTTCACCGATCACCAGGCCATCGCGGCCACTGTCGTAGGGGCGCGGGCTGGTTTGCGGTGCATCGTTTTTCAGGCTGGTGGCGTACAAGGCATCGAAGACCATCGCTTCAGTGGGGCACAGCTCTTCCGCGCCACCCGCCAACATCAGCGGCAGGCGGCCGAACTTGATGGCCTCATAGGCGTAGCCGATGCCCTGGCTGCCGCTGGTGCACGCGCTGGACGTGGGGATCAGCCGGCCGGTGAGGCCAAAGAAGATGCTGATGTTCGCTGCCGTGGTGTGGGGCATCATCCGCACGTAGGAGTTGGCGTTCAGCCCCTCGGCCACGGAGTTCAGCAGCATGTTGCCGAAGGCCTTGATCTCGTCGGTGCTGCCGGTGGAAGAACCACAGGCCACGCCCATGCGCCCGTCCTTGATCGACTCGTCGCCCAGCAGGCCGGCATCTTTCAGCGCCTGTTCCGCCGCCCATACCGCCAGCCGGGACACTCGGCCCATGCTGCGCAATTGCTTGCGGGTCCAGTGGGCGGGCACCACGAAATCATCGATCGGCCCGGCCAGCCGCGTGTTCAGCTCGGTGAAGCGCTCCCACTCGTCCATGCGCCGAATGCCGCTGCGGTTGGCGCGAAAGTTGGCGGCAATGGTTGCCCAATCGCTGCCCAGGGACGTAACGCCGGCCATGCCGGTGACCACCACGCGTTTCATCAGCACAGGCCTCCATTCACGGCCAGCACTTGGCGGGTGATGTAGCCGGCTTCTGCCGACATCAGGAAATTCACCGCCCCGGCCACTTCTTCCGGGGTGCCCATACGCTGGGCGGGGATCATTTTCATCAGTTCTTCCACCGGTACGTTTTCATCCAGCATCGCGGTGTCGATCAGCCCGGGGGCCACGCAGTTGACGGTGATCTTGCGCTTGCCCAGCTCGATGGCCAGTGCCTTGGCGGCGCCGATCAAACCGGCTTTGGACGCGCTGTAGTTGACCTGGCCACGGTTGCCGATCAGCCCGGATACCGAGGTAATGCACACGATCCGCCCGGCGGCGCGACGACGAATCATCGGCATCATCACCGGGTGCAATACGTTGTAGAACCCGTCGAGGTTGGTACGCATCACCACGTCCCAATCGTCCTCCGAGAGCGCCGGGAACGCACCGTCGCGGGTCAGCCCGGCATTGAGCACCACGCCGTAATACGCGCCATGAGCTTCCACGTCGGCTTCAAGGATTTCTTTGCAACGGGCGCGATCCGCCACATCGAATTGCAACACCCGGGCCTTGCGCCCCAGGGCTTCGACTTCGACCTGCACCGCCTCCGCCTCGGCACGCCCGCTGCGGCAATGCAGTACGATGTCGTGCCCGGCCTGGGCCAGGCGCAACGCAATAGCGCGGCCGATGCCACGGCTGGAGCCGGTCACCAATACGGATTCAGTCATGGCGTGGTGTCCTTCGATTCATCTAAATAGTTGGCCGCCTGGGGCGGTCGAAATACGTTCAAGCGCGCGCTGGCCTGGATACCGTCGCCGGTGAGGTGGCATTCGAACACACCCATGCCGTTGTCGTCTTCCAGGGAGCGCAGGCCGTGGATGGTCAGCTCGGTGCCGGCGGGAAAGTGCTCGACGTTGCACTCGAATTTGCGCGTGCCCAGCAGGAAGCCCAACGCCACGGCTTCACCTTTCTGGCGCGCGCGGCAACCGGCGTAGGCCGCGACGCTTTGGGCCATCAACTCAACGCCGACCCACGCGGGCAGGCTGCCGTCGGCGCGGTTGAAAAGACCGCCGGGCTTGACCGTCAGGCGAGTCTGAATCTGTTCTTCATCAAAGCTCAGGACCTGATCGATCAGGATCATGTCACCGGCGTGGGGCAGCAGTTCGGCGAGCGGCCAATGGGTCATGGGGCGTCTCCGATAATCAGGCTGACGTTGTTGCCGCCGAAGGCAAACGAGTTGCTCATCAGGCAGCGTTTTTCCAGGGTGTCGCCGGGCAACGCCCACTTCAATACGGGCAGGTCGGGGTCGGCCTGGCCATCCCAGACATGGGGCGGCACTACGCCTTCCGCCAGGCTCAGCCAGCAGAACGCCGCTTCCAGCGCGCCGGCAGCGCCCAGGGTGTGGCCGGTCATGGGTTTGGTCGACGAGCAGGTTACGCCGTCCGGGAACAGGGCCGCGACCGCCAGGCTTTCCATGGCGTCATTGTGCGGCGTGGCGGTGCCGTGCAGGTTCAGGTAACCGATCTGCCCGGGTGTCAGTTTTGCGCTGGTCAGGGCCTTGCGCATCGCTTGCAACGCACCCTTGCCGGTGGGCTCGGGGGCGGAGATGTGGTGGGCATCGCAACTGGCGCCACTGCCCAGCAGTGCGACCGGCGCCGGGGTTTTGCTCATCAGGAACAGTACGGCAGCTTCGCCGATATTGATGCCGTTGCGGTTCGCCGAAAACGGATTGCAGCGCTGTGCCGACACCGCTTCCAGAGACGAAAAGCCATTGAGGGTCAGCTTGCACAACGTGTCGACGCCACCGCAAATCACCGCATCGCACACGCCCAGGTCCAACAGGCGCTGGGCACTCATCAGCGCCCGTGCGCTGGAGGTGCAGGCGGTGGAAATCACATAGGCCGGGCCGCTCAGTTGCAGCCAGTCGGCGAGGAAATTGGCCGGGGCGCCCAGCTCCTGCTGCTGGTAGTCATAGTCGCCGGGGAACTGGTTTTCCCTCAGGTAGTGGGCGATGCCACGACTGGCTTCATCAATGCCCGAGGTGCTGGTGCCGAGCACGATGCCGATACGGGACGCGCCGAACGTCTGGATCGCTTGCCGGATCTGGTCGTCAATCTGCAACGCCGCTTCCAGCAGCAGCTGATTATTACGGCTGTGATGGGATTCCAGCCCGGGCGGGATCGCCGCGAGTTCACCGTGTACGCCAGCCACCGGCACTACACGTTGCGCAACCCAGCCGCTTTCCGCGCGCATGCCGGAGCAGTCGCCGGCGAACAGGTTGCGGCTGACTTCGCGCTTGTCGCGGCCCAGGGCGCAGATCACGCCGAGGGCATTGAGGTAGGCGGTCATCGGGTGGCCTCAAGCGGCGAGATGCGGTAGGTCAACGGCTGCCCAATCACGTCCACGCGAAACACCAGGGAGGAGTGATAGGTGATCTTCCAGCGGGACGGCAGGGTGCGGATCAAGTCCATTTCCTGGGTGCCGGGGTACAGCCTGGAGACTTCATCCGCCGAGGTGAGGGCGAACAACAGCGCGGCAAACAATTCACGCGCCTGGGGATTGGGTGGCAGCAGACCATCAGCCTGCCAGGCGCCGTTGATCAACCTCTGCCGGGCCAGGGGAATGCCCAGCGGGTCCATCATCGACCAGCGAATCCCGCCGGCTTCGCGTTGCATCACCAGCAGCCAGTCCTGGCGTTGGCCATCCTGTTCGCGCTGCACATGCAGTTGCAACGGCAGGCTCAGCACCGGGGTTTTCGACGGCAACGGCGGCTGGCTGGCGCAAGCGCTCAGCAGTAACAGGCAGCCGATCAACAGCATTCTGATCATGTTTCAGCGCTCGTCAGCGGTTTACGGGCAACCACGTTGACCAGGGTTTCTTCGCGCTGGCCGGGCGGTTTTGGCTGGCGCAGGCCCCAGCGCTCCAGCAGGCCGAAATCGGTGGCGCGGCTCCACCACAGGTACGGGTACGAAACATTCTGCGGGCCGAACTCAAAGCCCTGCTCGCGAATCATCTCAAGGTACTCCTCGGCGCTTTTCTGCACATGCATCGGGTGACGGAACAGCCAGCGGATTACCCAGGTGTCGATATAGGCCTCGGTGGATTCGGCAAACAGCAGATAGCCGCCCGGCTTGAGTACGCGATAGAACTCTTTCAGGGCACGATGTTGTTCGACCAGGTGATGGAAAGTCTGGTGACAGAACAGCACGTCGACACTGGCGTCGGCCACGTTGAGGGTTGCGCAGTCGCTGCCGATCAACTCGATGGCGATGCCCTGGCGCGCGGCTTCGGCGCGGCTCAGGTCGAGGCTGTGTGGGTCGGCGTCGAGGCCGATCAGGCGCTCGGGGGCGAACACCTGCTGCAAGTACTGGAACGACTTGCCCTGGCCGCAGCCGGCGTCCAGCAGCACCGGGGCTACCGGCAGCGGGTCGCTGAACAGGCTGCGCAGGTCGTTGATTGCCACGCGCAGCACATGGTGCTGCCAGGTGTGGCTGCGCAGGAACCAGAAGCCGAATTTGGTTTCTTCGACGTAGTTCTTGCTGAGGTATTGGCTGCTCATCGTTTCTTCCTTGTCCCGGACGGGGCGGCCCACGGTGCCAGCATGAAGCTGAATGCCAGCCCCAGGCTCACCGATAGCCCAAAATTACTCACCGCCGGCGTGCTGGAAATGGCCAGCAGGCCGAACGATAGCCAAGTCGTCACGGCTGCCAACAGTGTGCCCAACAGGCTCACGGCGGTGCCGCCAATTTGTTCACGCATCAGAATCGCGTAGTCGACGCTGATGGCGGTTACCAACAGCAGGCCGAACAGGCTGAACAACGTCAGCGGCTGCCCCAGCCAACCCAGGCTGGCCAGGCTGCACAACGCGGCCAGCAACGGCAGGGCAACAATGCGCAAGGCGCCGCCGAAGCCAAACGGCAGGATCAGCAACAGTACGATCAACACGCACGACATCAACTTCAATTCGGCGGCGCTGATTTGCGTCGCGGCAAACACCTGGTTCAAGTCGCCCAGGCGGTCCACCAACTGCACGCCGGGCAGATCCAGGGCCTGTACCCGCAGCAAGGCCGGATTGTTCAACCCTTGCAGGCTCACCATCGCTGCCACGCCACCGTCGACATTCCCCAGCCACAGTGTGCGCCACGGCTCCGCCAGTGGGCCGACCAGCGCTGCGTCGATGTCTTCGGTGGGCAGTGACTGCAACTGGGCCAACTCGGCTTGCAGCGCGGCGGCCGGTACGCCGAGGTCCAGCAATGGCTGCCAGTACTGCGGCAGTTGGTTCAGGGCTTCACGCAGTTGCTGTTGCTCGGCCGGCGCGCTGACCAACTGGTTGAGCGCCAGGTAACCCTGGAGCTTGTCCATGTTCACTAACTGATCCAGGCGCTGACTCAGCGCGGCCTGGCGTTCCAGCAATTGCGGCTGGTTGTCCGCCCGCACCAGGAAGAACTGGCTGGTGGGCTGGAACCCGGTAATCCGCGCAACGGCCTGGGCTTCCTGCAGCAACTGCGGCGGGGCACCGATCCATTGGCGGATATCGTTTTTGCTGTTCAGGTGCCATAGGCCGCCTGCGCAAAACACCAATACCAGTACCAATAACACCGGACTGGGCAGGCGCTTGAGCAGCGACTCGCGCACGCTCAGCAGAAACTCGGCAATGCGCAGCGGCCATTGGGCCGGACGCAGTTCTACGCCCTTGAGCAAGGCCGGCAGCAGGCATACGGCGGACAGATAGGCGCCCACCAGGCCCGCCGCCGAGAACACCGCGATTTGCGTCAGCGCCGGGAACGGCGTCCACGCCAGGGCCAGGTAACCGATGCAACTGGTGGCCAGGCTCAGGCTCAAGCCCGGCAAGGTCAGGCGCAAGGCCGGCCAACTGCGCCAAGGGCTCATGCTCCAGCTCTTGGACAGGTAATGCAGCGGGTAATCCACCGCCACGCCGATCAGGCTCGAACCCAATACCAGCGTGATCACATGCATATGCCCGAACAGCGCCACACAGGCCACCGCACCGAACAACATGCCCACCAGCACCGGCACAAACGCCAGCAACACCCGCCAGCGGCGAAACGCCAACAGCAGCAATAGCAAGATGCCGACGGTCGCGCCGCCGCCGACCCAGGTGATTTCCCGCGTCGCCTGCTGCTGGCC
This sequence comes from Pseudomonas sp. MWU16-30323, assembly GCF_020515595.1. Taxonomy (NCBI): domain Bacteria; kingdom Pseudomonadati; phylum Pseudomonadota; class Gammaproteobacteria; order Pseudomonadales; family Pseudomonadaceae; genus Pseudomonas; species Pseudomonas sp. MWU16-30323. Next base: position 97,780 of record NZ_JAIWYM010000004.1, read on the forward strand.
GTTGGCCGCGTACAACAGGCCGCTGGCGGCGAGCAATTGCGCGCCTTGCGGGTCGGCCTGCTCGCGGCTGGCCTGGAGTAGCTCAGCCACTTGCAGCGGCAGTTTCATGTCGAAGGCATTACCTGTGGTGCGCGCCCGCAGCAGCACCCAGCTTTTGCCGTCGGCGTCGGCGATCAACGCGCCGCTGCCGATATCCAGCTGCACCGAACCGTGCTGCGGCTGGCTGTTCTGGATGCGCCCGGTGAGGCCCAGCCAATCGTCCTGGCTCGGCACCAGGCTGAAGCCGGTGAACGGGTCGAACAGCGCCTGCACCCGCTGCTGAATAAACGCCTGGGGCTCGTCGATCAGTTGCTCGCGGTCTTTGGCCGAGAGCATCGCGAGGCGGCCTTGCAGCAACTGCTGACGCAGGGCCGGCAGGTCGGCTTGCAGGTTCCACTGGACCTTTTCAAACAGCCCGCTGGCTTGCCAGCGTTCGCCCAATTGCGTCGCCATGGCCACGGCTTTTTGCCGATCGGCATGCCCCACCAGCACCAGTATTTCGCGGTTCAGAGGTTCCTGCATGCGTTGTTCGGCACGCAGCTCCAGCGCATCCGGCGCGGTGCCAGGCACCAGCTCCATCAGGTTCGCCGACAGCGGTGCGCCATGGCGCCATTGCCAGCCCGCCAGGGCCAACACGGCCACCAGCAGGATCAGGAACAGGCGCGGCAACCAGCGTTCACTCGGCAAAGTCGTGTTGCTCCGCGTCGCTCAAGGGTTGGCTGCTGGTGCTGTCCTGCATGCGCAGCACGGTGCTGTCGCCCTGGGTTTCCAGCAGCTCGATCTTCTGCACCAGTTCGCCGCCGTCGATATTGATTTGGGTGAACACCTGCTTGAGCAGCAGCGAGCGCGGGATCAGCGTGAGTTTCCACTGCTGGGCTTCGCCTTGCAGTTGCAACTCGAAGTCACGCTGCAAGCCGCTGCTGTCGCCCTGCAACACGGCGAGGAACAACCGGTTCTGCTCGGCGCCGGCGCTCTTGTTCGGCAGCAATTGCCAGCCGTTGGCGTCACGCCGGGCGATGCCGGTGGCGCTGATGCGGTAGTCCTGTTGCAGCGGGGTTTTCAGCCGCCAGAGCAAGCCGTGGTCCTTGGCCAGGACGAAGGTGCCCTTGCTGGTCAGCGGCTGCGGCAGGGCGCGCAGGTGTTTTTCCTGGATGAAGTTGCCGTGGATCACCGTTGGCTTTGCAAGCTGATCGCTGAGTTGGTGCAGGTCGAAAGCATGGGCCAGGCCTGGAATGCATAACAACAGGATCAGCGCGGTCCTTGTGGGAGCGAGCTTGCTCGCGAAGAACCTGAGGGCGCCGAGAAGTGTCAGGCGTCTCGCGTTATCGTTGACGACCATCGCGGGCAAGCCCGCTCCCACAGGGTTGTGTGTCATGACAGCGCCCTCTCGACTGCGTCGACAAATACTTTCGGCGAGGCTAACTGCATTTCGCGACTGGCAATTTCCACCGCCACTTGCACGGTGCTGGCGCGGGTCAGGCGTTCGCCCGTGGCCTTGTCGCTGATCAGGTAATTGACCTTCAAACGGTTCTCCCACTCCACCAGGCTGGCGCGCACGTTGAGGGTCTGGCCGAAGGTTGCGCCGCGCACATAGCGCAGCTGCATGTCGATCACCGGCCAGGCGTAGCCCGCTTCCAGCATCGCCGTGTAGTTGTGGCCGAGCTTGTCCAACAAGGCGCAGCGGGCGACTTCCAGGTACTTCACGTAGTGCCCGTGCCACACCACGTTCATGGTGTCGATATCGAAAAACGGCACGAGGATTTCAGTGTCGCAGTGCAACACGCCGGGGCTACGCATGCAGCCTCCAGTGTTGCTCGGCAATACGCTTGAGGCACAGGCGCAGTTCGCCTTCCAGGGCGCGGTCTTCGATGACCGGCGGGAAGTCCTTGGCCAGCTCGATGTGCATGGCGGCCAGTGCCGGGGGCAGCGGGCGCGCGTCTTCAGCCTGGGCCCGCAGCCAAACGCCCTGGTTGGCGGCGAGCAAGGTGGCGGCGGCGACTTGTTCGGTCAGTTCCAGCACGCGAATCGCATCGCGGGCAGCGATGGTGCCCATGCTCACCTTGTCCTGGTTGTGGCACTCGGTGGAGCGCGAGAACACGCTGGCCGGCATGGTGTTTTTCAGGGCTTCGGCGGTCCAGGCGCTGGTGCCGATCTGCACGGCCTTGAAGCCGTGGTTGATCATCGCCCGCTCGGCGGGCGCGCCCGACAAATTGCTCGGCAGCCCGTGGTTGTAACGCACGTCCACCAGGAGGGCGAGTTGGCGGTCCAGCAGGTCGGCGACGTTGGCCACCAGGGTCTTGAGGCTGTCCATGGCGAACGCGATGTGGCCGCCGTAGAAGTGGCCGCCGTGCAGCACGCGCTCCTCTTCAGCGTCGATGATCGGGTTGTCGTTGGCGCTGTTGAGTTCGATCTCGATGAACGAACGCAGCCAGTTCAGGCTGTCGGCCAACACGCCCAAGACGTGGGGCGCGCAGCGCAGCGAGTAACGGTCTTGCAGGCGATGCAGCGGTGCGGTCGGTGCGTCAATCGCCAGATCCTTGCGCAGCCAGGCGGCGACTTGCATCTGCCCCGGGTGCGGCTTGGCGGCAAACAGGCGCTCGTCGAAATGCTCCGGGTTGCCCTGCAGCGCCACCACGTTCAGCGCGGTGATGCGCGTGGCCAGTTGCAGCAGGTAGTCGGCGCGGGCGAAGGCCAGGCAGGCGAGGCCGGTCATCACGGCGGTGCCGTTCATCAGGGCCAGGGCTTCTTTCGGGCGCAATACCAGCGGGTCCCAACCCAGCTCGCGGTGCACGTCGGCGGCCTGGCGACGTTCGCCACGGAACAGCACTTCGCGCTCGCCGGACAAGGTCGCGGCCACGTAGGACAGCGGCGTCAAATCACCGCTGGCGCCCACTGAGCCTTCTTCCGGAATCAGCGGCAGCACGTCGAATTCCAGGAACGCGTGCAGGCGCTCCAGCAACTCCACGCGCACGCCAGAAACGCCGTGGCACAGTGACTGCAACCGCGCCGCCAGCACCGCGCGGGTGGCTTGTGCGTCCAGCAACTTGCCCAGGCCGCAGCCGTGGAAGGTGTAGAGGTGGCGAGGCAGCGCTTCGACATGCTCCAGCGGCACCGCCACCACGCACGAGTCGCCGTAGCCGGTGGTCACGCCGTAGATCACGCCTTCCTTGTCCAGCAATGAATCGAGGAACTGCGCGCCCTTGGCGATACGCTGGCGGTACTTGGCATCGGCTTGCAGTTGAGTCGGCGCCTGACGGTTGGCCAGGGCCAGCACGTCTTCGATGCGCAAAGGGAGTTCGCCGAAGGTTACCGGCTCAAGAGGCGTCGTCATCGGTCTTCCAGAAAGGGTAAAAGTTGAACCATTGTTGGGGCGCTTCCAGGCAGAACTGGCCCAGGCGCTCGGCGTAGCGGGCGGTCCATTGGGCGATCACCTGCTGGCGATCGCTGCGTTTCCATTCGATCAACTGGGCGAACGGCTCGATGATCAGGCGGTAGCGGCCTTGATGCTTCAAGCACATCAGCAGGTTGACCGGGCATTTCAGCAGGCCGGCCAGCAGCCACGGGCCTTGGGGGAAGGCAGCGTCATGGCCGAGAAAATCCACGCGTACCGTGCGCCCGCCATGCAGCGGCACCCGGTCGCCGGCAATCGCCAGCCACTCGCCGTCGTCGAGGCGCTGGCTGAGCATCATCATCACCGCCGGGTCGAGTTCGCTGACCTGGATCAGGCGCAAATGGGTGGCCCCGGCTTCGCCCAATATGCGGTTGAAGCGTTCGGCGTGCTTGGTGTGCACCAGCACGTTCATCGTGACCTTTTCGCCCAGCTCGGCGAGGGCGCGGCACACTTCAAGGTTGCCCAGGTGCGCGCCCACCAGCATCTGCCCGCGTTCGCTGCGCAGCTGGCTACGCAGTTGGGCCGAGTCGACGATTTCGATCTGCTCCAGGCGCAACTTGCCGTTCCATACGTCGAGCTTGTCCAGCAGGGCGTCGGCGAACGCCATGAACTGGCCGAAGACTCTTCGGTGGGTAGGGCGCAGGTCGTCGCGCTGGCTCCAGTCGGCCAGGCGCTGCTGGTACTGCCAGGCGCTTTGGCGGGCCGTGCGGCCGAACAGAAAGAAGTAGAAAACGATGCCGTAGAGCAGCGGGCTCAGCAGCCGGCGCCCGAGGACCTTGGCGGCGAAGGCGGTGAATTTCATCAGCCAGAAGCTGCCGCGTTCTTCGCGGTCGGCCCAGTGCCTGGTGTCCTGGGTCATGCCTGCCACCGACGCCAGAGGATCATCGGCGCGCGCACCAGCATGCCGAAGAACAGCCGGGTGTGCATCGAGGAAATCAGCGCGTTGTCGTGGAACAGGCGAAAGTGCGACAGGCCGTCGGCGGGGTAATGCACCTTGGTCGGCAGCCAGCGCATCGGCTGGTTGCGCCAGGCCAGGCGCACCAGGATGTCCGAGTCGAAATCCATGCGTTTGCCGATGTTGGCCGAGTCCATCAAGGCCAGGGTCGGTGGCAGCGGGTACACGCGAAAGCCGCACATGGAGTCACGGATTTGCAGCGACAAGGTATTGATCCACACCCACACGTGGGTCAGGTAGCGCGCGTAAAGGCGACCCTTGGGCACGCTGTCGTCGTATTCCGGGTAGCCGCAGATCACCGCATTCGGGTGGGCGCGGGAGGCGTCGAGGAAGGTGCCGACTTCCCGCAGGTCGTGCTGGCCATCGGCGTCCACTTGCAGGGCATGAGTGAAGCCCAGGCGCGCGGCTTCGCGAAAGCCGGCCATCACCGCGGCGCCCTTGCCCTGGTTGGTGGGCAGGGTCAGCAGGGATACGTTGTCGAGGGTTGCCAGTTGCGCCAGTACGGCGGCGCAGGCGGCGCTGCTGCCGTCGTCCACCAGCAGGCACGGCAGGCCGCTGTCCAGCACGGTACGGACCACGGCGGGCACAGCGGCTTCGTGGTTATAGACCGGGATCAAGGCGCAGGGGTTATGCATAACAGGTACCCCATTGGCACAAGCACTTCGTGTGGCGAGGGAGCTTGCTCCCGCTGGGCTGCGAAGCGGCCCCAATACAGGCGACACCGATTTGCCTGATAAACCACAGTGCCTGGGTTGGGAGTGCTGCGCACTCCAGCGGGAGCAAGCTCCCTCGCCACAACAGAAGCTTATTCACTCGCCAGCTCCAAAAGAATGCGCCCACTGGAGCAGGCGGCCGCCTCATTGCGGTAGGCGAAGTACAACTTGCCGCGCTCCTGGTCGAACCGCAGGTGCAGTTCGATCCGGTCATCCGGGCGCACCAGTTGCTGGAACTTGAGCACCTCCATCCCGGCGAACTGCCCCGGCAGGTTGAGCAGTTGCTGGCCCAGGTTCAGGGCCCAATCCACTTGCACCACGCCCGGCAGCACCGGGGTTTGCGGGAAGTGGCCGCTGAAGTAGGCGAGGTCCGGCGGGATCGCCAGGTGCAGGGTCCACTCACCGTTGGTCTCGACTTGTTCCAGCACTTCCGGGGCTTTCGGGCGCGGCGCCAGCAGCAGGGCTTCGACGTCGGCCTGGGGCAGCTTGCCTTGGGTGTTCAGCGGCAATTGGCGCAGCAGGCGCCAGCGGCGGGGCAGGGCCAGGGCTTCGCAGTGTTGGCTCAAGTGCTGGCGCAGGGTTTGGGTGACGGTGCGCCGGCCCTGGTTACGCAGGGCGTGCAAACCTTCAGCGCTGAGTACCACGAGGGCGCCGAGGGAGGCGCGGTTTTCCTGCACCACGCCCAGGCGCGTTTCGGCGACCCAGGCGTGGTCCATCAGCGCTTGTTCGAGCATCGGCAGGGAGATGCGTTTTTCTTCCAGCTTGACGATGCGGTCCAGGCGGCCCAGCAATTCGAAGCGGCCGTCGGCGTGGATGTTGGCGGCGTCGGCGGTTTGTTCAACATGGCCGTCGGGCAGGTACGGCGAGGCGATGCGCAGCGCTCCGTCGGCGTCCTGGCTCAGGTGCACGTCGGCAAACGGCTGCCACGGTTGTTCGCCCTGGCGCCAGGCGATGCCGCCGGTTTCCGAACTGCCGAGGATTTCCGTCGGCCACTGTTGCAGGCGCTGATGCAGGCTGTCGGCGGCTTCAAGGGGCAAGGCGCCGCCGGAGGAGAACACCCGTTTGACCGGCGTGAGCGCTGGCCAGTCGAGGTTGTCGCCCATGCGCTTGAGCAGCGCCGGGCTGGCGACCCAGGCGAATTGCGCATGCTCACGGCTGGCGCGCTGCAAGTCTTCGGGGAATGCCAGCTGCTGGCGCACAAAAGTGCGCCCGGCACACAACGGCCACAGCACCCGGAACAGCAAGCCATAGATATGCTGGGTGGCAACGCTGCCGATGATGCTCGCGTCGCCCAGGTCGGCGCCCCACAGGGTTTCCAGCGCCTGGACCTCGTTGGCCATCTGGCGCAGGGTTTTGTCGATGCGCTTGGGCTCGCCGCTGGAGCCGGAGGTGCACAGGCTCAGGCAGCTGGCGTCCAGGTCCAGGGCCGCGGCGCTTAAGGGCGCTTGATACAGCGCGTCCAGGTCGCCAGCCTCGGTCAGCCAGGCGTCGACGGCATCGTCCCAGCGTTGGCGTGTTTGTGGTTGCAGGTCGGCGGGCAGCAACACGTTGACGCCTGCACGCCACGCACCCAGCAGGGCGATCGCCAGCACGCCGGCGTCCTCAAGGTGCACCGCCAGGCGTTGGATGCCCCGGGCTTGCAACCCGGCGGCCAGGCTCAGGGACTTTTCCCACAGCTGTGGGTGATCCAGGGCAGGTTCGGTGGTGACCCAACGCTGCTCTACAGGCTCAAGCAGCAAGTGCTCAAGATTCAACCAATTCATACGCGGCCTCGAACCCTTTGTCGTACCAGCCATTCCACGGCAAACAACAGCCCCATCAGCCCGTAGGCGATCATGCCGTTGTACAACGTCCACCAGCTTAACGGCGCCCACAGGGTGAGGGCGGTGGCGAGCAGGCCGTTACACAGAAAAAACACACTCCACACCACGGTGACCTGGCGCGTGTACACAATCGCTTTTTCGGGCAGTTGCGGCTCGGTCATGCGGGCCAGGCGCTCGACCATCGGCGGCCCGTATTTCAGGCTCAGGCCGAACAGGGCCAGCATGAACGCGCTGACCAGGCTCGGGTACCAGCGCAGCATCTGCGGGTTGTCGAACCAGGCGAGCAACAGGCAAAAGACGATGATCGCCGCCGCCATCCAGCGGCTGCCCGGGCGCCTGGCGCCGGTCAGGGCGCGTAACAGCCACAGGCTGCCCAGCAGCAGGCCAAATTGCCAGGGGGCAAAATGCTCGGTGCCGTAATACACCGCAAAAGGGTACAGCAGCCCCGCCAGCAACAGGCCAAGGCCGATCAGCCGGCTCATGCGGCCGGTTGAACCAGACGGTAGACCGCCTCGACCACGTCGTTCACGGTGCGCACGGCCTTGAACTCTTCGGCAGCGATTTTCTTGCCGGTCTGGCGTTTGATGTGGTCGATCAGGTCCACCGCATCAATGCTGTCGATTTCCAGGTCCTGGTACAGGTTGGCGTCGAGCGTGACGCGTTCAGGTTCCAGTTCAAACAGTTCCACCAAGGCGTCGCGCAAGGTGTTGAAAATATCGTCACGAGTTTGCATGGTACGGTCTCAAGCTGCCTGTCGGGCCGTGACGAACGCCGCGAGGCTGGCCACGTTGGTGAAGTGATTACGGGTGTCCTTGGCGTCGGCATCGATCTTGATGCCGTACTTTTTCTGGATCGCCAGGCCCAATTCCAGGGCGTCGACTGAGTCCAGGCCAAGGCCTTCGCCGAACAGGGTTTGCTCGTTGCCGATGTCGCTCTCGCTGATGTCTTCCAGGCCCAGGGCCTCGATGATCAGCGTTTTTATGTCGTGCTCAAGGCTGTGTGGGTTGCTCATCTTCGGCGAGCTCCTTAATAAAATACTGGTGCAGGTAATCGTTGAGCTTGCGTGAAGCCTGGGGCGCGGGCCCTTGTGCGGCAAACGCCTGTGGTTCTATATCGGCACCCACGCGCAAACTGAAGTGAAAGCGGCGATTCGGGATGCGATACCAGGGTTCGGCCTTGGTCAGGGTGGTGGGGCTGACCTTGATCACCACCGGCGTGATGATGCTCGCACCACGCAGGGCAATGGCGGCGGCGCCGCGATGAAAGGTCGGCGCCTGGCCCGGTGAGGTGCGGGTGCCTTCCGGGAAAATGATCAGGGTCTGGCCGTCCCGCAGGGCATCGGCGGCGGCGTCGAGCATGTCGGCGCTGCCGTCGTTGCTGATGTAGCCGGCATCGCGCACCGGCCCGCGGGTGAACGGGTTCTGCCACAGGCTTTGCTTGACCACGCAGTTGGTCTGGCGCATCTGGGCGATCAGGAACACCACGTCCACCAGCGACGGGTGGTTGGCGATGATCATTTGGCCCGGGCGGCCGAGCTTTTCCGCGCCTTCGACACTGTAGGTCAGGATGCCCAGGCGATACATCATGCGAATAAATAGCCAGAACAGGCAGCTGATGGTGTGGCGGGCACGCCGTTGGTGCTGTTTGGCGTCACCCGGCAGGCAATTGAGCAGCGGGAACACCAGCACGCGCAGGCACAGGCCGCCCAGGCCAAACAGGGCGAAGGCGGTGGCAGTGGCGAACAGGCGCCAGTAGTAGGCCTTGCGAGGCTTTTCGGTCAGGGCTTGCGTTGCCAGTTCCATACTCGGTTCTTCCAGGCATGTTGGCAGGCGCCCTGTTCGTTCAGCAGGGTGCGCAGCAGGTTCAGGGCGTGGGGCCACTGGGCTTTGGTGGTGGGTTGGACAGCGGCCGTATTCAGTTCCATCTGCCACTCGTCGCCCGGTGTCAGCAGCAGGCCGAGGGCGTAGGGGAAGGGCACGTCGTCGATCCAGCGCGCATAGGTCTCTGGCGGCTGTTCCTCGGTAACGATCAGCAACACAGCCGGTGCGCCTTCATTCAGCAGGGCGGCGGCTTCGAGCATGCCGTGCTCCAGGCCGTCGCCGGCGGCGGCGAGGGCGGTCATTTCACTGGTTTCATTGCGCAGGATCGACCACAGGCCAATCACCGCGTTATGCACCGACAGGCTGAACTGGGTCGGCGACAGGGGCTCGTCGTTGGCCAGGTCGCTGAGAATATCGAGGGTGCGCGGGGTTTCGCCGTGACGGGAGACAAACACTAATGGCAGTTGTTGCAGACCTTCGGCCAGTGGCCAGCCCACGCTGAAGGCCATGCGCGCCAGGCGGCTCAGGCGCCGGCGCTGCATGGCCGGCAGGAACGATACGTCGGGAGCCGCATCGCTGCGGGCGAGCACTGTTGGCTGCTGGCACCATGCACGCCAGTCGTCCGCGCTTTCGAGCCCGGGAGCCCAGGCACGCCATTGGGCGATATTGAAATTGATCACTGAGAAGTTATCCCGCCCCTGCGGGCTTCCTTGTGCGGCCATTGGCCCCGAATACCGGGACAGGGTGCAATCGCCGAATGGCGCGCATTATCCCGGTGCTGCGGGGTTCTAGCAAACTTTGGTAAAGAATTGTTCACGACTGATTACAAAATCGTTGAAAAGAATTAGCGATTGTCCTTCGTGGGGGTGGGGCACCGGGTGTCAGGTATTTCCTGCTTTGTCCGGTTGATGGGAAATTGTTGTGCGAGATAGAGCCTCTGATGCTGTAGTACAGAAGCGAACGAGGTAGCTAACCGGCGCTTTTGCCCTCTACACTCGGTTATTCATTGATACACGGAGGTTTTTCCATGCGGCGCGTGGTGTTCAACCAAAAAGGCGGTGTTGGCAAGTCCAGCATTGCCTGCAACCTGGCGGCGGTCAGCGCCAGCGAAGGCTATCGAACCTTGTTGGTGGACCTTGATGCCCAGGCCAACTCGACCCAGTACCTCACCGGGCTGACCGGCGACGATATCCCCATGGGAATCGCCGACTTCTTCAAGCAAACCCTGTCTTCCGGGCCGTTTTCGAAGAAAAACCAGGTGGATATCTACGAAACCCCGTTCGACAACCTGCACGTCATCACCGCTACTGCGGAACTGGCGGACTTGCAGCCCAAACTCGAAGCCAAGCACAAGATCAACAAGCTGCGAAAGCTGCTGGATGAATTGAGCGAGGACTACGACCGGATCTACCTGGATACCCCGCCGGCGTTGAACTTCTATGCCGTTTCTGCGCTGATTGCCGCTGATCGCGTACTGATCCCCTTCGATTGTGACAGTTTCTCCCGCCAGGCACTGTATGGCCTGCTGGCAGAGATTGAAGAATTGAAGGAAGACCACAACGAAGGGCTGGAAGTGGAAGGGATCGTGGTCAACCAGTTCCAGGCCCGGGCGAGCCTGCCGCAGCAGATGCTGGATGAACTGATTGCCGAAGGCTTGCCGGTGCTGCCGGTGTACCTGGGCAGCTCGGTGCGCATGCGTGAATCGCACCAGGCGAACATGCCGCTGATCCACCTGGACCCACGGCATAAGCTGACACAGCAATTTGTGGAGTTGCATAACCTGCTGGAAAACGCGTGATTTAGCAGGCAACACAAAACAATGTGGAACCCTGCTTTTGTGGGAGCCGGGCTTGCCCGCGATGCAGTCAACTCGGTTTGTCAGTTACACCGAGGTGATGCTATCGCAGGCAAGCCAGCTCCCACATTTAGTCTCTGTTCCTACAGGGAAATCGTCGTCTTGCGTCGTTGCCTACAGTTACGCCAGAATCCGCCGGCTTGTGCGTTTGGATGGGCGTCTCTAAGGTTGCCCGGTCGCTGAATTCTCAGTGATCGGGTTTAGTAGCCCGAGTGTTTGTCGTTAAGTGCATAAGCTTCATCTTTCAGGCGTTGAGTCTGTGCTTGATGGTAGCTGTGCGTAGGGCGTCTTCGGGCGCGCCGGCTTCGACATTTCCCGGTCTACTAACCTGCGTACAGCTGCCACCCTAATTCGTTTAGTAGCGATCAGATGGCGGCTCCAATCAGGAATGTCGACCATGTTTAAAGCTACTCCAAATCCCCCGTCGTACCTTTTTACAGTCAGCCCCGGCCAAGCCACCGAAACCCTTATCCTCAACACCTACGAAACCTTCTCCTCAGTCACCACCCTCTTGCTCGACCTTTCCGATGACCTCACCGGCAAGCAGCGCGATGTCGCGTTGGCCATTCATCAATTGAGCGAATTGGGCGTACTGCTGATGGGGCAAGTGATGGACCGGGGTGTCCCGTTACCTCAAACGCCCTGACTGCGCAGCCAGCTCATCAACTGCGGTAACGGAAACGCACCGCTCTGACGCGCCACTTCCCGGCCATTCTTGAACAGGATCAGGCTGGGAATCGAGCGAATCCCCAACTGAGCGGATAACTGCTGATTGGCCTCGCTATCGAGCTTGGCCAATCGGCACTTCCCGGCCAACTGCCCGGCGGCCTGCTCAAACACCGGCGCAAACGACTTGCACGGCCCGCACCATTCTGCCCACACATCCACCAACAGGGGTAAATCGCCTTTGATCTGGCTGGCGTAATCGCCCTGTTTCAGCTCAAAGGGTTTGCTCAGCAGCACCGGCTGCTTGCAGCGCCCGCATTTAGGCGCATCGCCCAGGCGTTCGTTGGGGATGCGATTGAGACCGTTGCAGTGGGGGCAGGGGATTACGAGAGAGTCGGACATGCTGGGCTCCGTGAAAGTGGCCAATGGGTTCTATTTGGAGCCGCCGTCGGGGTTTATCAAGGAACAACACAAGCCATCAGCGTGCAATCTTCTTTCGTGCCAGCTGGCAGGCAAACACGTTGCCCACAGCACAACCCCCAATCACCAGCATCAGAGTGAAAAGCAGTGGTGCATCCCATTGAGACCCTAGCCAGGTTAATAATCCTGCCCCGGCCACAGTGATGCATCCGAAAACTGCAGAAGCCTTGGCTTGGTGAGTAGCGTCGATATCCAGGGCCCAGCCGGTCGCAAGGGGCAACAAAATGCAGAAGGCAATACTGGTTGCTGCTGCAGCTGCCAGGTAAAGGTAGATATCGACATGTAGCCATGCCGCTACCATCAAGAGCGCGGCGAGGCACTGAGAGACCGATCCAGCATTTAGGCGTTGGGCGTCACTGAATCGTGTGACGGCTTTCCCTGAAAAGAAAAATCCTGCCGCTACCAGCGCCGCCCAACCTGAAAGGATCATGCCTGTTGCTTGTGATGAGAGATGAAAAACTCCCTGCAGGGCAAACGCCTTGCTGAGGTTCAACTGTGTGAAGGCGCTCTGTATCAGGAGTGCAAGCAGTAAACCACAGATGAACTTCGGCTGTTTCCACAGTAAAGATTGGGTTTCCGTTGCAGCCTGTTGGCCTTGGTCGGTTGCCTTGCCGTGATGAGTGGCCAGAAGTCCCAGGCCGATTATAAAAAGCAGGCAACCGAGTACGCCAAAAACCCATCTCCACCCCCAAAACGAGGCTGCCGCCAGCAGAGTCGGCGGGCTTAGTACCGTAAGGACGGTAATCGCACTCAAGAGATAAGCTGTTGCGCTTTGGAAGGTTGTTTGCCCGAGTCGTTGACGTAGCCAAAGGCGTGAAGAGGTTGCTGCCACCGCGTTGGCGATGAACATGAAAGTAAAGATGATCGATAGCGTGAGAGCGTTTGTTGATAACGCCACTGCGACACATAGCAGCGCGATCAGCACCGATGCACCGGCCAGGCTGACGCTGGTTCCCAGTCGGTTGACCAGCGGCGTTGAAAACAACTGGCTGAATGCGAAAGCCATCAGGCACAAGCCGAGCATGCCTTGAAAGAATGCCGGAGAAACACTCAAGTCCTGTGCGATTAACGGAGAAAGAGGAACAAGAGCATCGAAAACAACCGCACTGATCAGCGTCCTGGCCGCCACGACCCTAAGGCCTGGGGTCACGGCCTGATGCTCCAGCTCCTCTGTACCACTGCTTACGTATTCACTGCGCGCAGAGTGGCGACAGGCTCATTCGCCTCGGCCCTGGCTTGGCTCCCTTTGAGCCACAGCGCTATTACTTCCTTGTGCTGTGGATATCGCTCAACCAAAAACAGCTCAAGTGGCTTCCATGCCCGCTTTTCCAGCCAGGCATTGACCTGGGAAAGGTCGTGGTGAGGGAAGGACAAGTCCATGTGTAGACGGACAGCGGAATATTTCTCGGGTGTAGCGTGATCGCACACCGATTCCAAGTTTGGAACATCGACGCCCATGACGCACCTCCATTTCATATCTGCTTAGGTTTGTTGCGTGATTGCAACAGGCCAACCCTAGGCCGAAGAGATGTTTAATGATGTCAGGCGCGTCCGGCATTTATTTCTTGATATGTCGCTCGGGCTTAACTTCTACGACGAACAACTAATCTCCAAATGCTTCCCCCAATCCGGCGGTCGCTGGGCGTATTGCTCCATCCCCGGCTGCTCTTCAAACGGTTTGGTCAGCACCTCATGCAGCCGGCGCACTTCGCTGTAATCCCCCAGCTCTGCCGCCTGGATGGCGTTCTGCGCCAAATAGTTGCGCAGGATATAAAGCGGATTCACCCCATGCATCCGCTCACGTCGCTGTTCTTCTGTGCCGCTGGCGTCGCGCTCCACACGGGCTTTGTACAGGTCCGCCCACTCATCAAACCCCTTGAGGTCGACAAAGTCGTCGCGCAACCGCGCCACAGCCAGCGCCGCAGATTCATCCCCCAGCCGGCGGAAGAACAGGGTGTAGTCGACGCCGCTGTTCTGCATCAGTTGCAGCAGGCGCTCCACCAGCTTCTGGTCGTCATCTTCGGCGGTGGTGAGGCCCAGTCGGCGGCGCATCAGGTCCAGGTAGTGGGCCTGGAACAACGGCAGATACAGCCCCAGCGTTTCCCGCAGCGCCTCGACGGTGATAAACGGCGTCAACGCCTGGGCCAGCGCGCTCAGGTTCCACTGCCCGATCGGCACCTGGTTGCTGAAGGAATAGCGCCCTTCATGATCCGAGTGGTTGCAGATGAACTGCGCGTCAAAATCATCGAGGAACGCAAACGGCCCGAAGTCGAAGGTGATGCCGAGGATCGACATGTTGTCGGTGTTCATCACTCCGTGGCAGAACCCATAGGCCTGCCATTTGGCGATCAACTCGGCATTACGCTCGACAATTTCACGGAACATCGCCAAATACGGCTCCGGCTGTTCCATGCATTCCGGGAAGTGCAGGGACAGCACGTGCTCCGCCAATTGCTTCTGTAATTCAGGCTTCTTGGTGTAGTAGAAATATTCGAAATGCCCAAAGCGCACATGGCTATGGGCCAGGCGCAGCACCATGGCGGCGCGCTCCTGTTTCTCGCGCCATACCGGTGTGGTGGAGCCGATTACACAGAGTGCCCGACTGCTGGGAATGCCCAGCGCAGGCAACGCCTCCGACGCCAGAAACTCCCGGATCGACGACCGCAGCACCGCGCGCCCATCGCCCATGCGCGAGTACGGGGTTTGCCCGGCGCCCTTGAGGTGAAGGTCCCAATGCTCGCCCGCTTCGTTGTAAACCTCGCCCAGCAGCAATCCGCGCCCGTCACCCAACTGCGGGTTGTACGAGCCAAACTGATGCCCGGAATAGATCATCGCCCGCGGCTCGGCCTCGGCCCACAGCTTGTGCCCGCCGAACAGCTCGGCAAATACCGGTGTTTCGGCCACGGCAGGGTCGATATCCAGCAGCGCCATGGCCGCTTCACTCGCTACCACTAAACGCGGTTCGTCGATGGGTTCGGGCAGCACATGGGTTGAGAAGCCGTCGCCCAGGCGGGCGAAACGGTTGTCGAAGGTCAGTTCGTCGAGGGCTTTCAACGGCCATCTCCCAGCAGAATGTCCGACCATTCTGCTGGGGATAGTGCGTTTAGTCGAGTTTGGCGGGAGGCGGTTCTTGTATGTCCTGGTCCTTGGCGGGCGGCAGGGCGGTTTTGTTTTCTTCTTCTACCGGAACCAGTTTGTATTCCTGGCCATGCAGGTTCTTCAAGTACACCTCCATCTGCCGGAACGAGATGTTGATGTGCTCTTTCTTGAACTCGCGATTGATGAAGCGGTTGACCTCATCGATCACCGGGTTGCGGTCGCCCAGGTCGCGTACGTGCATGCGCAGTTCGTGGTCCAGGGTGCTTTCGCCGAAGTTGAGGAAGTACACATGGGGTTCCGGGTCTTTCAGCACGCGGGGGTTTTCCCGGGCGGCCTTGAGCAGCAATTCCTTCACCCGATCCAGGTCCGAGCCGTAGTCCACGCCCAGTTTCAGGGTGACCCGGGTGATGGTGTCGGTCAGCGACCAGTTGATCAGTTGCCCGGTGATGAACGTCTTGTTCGGGACAATGATGTCCTTGCGGTCGAAGTCGGTAATGGTGGTGGCGCGGATGCGGATCTTGCTCACCGTGCCCGACAGGTTGCCGATGGTGATGGTGTCGCCGATCCGTACCGGGCGCTCGAACAGGATCATGATGCCGGAGATGAAGTTGGCGAAGATCTCCTGCATCCCGAAGCCCAAGCCCACCGACAGCGCGGCCACCAGCCATTGCAACTTGTCCCAGCTCACGCCGAGGGTCGACAGGGTGGAAACAAAGCCGACGCCGGCAATCACGTAGGACAGCAAGGTGGTGGTGGCGTAGGCGCTGCCCTGGGCCAGGTCCAGTTTCGACAACACCAACACTTCCAATAACCCGGGCAGGTTGCGCGCCAGGGCAAAGGTGATGCCGATGATAATCAGTGCCCCCAGCAAGTCGCCGATGCTGATGGGCACCATGCTGATATTGGCGCCGGTGCCGCTGGTGTATTCGTAGAGGGTCACGTTGTCCAGGTAGGAAAACACCGAGATCAAGTCAGACCACACCCAATACAGGGCGGCGATAAAGCCACCGAGCAGGGCCAGGCGAATCAGTCGCATCGACTGTTCGTTGACCTGTTCGATGTCCAGGGTCGGCTCTTCGATCACGGCTTCGCCATCACCCGCTTCCTTGGCGGCCTGGCGTTTGGCCAAGGCTCGCGCATAGGCCAGGCGCCGTGCGGCAACCCCCAGGCCACGGACGAAGGTGGCTTCGATCACCAGCCAGAACATCAGCAGGTACAGGGTGTTGATCAGCCGGTCGCTGAGTTTCAGGGCGGTGTAGTAGTAGCCAAAACACACGGCAATAAACAGCGCGACCGGCAGTGCGGTAAACATCAGGCCCATGGCTTTGCGAAACAGCGAGGCTTTTTCGTGAGTCGGGCTATGGAGCAGCAGGCGCCCGAGCAGCCAGGCCATCAGTGCGTAGCAGGTCAGCACCACGCCGATGCCCAGCACGTCGTCCGCCAGCGCCGCTGGTTGATGCTCGGCGATGGCCACCACGGCCACCAACGCCAGCACCACCAGCCCGAGTTTGCGCACCCAGCCCTGGAGGAATTCGACCTGGGGTTTTTCCCAGCGGAAATGCAGCTCTGCCACGCCGCCTGGCGCGAGGATCCGATAGGCGGTGTAGAACACCAGCCACGCCTGGGCGATCTGCAGCAGGGCCGCCCCGAGGTTGGCGTTTTGCCCGCGGGCATCGATCTGCAACGCATAGCCGCACAGCGCCAGGCCCAGGGCTACCGGCATCGCCAAGGCGATATTCACCAGGATCGCCACCGGCGTGTGCCACTGGCTGTCGCGCTTGAAGTGGCCGATGTCCATATGGATTTTTTTCAGCCGGGCATACAGGTAGCTGCGACGCCACAGCAGCGCGCCGATCAACAACAGCAGCGGCAGGAACAGCAGCGGGCGCTGGGTCAGGCCGTCATACAGCTCGCTGACACTGGACGCCCACGGCAACGTGGTGACCTGTTTGCTCAGATGCGCCGGTACGGTTTCCAGCCATTCGGTGTCCAGCGGCTTGTTGCTGGGAATCCAGAACATCTGCTCGTCGAGGGTCGCCCGCAACGTGCTGGCGGTGCTCAGCAGTTGTTTCTGATTCAGTTGCAGGGTGATGGATTCGTTGAGCAGTGCGCTCAGCTCCCGGCTGAGGCGTTCCAACAGGTCGCTGCGGGTGATCGCCAGTTCCAGCAGGGTGCGGCGCAGTTGGGGTGTGATCTGGTCGGCCGGTTGATTGGCCAGCAGGTTGTCGACGTAGGTGCTCGGGGTGCTGATCAGTTCGCGTTGTTGATTGACCTCGAACTGGTACAGGCGAATGTTGGCGATGTCATCTGCCAGATCGCGGTCTACGGTCAGGCGCGGGAGGGCCTGCTTCTGTTTGTAGAGGATCTTGGACAGCAGCAGGCTGCCCTTGAGTACGTTGATCTGTTCGTCCAGCGCCGAGTCGCTTTGGGTCACGCTGTCCAGTTGCTGCTTGGTTTGCAGGTTTTTCTGAGTCAGTTCGTTGAGCCGGTCGGTGCTTTTGAGCAGGTAGTCGGACAGTTTCAGGTTGGCGGCGCTTTCCGTGGCGAGCAGGCTGCTGCCACCGGCCTTTTGGGCTTCGATGGACTGCTGGGTCACGGTTTCCTGGGACTGGGCCAGGCGTTTCTGGTTGATCAGGGTTTGCAGGTCCTGGATTTCCTGCTCCAGGCGCGCGGTTTTTTCCAATACCAGATCGTGTTGGCTGTTGCCCAGGTCTTGCAGTTGGCTGTTGCCGGCCAGCTCCTGGCGGCGCAAGGGGATCAGCGCGTTGAGGGCGGCCAGCTCGGCGTTCAGTTGGTTGCGCTGGTCACCGCTGAGGGCCTTGCCATTGTCTTTGCCGGCCTTGAGGATCGAGTTGATTTGCTGGATGCGCGTCTGGCTGCTGCTGATTTCGGTCTGGGCGCGTTCCGGGCGGGTCTGGGCGGCGATGCTCAAGCTGTTGGCGTCGGCCAGTTCCTTTTGCAGGTCGCCTTGCTGGGTGGTGCGCTGCACCAGCAGTTGTTCAAGCTGCGGCACCGGCAAGGTGGCGTAGCGTTGGGCGACCGGAATCACCTTGGTGGCTTTGAGCCGGGTCAGCTCGCGCTGGTTCTCGGCGCTCTGGCGCGGCGCGTTTTCCAACTGGCGCTTGAGGTCGACCAGGCGCTGTTGGTAATCCTGCTGGTTGCCGAGGAAGGTGAGGGTCTGCTGCAGGATGCTTTGCAGCGCCTTCATGTCGGCGTCGGGCAGTTTGCGGTCCGGCAGCTTGTCCAGGGTTTGCTGGACGGAGTCGATGCTGGGCGGGTCGGCAGCGTTTACGGTGCCGACGCAGAGGGTCAGGCCCAGCAGGGCAGTGGCGAGAAAAGTACGCAGGGTTGTCATAGAGACCGGTCGAGCAAGGTGATAAATAGGGGGCGTCCCGACATCGACTGGCGCGCCGTCGCCCCGCAGTTTAGAGGAAGAGCCCGGGGCCCGGGCGACTTCCTTCGGGGAATCTGACGCCGACTTTGCCGATCTTGTTCCCGTCCATGACCGCAACGGTCCAGATGGTGTTGTTCCATTCCACCTGGTCGCCGACCACCGGCGCACCACCGACTTTCTGGGTGATGAAGCGGCTCAGTGGCATGTCCGGGTCGATGCCCTCGAGCTTGAGCCCGTATAGGGCCGAAACTGCGCCCAGTTGGGCGTCGCCTTCCAGTACGAAGTCGCCGAAGAAGCGCAGGTCGAGGCCCCGTTGTGGTGCCTGGCTGAACAGTTTGCCGAGGGCCGGCAAGTTGTGTTCATGGCCGATCACGCAGAGCAAATCATCGACTTCCAGCACCGTACTACCCGACGGATGGAGCAGTTGCTGGCCACGAAACAGCGCGGCGATCCGCGTGCCTTCGGGCATTTTCAGTTCCCGTAGGGCAGCGCCGATGCACCATTTCTCGGCGCCCAGGCGGTAGACGAACAGCTCCCACTCGCTGGTGACGTGCACTTCCAGGGCAGCCCGGGAAATCGGCGCGGGCTCGGGCGGTACCGTCACTTTCAACAATTTGGCTACCCAGGGCAGGCTCGTGCCCTGCACCAGCAACGACACCAGCACGATAAAGAACGCCAAGTTGAAGTACAGCTGCGCGTGGGGCAGGCCGGCCATCAGCGGGAACACCGCCAGAATGATCGGCACCGCACCGCGCAGGCCGACCCAGGCGATAAAGGCTTTTTCTCGACCGTGGAAGGCCTTGAACGGCAGCAGGCCGACGATCACCGACAGTGGCCGTGCGAAGAGAATCATCCACAGCGCCAGGCCCAGGGCCGGCAGCGCGATGGGCAGCAGATCATGGGGCGTGACCAGCAGGCCCAGCACCAGGAACATGCCGATCTGTGCCAGCCAGGCCATGCCGTCGAGCATATGCAAGATGCCATGGCGGCTGCGCACCGGACGGTTGCCGATCACCAGGCCGCACAGGTACACCGCGAGGAAGCCGCTGCCGTGCAGGGCGTTGGTCAGGGCGAACACGAAAAGGCCGCCGGAAATCACCAGGATCGGGTAAAGGCCGTTGGCCAGGTTGATCCGGTTGACCATCTGCAGCATCAACCAGCCGCCGCCCAGGCCAATGATGCCGCCGATGCCGAACTCACGAATCAAGTGGCCCAGCAGGCTCCAGTGCAGGCCGGTCTGGCCGCTGGCGAGCATGTCGATCAGGGTGACGGTGAGGAACACCGCCATCGGGTCGTTGCTGCCGGATTCGATTTCCAGGCTGGCGGTGACCCGTTCGTTCAAGCCCTTGCCGCCCAGCAGCGAGAACACCGCCGCAGCGTCCGTGGAGCCGACGATGGCGCCGATCAGCAGGCCTTGAATGATGTTGAGGTTGAACAGCCAGGCGGCTGCCATGCCGGTGAGGCCGGTGGTGATCAGTACCCCGACCGTCGCCAGGGACAGGGCGGGCCAGAGCGCCACGCGAAAACTCGCCACCCGTGTTCGCAAGCCGCCGTCGAGCAGGATCACGGCCAGGGCGAGGTTGCCCACGAGGTAGGCAGTCGGGTAGTTATCGAAAATGATGCCGCCGCCGTCGACGCCGGCGATCATGCCCACGGCCAGGATGATCACCAGGATCGGAATCCCTAAGCGGGACGAAAGAGAACTCACCAGAATGCTCGCACCTACCAGCAACGCGCCGATCAAGAACAGGCTGTTGATGGTCGTCGCATTCAAAGGCAGTACTCCATGAGCAGGAAAGACGAGGCGCAAACTGACCATGCAGTCTGCGTGCCAGCGATTCTAACCTGTTGAATTGCTGTGCTGTCAAAAAAGGTGTTGGGGATGTACACAGGTCAAATGTGGGAGCTGGCTTGCCTGCGATTGCGGTGTGTCAGTCACTGGAGATCGTGACTGTCAGATTGCTATCGCAGGCAAGCCAGCTCCCACAAGGGATCGCCTGTGTCAGTTAAAGCCTGAACCGCCCCACCATCCCGTTCAAATCCACCGCCAAACGCGACAGCTCACTGCTCGCCGCACTGGTCTGGCTGGCGCCGGTCGCCGATTGCACCGACAAGTCACGAATATTCACCAGGTTGCGATCCACTTCCCGCGCCACTTGCGCCTGTTCTTCAGCGGCACTGGCGATCACCAGGTTGCGCTCGTTGATTTCAACGATGGCGGTATTGATGGTGTCCAGTGACATCCCCGCACCCTTGGCGATATTCAGCGTCGACTCCGCACGCTCGGTGCTGTTACGCATCGAATCCACTGCATGCTCGGTACCGGCCTGGATGCTGCCGATCATCCGCTCGATCTCGCTGGTGGACTGCTGGGTGCGATGGGCCAGGGCCCGCACTTCATCCGCCACCACCGCAAAACCACGCCCGGCCTCACCGGCACGCGCCGCCTCAATCGCTGCGTTCAGGGCCAGCAGGTTGGTCTGGTCGGCCAGTCCACGAATCACGTCCAGCACCTTGCCGATGTCCCGGGACTCTTCCGCCAGGTGACCGATCAAGGTCGCGGTGGCTTGCACGTCGCTGCTCATGCGCTCGATGGCGCCGACGGTTTCCTGCACCAGGTCACGTCCATCGCCGGCCGAGGAGGTGGCGTTTTTCGAGGCTTCGGAGGTGCTGACCGCGTTGCGGGCCACTTCTTCAACCGCGCTGGTCATCTCGTTCACCGCCGTGGCGGCTTGTTCGATTTCGTTGTTTTGCTGGGTCAGGCCGCGGGCGCTTTCGTCGGTCACGGCGTTCAGTTCTTCCGCCGCGGAAGCCAGCTGGGTGGCCGAGCCGGCGATGCGCTGCAAGGTGTCTTTCAACTTGTCCTGCATCTTGGACATCGCCAGCAGCAGTCGGCCGGCTTCGTCGTTGCCGTCGACCTTGATCGGGCGCGTCAGGTTGCCTTCGGCGATTTCCTCGGCGGCGTCCAGGGCCTGGGCGATCGGCAGGGTGATGCTGCGGGTCAGCAACCAGGCGAACAGCATGGTCAGCGCCGTGGCCAGGATCAGCAGGATCACCACCAGCTCGAAGGCCATGTCGTACTGGTCGGCGGCTTGCTGGTTGGTGGCGGTGGCCATCTTGTTATTGATGTCCAGCAGGCGGTTCAGCACGGCGTTGACCTGCTCCGAGTTGCTCAGCAGTTCGGTGTTCAGCAGGGTGCGCAGCTCGTCCACCTGATTGGCCCGGGACAGGCTCTTCATGCGTTCTTCGATCTGGTGATACTGGCCCAAAAGACGCACGTACTCGTTATAGGTACTGCGCTCTTCGCTGCTGTCGATCAGCTTCTCGTACACCGCCTGGGCGGTACGAATCTGTTGATTGCGCAGATCAAACGCTTCCAGGGTCTTTTGCTGGACGTCGGGCTCGCGGTTGGTCAGCAGGCGATAGGACAGCACCCTCAGGCGCAGGGTCAACTGGGTGAACTCGTCCAGGGCGCGGATGCTCGGCACGCTGCTCAGGGTGATGTCTTCCGTCGCCGCGCGAATCTTGCTCATCTGGTTCAACGCGAACACGCCGAGAAACAACATCAGCGCGCCAATCAACGCGAAGCCGAGGAAGGCCCGCGGCGCGATATTCATATTACGAAGAGACATGCTGTGATCCTGGGGAGAAGCGCGATCCATGCGGGGTTTGGGCGGGGTGTCCATGACCTATCGGTCATACGACTAAAGTCTTGAGGGGGTGCGCGCTTTTGTCGCAGAGCGGGACGGTCCGACGGGATTCAGGAACCAGATGCCATAAAAGCAGTCACTAAGGCTCGAAAGCGTGGCCTGCCCTGTAAAATCAAGGCCCCGCGCCGGGGATAACCCTGGCATCCGAGGTGATTTTTCTTTATCGTCACCGCCCTTTGAAAAAGCCCGAGAAATCAAAATGTTAGAAGCATCCCTCAGCCAATTGGAACAACTGGTCAGTGACCTGGTACAGCAGAACCAGGATCTGCTGGGCACCAACGAATCCCTCAAGGCCGAACTGGCTCGCGCCAAGGATGAGAACGACAGCCTGCAGTTGAACCTGATGGAACAGGAAGAAAAGCAGGGCGCCACCGCTGCCCGTATCCAGGCGTTGGTTGAGCGTGTGAGCGCAGGTCCTGTCAGCGCATGAATGAAGGGATAAAGGTCGTTTCGATTCTCGGTGAGGATTACTCGATCAAGGCACCGGAAGGGGAAGACAACACCCTGATGAGCGCCGCGACGATGCTCAAGGCATCCCTGGCCACCACCAAGAAAAAGTACCCGACGCTGATCGGTGACAAGCTATTGGTGCTGGCGGCGCTGAACCTGTGCGCCGAGCAGATCGAAATGCAAAAGCACCATCAGCAGGAACTCGACCGTTACCAAGAGCAAGTCAGCGCCACGGTCGAAGTGATTTCCAAGGCGATCGGACAGCCTTAAAACCACTCATCCTGCATCCCCAGGCACGTGTCATCACGTGCCTCGAGAATCGCCAGTTCATGATGGCAGCCCGGTATTTCCCACGTCAGGAAGTACCGGGCGGCCTGGAGCTTGCCCTTATAGAAGGCGACATCGGCAGCATTGCCCTTGGCCAGCCCTTCCTCGGCGCGAATTGCCTGTTCCAGCCAGCGCCAGCCAATCACCGTATGCCCGAACACTTTCAGGTACAGCGCCGAATTCGCCAGGCTGCTGTTGACCTTGCCCTGGGCGAGATCCGTCAGCAGGCCGAGGGTGACCTCTTGCAGGCGCGCTACCAGGTGTTCCAGCGGTTCCCGTAAGGCAGTCAGTGACGGGTATGCCTGTGCCCGCGCGCCGGTCTCGGCGATCAGGCGGATCAGTTGCTTCAAGCCCGCACCGCCGTTCTGCGCCAGCTTGCGCCCGAGCAAATCCAGCGACTGAATGCCGTGGGTGCCTTCATGGATCGGATTCAGGCGGTTATCGCGGTAGTACTGCTCCACCGGGTATTCGCGGGTGTAGCCGTGGCCGCCGAGGATCTGGATCGCCAGTTCGTTGGCTTTAAGGCAAAACTCCGACGGCCAGGATTTGACGATCGGCGTCAGCAGGTCCAGCAGTTCGTGGGCCTGTTTGCGCGCAGCTTCGGTTTCCAGGGTGGTGGTGTCGTCGAACAGGCGCGCGGCGTACAAGCCAAGGTCGAAGGCGCCTTCCACGTAGGCTTTTTGGGTCAACAGCATGCGTTTGATGTCGGCGTGCTGAATGATCGACACCGGCGCGGTGTTCGGGTCCTTGCTGTCCGGCAGGCGACCTTGCGGGCGCTCGCGGGCGTATTCCAGGGAATACAGGTAGCCGGCGTAACCGAGCATCACCGCGCCCATGCCCACGCCGATCCGCGCTTCGTTCATCATCTGGAACATGCAGCTCAGGCCCTGATGCGGCTTGCCCACCAGGTAGCCGACACACTCGCCGTTATCGCCGAAATTCAACGCGGTGGAGGTGGTGCCGCGCCAACCCATCTTGTGAAACAGCCCGGCCAGCAACACATCGTTGCGTTTGCCCAGGCTGCCGTCGTCGTTGACCAGGAATTTGGGCACGATAAACAGCGAAATGCCCTTCACCCCGGCGGGCGCGTCCGGCAGCTTGGCCAGCACCATGTGCACGATGTTTTCCGACAGCGGGTGATCGCCGCCGGAGATGAAGATCTTGTTGCCCTTGAGGCGATAGCTGCCGTCAGCCGCCGGTTCTGCACGGGTACGAATATCCGACAGCGAGGAGCCGGCGTGGGGCTCGGTCAGCGCCATGGTGCCGAAGAAACGGCCTTCGATCATCGGTTGCAGGAAGCGTTGTTTCTGCTCCTCGGTGCCGAAGCTCTCGATCAGGTTGGCGGCGCCCATGGTCAGGAACGGGTACGACGTAGAGGCGGCGTTGGCTGACTGGAAGTGTGCGAAACAGGCCTGGGACAGCAGGGTAGGCAATTGCATGCCGCCGGCTTCGAAGCTGCGGGCGGCGTTGAGGAAGCCGGCTTCGAGGAAGGCGTCCACCGCCGGTTTCACTTCAGGAATCAGAATCGCCTGACCGTTCTCGTAGCGGGGCTCGTTCTCGTCGCCCTTGCGGTTGTGGGGGGCGAAGAACTTCTCGGCAATGCTGCGGGCGGTGCCGATGGCGGCGTCGAAGGTTTCGCGGTTGTGTTCGGCAAACCGCTCGCGCTGGGTCAGGCCCTCGGCATCGAGGACTTCGTACAGCTCGAAAGCCAGATTGCGGGAACTGAGCAGCGTCTCGGACATGGTGGCTTACCTGTGTGGGAATGGGCCGAGTCTAAGTGCGCAAATAGAGGCTGGATAGCAAGATTGATCTGGGTGATGGAGGGGCAGAACGCGGCTCGAAGGTGGAACGCGGTCAATGTGAGGGCTGTTGTGGGAGCCGGGCTTGCCCGCGATGCAGGCACCTCGATGTGTCAGATACACCGAGGTGATGCCATCGCAGGCAAGCCAGCTCCCACATTTTGACCGCGTTTCTTCCGTTAGCCGATGGTCATCAGGCTGGCGTTACCACCCGCCGCGGCGGTGTTGACGCTCAACGCCCGCTCGATCACCAGGCGCTCCAGGGCAATCCCGGTTTCGCCCGAAGACAAACCGTGAACCCCGACAATCGCCCCGCCACGCTTGGCCACTTGCTGGCAAACCCCGCGCAGTTGGTCGGAGTCGCCGTGATGCAGCACGGCATCAAATACGGTTTCATCCTTGGTCCAGTCCGCCACCAGCTTGATCTTCGCCTGAAGCTCCTTCGGCAAACGTGCAAACACGGCCTTGGTCAATTCAGTTTCCGGCCATACCGCCGAGCCGCCGACAGCCAGTACCGCGGCCAGTTGCGTCAGCAGGTCGCCTTCCACTTCCGCCAGGCACAACACGTGCTCGCGGGGCAGGATGGCGTAGCTGTTGCGCTCGCCGGTCGGGCCGGCCAGTTGGCGGGTGATACCGCTTTGGGATTGCGCGGCGAACTGCACGCACAGGGCGCTCAAATCGCTGAGCTTGTTGCTGTCGGCCCAGGCTTGCAGGGTCGTCAGTGGCTTGCTCATGGCATCCCGCAGGCGAACATCCGGTGCTGTCACGGCATCACCGCGCACGAAGGATTGCTCGATGGCGTCCGTAGGACGGGTCGACAGCAGACGGTACAGGTACAGCGGACCGCCGGCTTTCGGGCCAGTACCCGACAAACCTTCGCCGCCGAACGGCTGCACGCCGACCACGGCCCCCACAATGTTGCGGTTAACGTAGACGTTACCGGCATGGACGTTGTCGATCACCTTGGCGATGGTCTCGTCGATGCGGGTGTGCACGCCCAGGGTCAGGCCGTAGCCGGAGGCATTGATCTGGCCGATAAGCTGGTCGATCTCTTTGCGCTTGTAGCGCACCACGTGCAGCACCGGGCCGAAGATCTCCCGTTGCAGCTCGTCGAAGCTTTCCAGTTCGATCAGGGTTGGCATCACGAAGGTGCCGCGCTTGACCTCTTCGCTATCGGCAATGGCGACCTGGTAAACGTTGCGGCCTTTGTCGCGCATGGCCTGGATGTGTTTCTCGATGCCAGCCTTGGCTTCGGCGTCGATCACCGGGCCAATGTCCACCGACAGGCGCTCCGGGTTACCGAGGCGGCATTCTGCCATGGCACCTTTCAGCATTTCGATGACGCGATCAGCAGAATCTTCCTGCAAGCACAGCACGCGCAGGGCCGAGCAGCGTTGGCCGGCACTGTCGAAGGCCGAGGACACCACGTCGATCACGACTTGTTCGGTGAGCGCCGAGGAGTCGACGATCATCGCGTTCTGGCCGCCGGTTTCGGCGATCAGCGGGATCGGACGGCCCTGTGCATCCAGGCGGCCGGCGACACTGCGTTGCAGCAAGCGCGCAACCTCGGTGGAGCCGGTGAACATCACGCCCTTGACGCGATCATCACCCACCAGGCGGGCACCGACGGTTTCGCCCTGGCCCGGCAGCAGTTGCAGCACGCCTTCCGGAATCCCGGCTTCCAGCAGCAGGCGCACGGCTTGTGCGGCCACCAGTGGCGTTTGCTCGGCAGGCTTGGCCAGCACCGGGTTACCGGCGGCCAGTGCAGCGGCGACCTGGCCACTGAAGATCGCCAGGGGGAAGTTCCACGGGCTGATACAGACCACCGGGCCCAATGGACGGTGGGCGTCGTTGGTGAAATCGTTGCGGGCCTGCACGGCGTAGTAACGCAGGAAGTCCACGGCTTCACGCACTTCGGCGATGGCGTTGGCGAAGGTCTTGCCGGCTTCACGGGCCAGCAGGCCCATCAGTGGCTGGATCTCGCCTTCCATCAAATCGGCGGCACGCTCCAGGATCGCGGCGCGCTCGGCGGGCGGGGTCGCCTGCCAGATTGGCGCGGCTTTCAGGGCGCACTGGATGGCGTTGTCGACGTCTTCGACAGTTGCTTCCTGTACGTGGCCGACCACATCACGCAGATCGGACGGGTTCAATACCGGCGCAGCGGCTTCATTGCTGGATGCGCAACCGAGCATCGGCGCGGCTTTCCAGTTGTTGTGGGCGGTGGCCAGCAGGGCACAGGACAGCGACGCCAAGCGGTGTTCGTTGGCCAGGTCGATACCGGCGGAGTTGGCGCGCTCGGCACCATACAGGTCGCGGGGCAGCGGGATACGCGGGTGCGGCAGGCCGAAGCCGCCTTCCAGCGTCGCCATCTGCTCGATGCTGGCTACTGGATCGGCCACCAGCTCCTGGATCGAGATGGATTGGTCGGCGATGCGGTTGACGAACGAAGTGTTGGCGCCGTTTTCCAGCAGGCGACGCACCAGGTAAGCCAGCAGTGTTTCGTGGGTGCCGACGGGTGCGTACACGCGGCACGGACGATTCAGCTTGCCTTCGGAGACCTTGCCTACAACCTGCTCGTACAGCGGCTCGCCCATGCCGTGCAGGCATTGGAACTCGTACTGGCCGGGGTAATAGTTCTGACCGGCGATATGGTAAATCGCCGACAAGGTGTGGGCGTTGTGCGTAGCGAACTGCGGGTAGATAACTTCCGGAACCGAGAGCAGTTTGCGTGCGCAGGCAATGTAGGAAACGTCGGTGTACACCTTGCGGGTATAGACCGGATAGCCTTCCAGGCCTTCGACCTGGGCGCGCTTGATTTCGCTGTCCCAGTACGCGCCTTTTACCAGGCGGATCATCAGGCGGTGGCGGCTGCGGCGTGCCAGGTCGATCACGTAGTCGATCACATACGGGCAACGCTTCTGGTAAGCCTGGATCACGAAGCCGATACCGTTCCAGCCGGTCAGTTGCGGCTCGAAGCACAGGCGTTCCAGCAGGTCGAGGGACAGCTCCAGGCGGTCGGCTTCTTCGGCGTCGATGTTCAGGCCGATGTCGTATTGCTTGGCCAGCAGCGTCAGCGACAGCAGGCGCGGGTACAGCTCGTCCATCACGCGCTCGTACTGCGCACGGCTGTAACGCGGGTGCAGGGCCGAAAGCTTGATGGAGATGCCTGGGCCTTCATAAATGCCACGGCCGTGGGACGCTTTGCCGATCGAGTGGATGGCTTGTTCGTACGAGGCCAGGTACTTCTGGGCGTCGTGTTCGGTGAGTGCGGCTTCACCGAGCATGTCGTAGGAATAGCGGAAACCCTTGGCTTCGAACTTGCTCGCATTGGCCAGGGCTTCGGCGATGGTTTCGCCGGTGACGAACTGCTCGCCCATCAGGCGCATCGCCATGTCGACGCCCTTGCGGATCATTGGCTCGCCGCTTTTGCCGATGATGCGGCTCAGGGACGACGTCAGGCCGGCTTCGTTATGGGTGGCGACCAGTTTGCCGGTCAGCAGCAGGCCCCAGGTGGCGGCGTTGACGAACAGCGACGGGCTGTTGCCCAAGTGCGGGTGCCAGTTGCCGGTGCTGATCTTGTCGCGTATCAGTGCGTCGCGGGTGCCTTTGTCCGGGATACGCAGCAGCGCTTCGGCGAGGCACATCAGCGCTACGCCTTCCTGGGACGACAAGGAAAATTCTTGCAGCAGGCCCTGGACGATACCTGCACGGCCGCCGGCGCTTTTCTGATTGCGCAGTTTCTCGGCGATCGAAGAGGCGAGCTTGTTGGTGGCGTCGGCCATTGTCGCGGGCAGGCGGGCCTGCTCGATCAGCATCGGCACCACTTCAGGTTCCGGGCGACGGTAAGCGGCGGTGATCGACGCGCGCAGCACCGATTGCGGCAGGATGCTCTCGGCGAACTCCAGGAAGCACTGGTGGGCGTGGTCGGTCTGGACCTCGCCGGCTTCTTCTGCGTCCTTGCTGGCCAGGCCGTTGAGTTCGGCCAGGGTTGCACCACCCTCGAGTTTCTCCAGGTAATTGAAAATCGCCTGCTTGATCAGCCAGTGCGGCGTGCGATCAATGGAGGTCGCGGCCGCCTTCAGGCGCTCGCGGGTCGGGTCGTCAAGTTTGACCCCAAGGGTGGTCGTAGCCATCTTTTTATCCTCATGGGTGCCACTACTGCGTGGCATCAGCTGGCGGCAAGATTAGCTTTGCGCCGAGAGAGGTGCAACCGGGTGCAACCCTTTTTATCCATGAAATTTTTGATGCTGATCGGGAAAAATTATCGCCGCAGCCGAATCGGCTGCGCCTTGGTGCATTTGCTTCTGACTTTGGCTGCCCTTGCTCCGAAAAGGAGCAAAAACACGGTGTTTTCTGCAAAACACATCGAGGTGCAACTTATTCTCAAGAAACTGGTTGCACCTTATTTGCTTTGTTGAATAGCATTCGCGCCCAAGGTGCAACCTCTTACCGGCGGTTCATCGGCTGATGGCTTTCCTGGGGAAACGTCAGTCATAAATGCGCGGCGCCAGGCTTCGTCTATCCACTCGCCAAGTGGGTGGCCGTCCGGACAGACCGCCGCTACATAAAAACAATGCCAGGGCGTAACTCAATGAGCGTAAGTAATCCTACCCTGATCACATTTGTGATCTATATCGCTGCCATGGTGCTGATCGGCTTTATGGCCTATCGCTCCACCAACAACCTTTCCGATTACATCCTCGGCGGTCGCAGCCTCGGCAGCGTGGTCACCGCGCTCTCGGCCGGCGCCTCGGACATGAGCGGCTGGTTGCTGATGGGCTTGCCCGGCGCGATCTACATGTCTGGCCTGTCGGAAAGCTGGATCGCCATCGGCCTGATCGTCGGTGCCTACCTGAACTGGCTGTTTGTAGCCGGCCGCCTGCGGGTGCAGACCGAGCACAACGGCGACGCCCTGACCCTGCCGGATTACTTCTCCAGCCGTTTCGAAGATAAAAGCGGCCTGCTGCGGATCATCTCTGCGGTGGTGATCCTGGTGTTTTTCACCATTTACTGCGCTTCCGGCATCGTGGCCGGCGCCCGCCTGTTTGAAAGCACCTTCGGCATGTCCTACGAGACCGCGCTGTGGGCCGGTGCTGCGGCGACCATTGCCTACACCTTCGTGGGTGGTTTCCTGGCGGTGAGCTGGACTGACACCGTACAAGCCACGCTGATGATCTTCGCCCTGTTGCTCACGCCGATCATCGTGCTGCTGGCCACCGGAGGCGTCGACACCACCTTCCTGGCGATCGAAGCGCAGAACCCTGACAACTTCAACATGCTGAAAAACACCACCTTCATCGGCATCATTTCGCTGATGGGCTGGGGCCTGGGTTACTTCGGCCAGCCGCACATCCTCGCGCGCTTCATGGCGGCGGATTCGGTGAAGTCGATTGCCAAGGCGCGCCGCATCTCCATGACCTGGATGATCCTGTGCCTGGGCGGCACCGTGGCCGTGGGCTTCTTCGGTATCGCCTACTTCTCGGCGCACCCGGAAGTCGCCGGTCCCGTGACCGAGAACCACGAGCGTGTGTTCATCGAGCTGGCCAAGTTGCTGTTCAATCCATGGATTGCCGGTGTATTGCTGTCGGCCATCCTGGCTGCCGTGATGAGCACCCTGAGCTGCCAGTTGCTGGTGTGCTCCAGCGCCCTGACCGAAGACTTCTACAAAACCTTCCTGCGTAAAAACGCCTCCCAGGTTGAGCTGGTGTGGGTCGGTCGCGCCATGGTGCTGCTGGTGGCGCTGATCGCCATCGCCATGGCCGCCAACCCGGAAAACCGCGTACTGGGCCTGGTGAGCTACGCCTGGGCCGGTTTCGGTGCTGCATTTGGCCCCGTGGTGCTGATCTCCGTACTGTGGAAAGGCATGACGCGTAATGGCGCACTGGCCGGCATCCTGGTGGGTGCGATCACTGTGATCGTGTGGAAGCACTTCAGCCTGTTTGGCCTGTACGAAATCATCCCGGGCTTCATCTTCGCGAGCCTGGCGATCTACTTCGTGAGCAAGCTGGGTGCTCCGACGGCTGGCATGCTTCAGCGGTTTGACGCGGCCGAGGCGGATTACAACCTCAACAAGTAATCGGCGGGGGCTTGAATGCCCGCTGAGGTGAAAACGGCCCGCATCTTTTGGATGACGGGCCGTTTTTTTCACCGCTGCTGGTCAGTCAAAATAAACAACGATCATTCCTAGCAGGCCAGTCATGCCAACAAGAACCGTTGTGTGTAGCAGAAGCTTGGTATTGCGCGGAAATGCTTGCACCTGCTGAAGGTCTACAGCACCACGCCGTGCATTTAGCCTGGGGAGTGCAACGGCTACGTACACTGCACAAAGTCTCATCATTCTTTCTCGTGGAGAGGTTCCCCAATAGCCGCTGTGGAAGGTCACCAGGCGACTTCTGTTTAAGAGGATTTCCATAGTCTCAAGCTTTCGGTAGCACAAGAATATGCCGAGAATGTTGGCAATGATTATCAGCAGGAATGAGCTGATTACAATCAAGGACTCTGCAGGGAGATTTAAAAAGTAATCAATATTCATACAACAATTCTCCTGCCTTTTCGCCACCAATGCTGACGTAATGTCCCCCTGTCGCACCACCAACTCCTCCGCCTATCAATAAACAAGCTAAAGAGCCAGGGCCGGTGGCGGGAAGCAATATGGCAAGGCATAGCGTTGATCCAGCAGCACCCCCCACTACGCCGCCTGCCACCCCTCCCGCCAACTTTCCCACCTCCACATATTTCGCCTTCCTGCACTGCTCTTCCCTCCCTGTAGAGCAAGCCTCCCTGATTTCCAGCGCCGACGCCGTGGTGCTCAGTGCAATTCCCAGTGGCGTTCCGTTTTTCAGCAGCTTGGCGGTCTTTGAAACCCGCGCAATCGTTTCGGCATACCGATGGATTTCCCCGGTGTGCAGATAGCTTCGGGTGGATATCCCGAGCATTTTCTTGATCGATCCTTCATTGCGCAAGTGAGTGCCATAACGTGCAAAGCCGCGCATTTGTGCTTCCAGTTTGGCGAACAGGGTTTGGCGTCGAGCCAGGAAGTCGTTCCGCACGACGCCGCCACCTTGGCGCAGCGACTGTTTATGCAGCGCATCAATGTCTTCGAGCGTTTTACCAATGTCCCGCAGGTGCCGACTCCAGGCGTCACCCGCCGTACCTATTCCGAGCGAGGCGTAGCCCAGTATTTTTTGCAGCAGGTCGTAGTTGTGCAGGGCAAAGGTATCGCTGCCTTCGGCCATAACGCTATGTCGAATATTCCAGGCGGTGCTCATCAAGCGGGACTCTTCCAGGGTGCAGGCCGCCGTCGAGTCATCGCCTATGATCACCAACTGGCCGGGTAGAACAACAACATTGCGAATGTGACTGTTAAGTACGTCGAACTTGGCCTGCGCGTGTTTGCCCAGGCGCAGCCTGGCCTTGAGTTCCACTGAGGTTTGTTGCCGTTCATTGATGAATGCATAGGGCTGAGGCATTGGGGCGTCCTCAGCAGTCTTTATGGATGATGGGGGTATTCAGGGCGTGATGGTTGTTGCGTGCCATGTATGCGGTCCTTTCCGAAGGGAGATGGCACGGCAATTTAAGGGCTCGCCTGGTGGCTGTGAGCGTTGAGTGTGGGGCGGTTTTTATACTTTGGGAAAAGGGCTACAAGCTACCGTCAGCTATCTGACAGAAGTTTGTGAAAGGGCATTTACCTATGTCGATTTCGTAGCCCTTCAGTCGTGATTAGCATCTGGCTGGTTCAGAAAAATCAGCACACCCAGGATCGCCATATAAAACTTGAATGCAGCTTCCTGGCCGTTCCACTGATGGGATTGCCACATCAGGAACCACTCGCCGCCGATCACCATAAAGCCGAAGAACCACACGACAAAACCGAGGGTCAGCCCGATGACTGCGCTTTTCTTGGCGCGATTGAAGTCGATACCTGTGGCACGGCGAGCCCGCCACAAGGCCAGTGCACCACGCGCCAGCAGTACGGCCGTCAGGGCTTCACCGGCGATGATCAGCCAGTACGCACCGTGCCACAGCCATGGGGTGGTGATGGCGCGATACATCGCGGCGTTGCCAGGGAAGGTGGTGTCCATGCTCAGCACATGTTCGACGAAGGCAAAGTTGGAGCCGTAGTCGGTGATGTTGTTGAAGGCGACGAGTGTGGCGAAGGCTGCCAGGGCAAGGGTCAGAACGATTTTTGCGTAGCGGGTGGCCATGTTTTTTTCCATTGTGATGCCGATGAGGTGGGTCGTAACGCTAGCACGCTCATGACGGTGGTTCGACGTTTGAGGCATGAAGAATTGGGCACCTGGGATGTAAGGATTTACTGATTTGCCTGCAGCGCACTCAGCTCGGCAAACAGCTGGTGCAGAATCGGCCACCCACTACATGCAGAGAAACACCGGATGTTCGCTCCTGCCAATCAAAGTGCCTTTACCCTGACCCTCGACGGTGTACCCAGTGATCTCAAGGTTTTTGAGTTCATGGGCGAGGAGTTCATCAGCCTGCCCTATCGTTTCGACCTAGAACTGGTCAGCGAACGGCCCGACCTGGATCTGGAAAGCCTGATGCACCGCCAGGCGTTTCTGGGATTCGACTCCCATGGCCACGGCGTTCATGGCCAGGTCTATCGCGTGGCTCAAGGCGACTCGGGAAAGCGCCAGACCCGTTATCAGATCACTTTGGTGCCGCAGCTGGCTTATCTGGAACACAGCACTCACCAGCGGATTTTTCAGAAAAAGACGGTGCCGCAGATCATTGCGCTGGTGTTGGAGGCGCAGGGTATCCAGGGGGATGCCTTCTCATTTCAACTGAGTGGGGTGTATCCCGAGCGTGAGTACTGCGTTCAGTTCGGCGAAACCGATCTGGAGTTTGTCCAGCGTTTGTGTTCCGAGTCAGGCATTCACTATCACTTCCAGCATCATCCCGAGCGCCATCTTTTGGTGTTTGGCGATGACCAGACGGTGTTCGCCCAACCTGATCAAGCCACTCAGTACGCTGCGGGCTCGGGGATGGTCGCCGAGATGCCGGTGATCAAGCGTTTTATCGTGCGGCTGAAGACCCGCACCACTGGTGTGAGCCTGCGTGACTACGACTTCAAAAAACCACGTCTCGCGCTGGAAAGCACCGTGTCTGTCGGGCAGCGCCCCACTCTGGAAGACCAACGTTATCCCGGGTGCTTTACGGATCGCGCTCATGGTAAATACCTGGCGCAACGCATGTTGGAGCGTCATCGCGGCGACTTCCGCCAGGCCAACGGTCATAGCGATCAGCCGGCTCTGCTCAGCGGGCGCTTCCTGAGGATGACCGGGCATCCTCGGCAGGAATGGAATGATTTGTGGCTGGTCACCCAAGTGACGCATGTAGGGCGCCAACCTCAGGCGCTGGAGGAGTCGATCCTTGACGCAGCCGGCGATGAACGCTCTCAGGGCTATAGCAATGACTTTGTTGTAACTCCATGGGATGTACCCTTTCGAACACCTTTGCTGGTATCGCGACCATCAATGTCGGGCTACCAAAACGCCGTGGTGACCGGGCCGGCAGGCAGTGAAATCCATTGCGATGAATACGGCCGGGTCAAGGTGCAACTGGCCTGGGATCGCTCCGGGGAAAATAATGAGCATTCCAGCTGCTGGTTGCGAGTGGCCAGTGGCTGGGCCCATGAGCATTACGGCGCGGTGTTGATCCCGCGGGTAGGCATGGAGGTGCTGGTGGGCTTTGTCGACGGCGATGCTGACACGCCGTTGGTGGTCGGTTGTTTGGCCAATGCGGCGACGCCAGTACCGCTGGACCTGCCGGCGGACAAGACCCGCAGCATCTTCCGCAGCCAGACCAGCCCCGGCGGTGGTGGCTACAACGAGCTGCGCATCGAGGACCGCAAGGGCGCCGAGGAAATCTACCTGCGCGCCCAGCGCAACTGGACCCAGCATGTACTGCACGACCAGCACGTGCAGGTCGACAACCAGCGCAACGTAATCGTCAAAGGCCTAGACCGTCACGAGCTTCAGGGCGAAGAACAGCGCACCACCCACGGCAACCGACTGACCGAACTCAAGCAGGACGATCACCTGATGATCGCCGGCTCCCAGCAGGTGCGTGCCGGGTTCACCGTTCACATCGGCGCCGGGCAACGCATTGTTATCGATGCAGGCGCCAGCGTGACCCTTCAGGCTGGCGGGCACTGGATCAATGTTTCAGCGGACGGGATTTTCAGCAGCACAGAGGTCCAGCTTGGCGGTTCGCCGGCATCGGCCGGAGCGCTGCTGACGCCAGCGCTGCAGGAAAAGGTGCTGGCTGTCATCGCGGCACCGTTGAGTGCTGTGCAGGTGTCCAGCCTGAAACGCAGTGCGCCCTTTTGCGAAGAGTGTGAGCGCTGCAGGAATGGGGCGTGTGATACGCCTCTGCATCGCAGCGCATCACTCGCCGGAGGTACGCCATGATTTCCCCCGGGCAGTGGCTTGAGGCTGCACCCTTGCAGGAGGGCGAGCAGTTATTTGCAGTGTTGGGCAATGCCAGCGACTGCAAGCCGCTTGAAGCCTGGCGTCGTACCAATGGTGGCTCGCTCAGTCCAATCTGGGCGGGCAGCGAGTATGCGGCATGGGATGAGGTCATGCCCTACGTTGCGGTGGTTGCCGTTGAAAGTGCTTTTCTGAAATGGGCCGCCGAATGCGAAGGTACTGACTGGGGATGGTTGGCGGTGTCGTCCTGTCCCGTGCAAACCGTTGTTGAGCATTTGCGCAGCCTGACCAAGGTACTGTTGCCGGAAGGGCAGGCGGTGTTCTTTCGTTTCTGGGACGGCGCTTATGTCCTGCCTGTCTTGCAGGCGCTAGGACCGCAGGCGAAGGCGTTGCTCCCGGTGTTCAGTCGCTACTGGATCAATGGTCGCCAGCATGAGGTAGCGGTCACGACGGCGGGAGCGGCGAAGCCAAGCCCGTGGTGGCAAGTGCCGCCGCAGGTTCTCCAGCACTTGGGTGAGCAATCGAGCGTCACGCGGGTGGACAACCTGCTGCAATGGCTGGAAGAACAGCGCCCGGACCTGTACAGCGCCTTTGTGCCGGCGACCTTGAAGCACAAGGTCGCCTACTTCGTGCGCCGGCCGGATGTCAGCCATCAGGCGCTGGCCGCCTGGCTGGCCTCAGAGCTGGGTTGAGGCCAGCGACTGCTGCAAGTCTTCGATCAGGTCCTCAATCGCCTCAATGCCGACAGACAGGCGAATCATCTCCGGCTTCACCCCGGCCTTCGCCTGCTCCTGTTCATTCATCTGACGATGGGTGGTGGACGCCGGATGACAGGCCAGGGACTTGGCGTCGCCAATGTTCACCAGGCGCTTGAAGATGTGCAGTGAGTCATAGAAACGTACGCCCGCCTCATAACCGCCCTTCAGGCCGAAGGACAGAATTGCCGACGGTTTGCCCTGCATGTATTTCTGCGCCAGATGATGGTGAGGGTGATCCGGCAGGCCGGCGTAGCTGACCCATTCCACCAGCGCGTGGTCTTGCAGGAAGTGGGCAATCTTCAAGGCGTTTTCGGTGTGGCGCTCCATACGCAGGGCCAGGGTTTCCAGGCCTTGCAGCAGCAGGAATGCATTCATCGGGGCCAGGGCTGCGCCGGTGTTGCGCAGGGGCACGGTGCGGGCGCGGGCGATGAACGCCGCGGGGCCGAACTTCTCGGTGTAGACCACGCCGTGATAGGCCGGCTCTGGCTGGTTGAGGCCGGGGAATCTCTCCGGGTATTGAGTCCAGGGAAAGGTGCCGCTGTCGACAATCACGCCACCCAGCGAGTTGCCGTGACCGCCCACGTACTTGGTCACCGAATGCACGACGATGTCCGCGCCGAACTGAATCGGCTTGCACAGGATCGGCGTGGCCACGGTGTTGTCCACCATCAGCGGCACGCCACGGGCGTGGGCGACGTCGGCGAGGGCTTCGATGTCGATGATATTGCCTGCCGGGTTGCCGATGCTTTCGCAGTACACCAGCTTGGTGTTGTCATCGATCAGCTCGGCGATGGCTGCGGCCGAGTCGTCACGGGCGAAGCGCACGTCGACGCCGAAGCTCGGCAGCAAATGGGCGAACAGGGTGTAGGTGCCGCCGTACAGCTGCGGAGTGGTGACGATGTTGTCACCGGCACGGGTCAAGGTCTGGATTGCGTAGTGAATCGCCGCGCTGCCGGCCGACACCGCCAGGGCCGCGATACCGCCTTCCAGCGCTGCGATGCGTTGCTCCAGCACGTCGTTGGTGGGATTCATGATGCGCGTGTAGATATTGCCGGGTACGTCGAGGTTGAATAGGTCGGCGCCGTGCTGGGCGTTATCGAATTCGAAAGCGACGTTCTGGTAGATCGGCACGGCGACGGCCTTGGTGGTCGGGTCCGACTTGAAGCCGTGGTGCAGGGCGATGGTGGCGTCTTTCATGAGTTTTTATGACCTCCATGGATAATTGCTGGCCACAATAAATCCGCTTTCGCGCCGGCGATTAGACTATTTTCGGCGGCGCCCCTGTGTTTGCGGCATAAGCACCACCTGACGCGCAGCCCTGCACCTTTGCCTGCGTAAAAGGTAAACTTCGCCCCCTGCGCAGGAGCAACCATGAATTATCGTCACGCCTTTCACGCCGGCAACCACGCCGATGTCTTCAAACACCTGACCTTGACCCGCCTCATCGCCCTGATGTCGCGCAAGGAGCAGCCGTTTGCCTATCTCGACACCCACGCCGGTATTGGTCTGTACGACCTGCAGGGCGACCAGGCGAACCGTACCGGTGAATACCTGGAAGGCATCGCCCGCCTGTGGGGCCAGACCGACCTGCCGCCGCTGACCGCCGATTACATGCGTGTGCTGCACGAGATGAACCCGGATGGCGAGTTGCGCTACTACCCGGGCTCACCGGAGCTGGCGCGACGCCTGACTCGCCCTCAGGACCGCGTGTTGCTCAATGAAAAGCACCCGGAAGACGGCCTGCTGCTCAAGGACAACATGAAGGGCGACCGTCGGGTGAAAGTGCACCTAGGTGAAGGCTGGCACGTGCCACGGGCATTGCTGCCGGTGCCGGAAAAGCGTGCACTGATGCTGATTGACCCGCCGTTCGAAAAGCTCGACGAGATGCAGCGCTGCGCCGCGTCCCTCAAGGAAGCCGTGAGTCGCATGCGCCAGACCGTGGCCGCGATCTGGTACCCGGTGAAGGACCAGCGCATGTTGCGCCGCTTCTACCAGGACCTGGCCGGTACCGGTGCGCCGAAGTTGCTGCGGGTTGAATTGCTGGTGCATCCGCTGGACACGCCGAACACCCTGACCGGTTCGGGTCTGGCGATTGCCAATCCGCCGTGGGGTTTGGAGGAAGAGTTGCGTGAGCTGCTGCCGTGGTTGTCCAAGCAGCTTGGGCAAACCCAGGGTGGGTGGCAGATGGATTGGCTTATCGCCGAGTAACTGATCGTTCCCACGCTCTGCGTGGGAATGCATCCTGTGACGCTCTGCGTCACGAATTTCAGAGCAGACGCGGAGCGTCCAGAGCGGCATTCCCACGCAGAGCGTGGGAACGATCTGGTGCAATCAGATCGGGCAGGTCACGCCGGTGCCGCCAATCCCGCAATAACCCTGCGGATTCTTCGCCAGGTACTGCTGGTGATACGCCTCGGCGAAATACACCGTCGGCGCTTCTTCGATTTCGGTGGTGATGGTGCCCAGGCCGGCCTTGGTCAGTTCCGTCTGATAAGCCGCTGCGCTGGCCTTCGCCGCCTCCAGGTGCTCCGGCTTGACCGCATAGATCACCGACCGGTACTGGCTGCCGATGTCATTGCCCTGGCGCATGCCCTGGGTCGGGTTGTGCAGTTCCCAGAACATTTTCAGCAATTCTTCGTAGCTGATCTTGTCCTGGTCAAACACCACCAGCACCACTTCGCTGTGGCCGGTCAGGCCCGAGCAGACTTCTTCATAGGTCGGGTTTGGCGTGTAGCCACCGGCATAACCCACCACGGTGCTGACGATGCCTTCGCGCTGCCAGAAGCGGCGCTCTGCGCCCCAGAAGCAACCCAGGCCAAAGATCGCAAACTCTACGTTGTCGACAAACGGGCCCAGCAGCGGGTTGCCGTTGACGAAGTGAGTCTCGGGGAGGGACATCGGGGTTTCACGGCCAGGCAAAGCTTGTTCTTGAGTAGGAAGCACGTTTTTGTTCACCAGAATTTCCGAGCGCAAGACCATGATCAGTCCTCTCAGTCAGATTGAGTTACAAGTAAGCATTCAGACTGCCAGTTTGCCCGAGTGTTACCGCGCTGTCAGGCGATTGGCCCGCGAGGATAGCGTTTAAGCTTCTCGATCAGATCGGAACCCGGGATTGGCCGGTCAAACAGGTAGCCCTGGCCGACGTCGCAACGGTGACGGCGCAGGAACGCCAGCTGTTCGGCGGTCTCGATGCCTTCGGCCACCACCTTGAGCTTGAGGTTGTGAGCCATGGCGATCACCGCCGAGGTGATTTCCATGTCGTCCTGGTTGTCCGGGATTTCATGAATAAAGCTGCGATCGATCTTGATGATGTCGATCGGGAATTTTTTCAGGTAGCTGAGTGACGAGTAACCCGTACCGAAGTCATCCATGGCCAGGGTCAGGCCAAAACTCTTCAGTTGGTCGAGTTGCAGGCGGGTGTCTTCGGTGGCTTCCAGCAGCAGGCCTTCAGTCAGCTCCAGTTCCAGCAGGTTGGCGGGCAGCTGTTCTTCCTTGAGGATCGTGGCAATCGAGGCCACCAGGTCCGGGTCGGAAAACTGCTTGGGCGACAGGTTGATTGCCACTTGCAGTTTGCCCAGGCCCGCAGCGGTCAGCTGTCGGCTCATGCGGCAGGCCTGGCGGGCGATCCATTTGCCAATGGGGATGATCAGCCCGGTCTCTTCAGCCACGCTGATGAATTGATCGGGGCGAATCATGCCCTTTTCCGGATGGTTCCAGCGCAACAACGCTTCCATCCCCAGCAGGCGACCGCTGCGCAGGCACAGCTTGGGTTGGTAGAACACGTCGAGTTCGTTCTGGGTCAGGGCGCGGCGCAGGTTGTTTTCCACGAACAGCTTGTAGCTGGCCTCGGCGTTCAACGCCTCGGTAAAGACCTGTACCTGGTGTTTGCCGTTGGCCTTGGCCTTGTGCAGCGCCAGGCCCGCGTTGCGCATCAGGGTTTGCGGGTCGCGGCCATGCAACGGCGCGCAGGCGAGGCCCACGGAGCCGGTGACGCTGATCAGTTGGTTGTCGACGAACATCGGCTTGTCGAGGGTGGCCAGCAACTGGCTGGCGACCTGCTGGCCGGTTTCAAGGTCGGTATCGTCCAGCAGCACGGCAAACTCGTTACTGGCAAACCGCGCCAGGCTACCGCTGGCCGTCAGGCTGTTGCGCAGGCGCCGGGCCAGGCTGATCAGCAGTTTGTCGCCGGTCTGGTGGCCGAGGCTGTCGTTGATCCGCTTGAAGTTGTCGATGTCCACCAGCAGCAGGCTGATAGGGCTGTCGCTGTCCCGTGCAAAGCGTTCGTCCAGGTTACGGATGAACGCCGGACGGTTGCCCAGGTTGGTCAGGTTGTCGGTATAGGCCAGGCGCTCGATGCGCTGCTGGGCCAGCTTGGTCTGGGTGATGTCTTCGTAGATGCCGATGTAGTGCGTCAGCTCACGGTTGTCGCCATAGACCTTGGAGATCGACAACTGGCCCCAGTAGGGCTCGAGGTTCTTGCGTCGGCTCTTGAACTC
This sequence comes from Pseudomonas sp. MWU16-30323, assembly GCF_020515595.1. Lineage (NCBI taxonomy): Bacteria > Pseudomonadati > Pseudomonadota > Gammaproteobacteria > Pseudomonadales > Pseudomonadaceae > Pseudomonas > Pseudomonas sp. MWU16-30323. Next base: position 138,000 of record NZ_JAIWYM010000004.1, read on the forward strand.
GCCTTGCCAGCTGTTGCTCTTGGCCAGGCTGGACGGCGCGTCGAACAGCAGCTCGCTGAGGTTTTCCAGCGCCGGCAGTTCCGACAGCTGGTGGCCGTGGACTTCTTCGGTGCTGTACTGGGTGATCGCGGTAAAGCTGGGGTTGACGTATTCCACCACCCCGTCGCAATTGACCAGCAGGAACGCGTTGGCGCTTTGCTCCACGGCTCGCTGGAACAAGTGCAGCGCGCTGGTGGCGGTGCGGCGGTTGTGGTTGTTGATCACCTGGGCGAACTGGTCGGCGAGCTCGCCGGCAAAGGCGATCTCGTCGGACTGCCAGACGCGGGTGCTGCCACTTTGCTCCAGGCACAACACCCCGACCACATTGCCATCGACCCGGATGCTGGCGTCGAGCATGGCGTGGACGTCACGCGGGCGCAGGCTCTCGACCATTTCCCGGGTGCGTGGGTCGCGCAGGGCGTTGTTGGCATCGATGGCGCGGCTGGTTTGCAGGGCTTCCAGGTAATCCGGGAAGCCACTGGCATCGATAGGCTCGGGCAGGTGGTGCTGCTGATCGGCGCGGTGATAGGCGGAAATCGGCACCAGGTGCTGGTTCTCGAGGTTCCAGATGCTCGCGCAGTCGATTTGGTAGATATCGCAGGCACTGCGGGTGATCAGTTCGGCGGCTTCTTGCAGCGAGTTGTTGGTGCTGTAGCGCTGGCGGGCCAGCAGCAGGATCAGTTCCTGCTGGGCGCGCACTCGCTCAAGGTGTTGCAGTTGTTCCTGCTGGGCGCGCTGGTTGAGTTCCAGGGCGATCTGCAAGCGGCTGTTCTGGCTTTCGAGATCCACGGCAGGGGCCAGTGAAATATCACTGAACAGGCCATCGACCACCATCAGGTAGCCACGCAGCAGGTGACGGTTGTGTTGTTTGTAGGCCTCACCCAGCTCCAGCAGGCTCAACGGGCCGTCGTGGGTGTGCAGGGTGTAGCGCACCAGGTAATGGGGGCTGATGGTCAGCTGTTCCTGGATCGCGTCATGCAGCTGATAACGCGCCTGGGGTTCCATCAGGCTGGCGTAGGGCGAGCCGACCAGGGCGCACAGTTCCACGGCGGGCAGGCCGAATTGGCGTTCGCAATTGGGGTCGAGGTACAGCAGGGCCCAGCTTGCCTCATTAAGCCGCTCGAAACGCAGCATACCGAGGCGCGAAGGCACCGGTAATTGCGTCACTACCTCGGCCGCCGTACGGGCGACATCGGGTTGGCTTTTCATGGGGAAACTCGCTTGGAAAAATGCGCTTCGCGCCGGGCTCACGCCCTCTTGACTGTTGCCTGCGGCAAGGTTGCATCATGCGGCACGGGCTGACAAGAGAGGATGAAGGCTAAGTGCTATAAGTGGGTTATCGGCCAGCGAACGGTTTTCTACAACCGGGGTGATGGGCGGTGTACAACCTCGATTTCCGTGTACAGGTTTTGCCTGGAAAGCAGGCAAAAAAAGCCCCGCCAATTGGCGGGGTTGAGGTACGAGCGTGGCGCTCGGAAATCGGTGAAGCCAGGTCTCCTGCGTGTGCAGGAGACCTGTTATGGCTTAAAGCAGGATGGTGCGGATGTCGTTCAGCAACTGGCTCAGGCGCTGGGTGAAGCGTGCGGCAGCCGCGCCGTTGATCACACGGTGATCGTAGGACAGCGACAGTGGAAGCATCAGCTTCGGCTGGAACGCTTTACCGTCCCACACAGGCTGGATAGTGGCCTTGGAAACACCCAGGATCGCCACTTCCGGCGCGTTGACGATTGGCGTGAAGCCAGTGCCGCCAATGTGGCCGAGGCTGGAGATGGTGAAGCACGCGCCCTGCATGTCGTCCGGGGTGAGCTTCTTGTCGCGGGCCTTGGCCGCCAGTGCAGCAGCCTCAGCGGCAAGCTGCAGCAGGCTCTTCTGGTCGACGTTCTTGATGACCGGTACCAGCAGGCCATCCGGAGTGTCGACGGCAAAGCCGATGTGCACGTACTTCTTGCGAATGATCGCCTTGCCGCTAGGTGCCAGCGAACTGTTGAAGTCCGGCAGTTCCTTGAGCAGGTGTGCGCAAGCCTTGAGCAGCAGGGGCAGCACGGTCAGCTTCACGCCGGCCTTCTCGGCCACGGCTTTCTGCGCAACGCGGAAAGCTTCCAGGTCGGTGATGTCGGCCTGGTCGAACTGGGTCACGTGCGGGATGTTCAGCCAGCTGGCGTGCAGGCCGGCCGCGCCGATTTGCATCAGGCGGGTCATCGGCACTTCTTCGATTTCGCCGAAGCGGCTGAAGTCGACGGTGCGGATCGGCGGAATGCCCGAGCCGCCGGTAGCAGCGCCGGCAGCCGGAGCTTCCTTGGCCTTCTGCATCATGGCTTTGACGTAAACCTGCACGTCTTCCTTCAGCACGCGACCGTGTGGGCCAGTGGCCGACACAGCGCTCAGCTCGACGCCGAATTCACGGGCCAGTTGGCGCACGGCAGGGCCGGCATGAACCTTGGCACCGCTCGGCGCAGGTGCAGCCGCCGGAGCCGGTGCGGCCTCGGCTTTTGCAGCAGGTGCAGGGGCGGCAGCAGGTGCAGCTTCAGCCTTGGCGGCCGGAGCAGCGGCGGCTGGAGCGGCAGCAGCAGGAGCAGGAGCCGAAGCGCCCGCCACTTTCAGCTTGAGGATGAAGTCGCCAGTGCCGACTTCGTCTTCCAGCTTCACGGCAATGCTTTCCACCACGCCGGCAGCCGGCGAAGGGATTTCCATGGAGGCCTTGTCGGACTCCAGGGTGATCAGCGACTGGTCGGCTTCGACGGTGTCGCCGACTTTAACCAGCAGCTCGATGATCTTGGCCTTGCCCGAAGAACCGATGTCCGGAACATGAATGTCCTGGACTGTTTCGGCGGCAGGTGCAGCAGCCGGAGCCGCAGGGGCCTCGGCAGCAGCGGCAGGCTTCTCGGCGGCAGGAGCCGGGGCAGCAGCAGGAGCGGCCGCCGCAGGGGCCGCATCAGCGGCACCTTCGATTTCCAGCTCAAGCAGTTCGTCGCCTTCTTTCAGGCGATCGCCCAGCTTCACTTTCAGGCTCTTGACCACGCCAGCCTTGGGAGCAGGGATTTCCATGCTCGCCTTGTCCGATTCCAGGGTCAGGATGCTCTGGTCGGCTTCGACGGTGTCGCCGACCTTCACAAACAGTTCAATTACTTCACCTTCACCGCTGCCGATGTCAGGTACGCGAATGAGTTCGCTCACAGAAAGTCTCCTCAGCAGTCCAGTGGGTTGCGTTTTTCCGGGTTGATCCCGAACTTGACGATAGCGTCAGCTACCACCTTGGGTTCGATTTCACCACGGTCAGCCAAGGCTTCCAGGGCTGCCAACACCACGAAGTGACGGTCGACTTCGAAGAAGTGACGCAGCTTCTTGCGGCTGTCACTACGGCCGAAACCGTCGGTGCCCAGGACTTTGAATTCCTTGGACGGTACCCACTGACGAATTTGTTCAGCAAACAGTTTCATGTAGTCGGTAGAGGCGATCACCGGACCTTTACGGCCAGCCAGGCACTCTTCGACGTAGGTGCGCGCAGGCTTCTGGCCCGGGTGCAGACGGTTGCTGCGCTCTACGGCCAAGCCGTCGCGACGCAGTTCGTTGAAGCTGGTAACGCTCCATACGTCAGCGCCGACGTTGAACTCTTCACGCAGGATTTTTGCCGCTTCACGCACTTCGCGCAGGATGGTGCCGGAGCCCATCAGTTGCACGTGGTGAGCGGCTTCCTTGGTGTCTTCTTCGAGCAGGTACATGCCCTTGATGATGCCTTCCTCGACACCGGCCGGCATGGCTGGCTGCTGGTAGGACTCGTTCATCACGGTGATGTAGTAGAAAACGTCCTGCTGCTCTTCGGTCATCTTCTTCATGCCGTCCTGGATGATCACCGCCAGCTCATAGCCGTAGGTTGGATCAAAGGTGCGGCAGTTCGGGATGGTGCCCGCCAGGATGTGGCTGTGGCCGTCTTCGTGTTGCAGGCCTTCGCCGTTCAGCGTGGTCCGCCCGGCAGTACCGCCGATCAGGAAGCCACGGGTACGGCTGTCGCCGGCTGCCCAAGCCAGGTCGCCAATACGCTGGAAACCGAACATCGAGTAGAAGATGTAGAACGGCAGCATCGGCTGGTTGTGGCTGGAGTACGACGTACCGGCAGCGATGAAGGAGCTCATGGCGCCCGCTTCGTTGATGCCTTCTTCGAGGATCTGGCCCTTCTTGTCTTCCTTGTAGAACATCACCTGGTCTTTATCGACTGGCTCGTAGAGCTGGCCGACGGAGGAGTAGATGCCCAACTGACGGAACATGCCTTCCATACCGAAGGTACGGGCTTCGTCCGGGATGATCGGCACGATACGCGAGCCGATTTCCTTGTCCTTGACCAGCTGCGCGAGGATTCGCACGAAGGCCATGGTGGTGGAGATTTCACGGTCGCCCGAACCGTCCAGGATAGCCTTGAGGGTATCCAGTGGCGGAGTCGGGATGTTGAAGCTCTTGGCGCGGCGCTGTGGCACGAAACCGCCCAGTGCGGTGCGACGCTCGCTGAGGTAGCGGGCTTCGGCGCTGTTTGGCTCTGGCTTGAAGAACGGCAGGTTCTCCAGCTCTTCGTCCTTGACCGGGATGTCGAAGCGGTCGCGGAACAACTTCAGGCTGTCGACATCGACTTTCTTGGTGTTGTGCGCAGTGTTCTTCGCTTCGCCGGCACCGGTGCCATAACCCTTGATGGTCTTGGCCAGGATGACGGTTGGTTGTTCTTTGTGGTTGACCGCTTCGTGGTACGCCGCGTAGACCTTGTACGGATCGTGGCCGCCACGGTTGAGTTTCCAGATCTCGTCGTCGGACAGATCAGCAACCATCGCCTTGAGTTCTGGCGAGTTGAAGAAGTGTTCACGTACGAACGCGCCGTCTTTGGCTTTGTAGTTCTGGTACTCGCCGTCGATGACTTCGTCCATGCGGCGTTGCAGGATACCGTCGACGTCTTTGGCCAGCAGTGGGTCCCAGAAACGGCCCCAGATGACTTTGGTCACGTTCCATTGAGCACCGCGGAACACGCCTTCGAGTTCCTGGATGATCTTGCCGTTGCCGCGAACCGGGCCGTCGAGGCGCTGCAGGTTGCAGTTGATGACGAAGATCAGGTTGTCCAGCTTCTCGCGGCCAGCCAGGGAGATGGCGCCCAGGGATTCCGGCTCGTCACACTCGCCGTCGCCCAGGAAGCACCAGACTTTCTGCTTGCCTTCAGGGATGAAGCCACGGGCTTCCAGGTACTTCATGAAACGTGCCTGGTAGATCGCCTGGATCGGGCCCAGGCCCATGGATACCGTCGGGAACTGCCAGAAGTCAGGCATCAGCCAAGGGTGCGGATAGGACGAGAGGCCCTGGCCGTCGACTTCCTGGCGGAAGTTGTTCATTTGTTCTTCGCTGATGCGGCCTTCCATGAACGCACGGGCGTAGACGCCTGGCGAGGTGTGGCCCTGGAAGTAGATCAGGTCGCCGCCGTGTTCTTCGGTCGGGGCCTGGAAGAAGTAGTTGAAGCCAATGTCATACAGGGTTGCGCTGGAAGCGAAGCTGGAGATGTGACCGCCCAGGTCAGAATCTTTCAAGTTCGTGCGCATTACCATCGCCATGGCGTTCCAGCGTACCAACGAGCGAATGCGGCGTTCCATGAACAGGTCGCCAGGCATGCGTGCTTCGTGGGTTACCGGGATGGTGTTGCGGTACGGCGTGGTGATGGCGTAGGGCAGTTGCGAGCCGCTGCGGGTCGCGAGTTCGCCCATACGGGTCATCAGGTAATGAGCACGGTCTTCGCCTTCTTTGTCGAGAACCGATTCCAGGGCGTCCAGCCATTCCTGGGTTTCGACGGGATCGAGGTCTTGCATGGCTTGCTCCAGGGCGGAAAGGCTACCAGAATCGGTTGCCTGAAGTTTGCGACTGGCCTTGTGGGCAGACGACATAAATTCTTGGATGGCCGAAGGTTGCTTCGGCGTCCTGTAGTTTTACTACAAATCGTCGGCCATTTCAGCCTTTCGAATGTATATACGAGTAGTAAAACTACACAAGACTGAGCGGATTGCTCGGTCTAGCTGGCGAGCATAATCGTTATTGTTGATCTTTTGCGAACAAGAAAGGGTAGAGATTTGATGTTGACTGCCAAAAAAGAAAAATTTTCAGCTATTTCTAACCTTTGTTCGACAGTCCTTCACCGAGCGTGGTTCTTGCGTTCACAGCGACAAGCCCTTTACGCGCCGATCAAGGATAGACCATGAGCCTTCCCATGCAGGCCGAACTACCGGCCATCCTGCTTCCATTTGCCAAGCGGGCCGAGCAGTCATTTCGTGACGCCGTGGCCGGATTGGACGGCGATAATGGCCTTTCTGAGTGGACGCCGCAACGGTGGGCTGACTTCGCCCGTGTGTGCGCCGCCAGTGATTTCGTCATTGAACAGAGTGTTCGTGACCCTTTGATGTTGCTGGAACTGGTGGCCTGGGGCGAGCTGGACCGCGGCTTTGCCCCCGGCGAGCTGTGCGGGCAGATTGCGGCTGCCGTGCAGCAAGCCCAGACGGAAGACGAGCTGGGCCGCGTTCTGCGACGCCAGCGCACCCGCCAGCAAGTGCGGATCATCTGGCGCGACCTGACCCGACAGGCGGACCTGGTGCAAACCTGCCGTGATCTCTCGGACATGGCTGACGCCAGCATCGACCAGGCGTATCAGTGGTTGTACCAGCGCCACTGCGTCCTGTTCGGCACGCCTACCGGCCGTCGCAGCGGCGAGCCGCAGCACATGGTCATCCTCGGCATGGGCAAGCTCGGCGCCGTGGAGTTGAACCTGTCATCCGATATCGACCTGATCTTTGCCTACCCCGAAGGCGGCGACACGGTCGGCGTGAAGCGCTCGCTGGATAACCAGGAATTCTTCATCCGTCTTGGTCAAAAACTGATCAAGGCCCTGGACCCGATGACCGTCGACGGCTTTGTGTTCCGCGTCGACATGCGCCTGCGGCCCTACGGTTCAGCCGGGGCGCTGGTGCTCAGTTTCAATGCGTTGGAGCAGTACTACCAGGATCAGGGCCGCGACTGGGAACGCTACGCCATGATCAAGGCGCGGGTGGTGGCGGGTGACCAGGTGGCTGGCGCGCAACTGCTCGACATGCTGCGACCGTTTGTCTACCGGCGTTACCTGGACTTCTCCGCCATCGAAGCGCTGCGCACCATGAAGCAGTTGATCCAGCAGGAAGTGCGGCGCAAGGGCATGGCCGAGAATATCAAGCTGGGCTCGGGCGGCATCCGTGAAGTCGAATTTATCGCCCAGGCGTTCCAACTGATCCACGGCGGCCGCGACCTGAGCCTGCAACAACGCCCGCTGTTAAAAGTGCTGGGCACCCTGGAAGGCCAGGGTTACCTGCCACCGGCGGTGATTGCCGAGCTGCGCGATGGCTATGAATTCCTGCGCTACACCGAACACGCGATCCAGGCGATTGCCGATCGCCAGACGCAGATGCTCCCGGACGGCACCGAAGACCAGGCGCGGATTGCCTTCATGATGGGCTTCCCGGACTGGACCGCGTTCCATGAGCGCCTGATGTACTGGCGTGGGCGAGTTGACTGGCACTTCCGCCAGGTGATTGCCGACCCGGATGAAGAAGAGGGCGAAGAGAGCGAGTTGGTGGTGGGCGGTGAGTGGTTGCCGTTGTGGGAGGAGTCCCAGGACGAAGAGGCGGCTTGCCGACAGTTGCAGGAGGGTGGTTTTGCCGACGCGCCCAAGGCCTTGAAAGCCTTGGCTGGCCTGCGCAGCAGTCCACAATTGCGTGCCATGCAGCGATTGGGTCGCGAGCGCCTGGATGCGTTTATCCCACGCCTGCTGGCCCAGGCTGTCGAGCACGCCAACCCGGACCTGGTGCTGGAACGCGTCCTGCCCTTGGTCGAAGCCGTCGCCCGGCGTTCCGCTTATCTGGTGCTGCTGACGGAAAACCCCGACGCCCTGCGCCGCCTCCTGACCCTGTGCGCCGCCAGCCCGTGGATTGCCGAACAGATCACCCGCTTCCCGCTGCTGCTGGACGAATTGCTCAACGAAGGCCGCCTGTTCAAGCCGCCGCTGGCGCCGGAACTGGCCGCCGAATTGCGCGAGCGCCTGACACGCATCCCCGAAGATGACCTTGAGCAGCAGATGGAGGCCTTGCGTCACTTCAAGCTGGCCCACCGCCTGCGGGTGGCCGCCTCGGAAATCGCCGGCAGCCTGCCGCTGATGAAAGTCAGCGACTACCTGACCTGGCTCGCCGAAGCCATCCTCGAGCAAGTGCTGGCCCTGGCCTGGCGCCAGACCGTCGCCCGTCACGGTTCGCCGCAACGGGTGGACGGCACCTTGTGCGATCCTGGCTTCATCATTGTCGGTTATGGGAAAGTCGGCGGCATCGAATTGGGGCATGGTTCGGACCTGGACCTGGTGTTTATCCATGACGGTGACCCCCAGGCCGAAACCGACGGCGCCAAGCCGATCGACGGTGCGCAGTTCTTTACCCGACTGGGCCAGCGGATCATTCACTTGCTGACCACCCAGACCAACTCCGGGCAGTTGTATGAAGTGGACATGCGCCTGCGGCCTTCGGGCGCATCCGGTTTGCTGGTGAGTTCCCTGGGCGCCTTTGCGCGCTATCAGGAAAACGAAGCCTGGACCTGGGAACACCAGGCGCTGGTACGTGCGCGGGTGCTGGTAGGCAGTCAGGATGTGGGGCGTGCTTTCGAGCAGGTGCGGGCGCAAGTGCTGGGCCGTGCACAGGACCTGGACAAGCTGCGCCAGGAGGTGAGCGAGATGCGCGCCAAGATGCGCGACAACCTCGGCACCAAGTCCACGGCGGCGGGAACGGCGGCGAATGCCTTCGAACCCACGGTGGCGTTCGACCTCAAGCAGGACGCCGGAGGTATCGTCGATATTGAATTTATGGTGCAATACGCGGCTTTGGCGTGGTCTGCGCAACATCCATCGTTGCTGCGCTACACCGACAATATCCGCATTCTGGAAGGGCTGGAGCAGGTCGGGCTGATGCCCGCCGCCGATGCCCATTTGCTGCGCGAGGTGTATAAAGCCTACCGTTCCGCCGCTCACCGCCAGGCCTTGCAGAACGAGGCCGGGACCGTTGCCGGGGATCAGTTCGCTGACGAACGGCGCCAGGTGCAGCGAATCTGGCATGAACTGGGGTTAAGCTGAAACACTATATAAGGCGGGGAGGCATGAGCCTCCCCGTATCGTTTGTGGAAACTACATGAATATTCTGATCGTTGGGCCCAGTTGGGTCGGTGACATGGTGATGGCACAGACACTGTTCCAGTGCCTGAAACAACGCCATCCCGACTGCCAAATCGACGTGCTCGCCCCCGAGTGGAGCCGGCCGATTCTTGAGCGTATGCCCGAGGTGCGTCAGGCTTTGAGCTTCCCGCTCGGCCACGGCGCGCTGGAGCTGGCGACCCGTCGACGTATCGGCAAGTCCCTGGCCGGCCAGTACGATCAGGCGATCCTGTTGCCCAACTCGATGAAATCGGCGCTGGTGCCGTTCTTCGCCGGCATTCCCAAGCGCACCGGCTGGCGTGGTGAGTTTCGCTATGGCCTGCTCAATGATGTGCGCAAGCTCGACAAGGCCCGCTACCCGCTGATGATCGAGCGCTTCATGGCCCTGGCCTACGCGCCGGGTGCCGAGCTGCCTACACCGTATCCGCGCCCGAGCCTGCAAATCGACCCGGTCACCCGCGATGCGGCCCTGGCCAAGTTCGGCCTGGAGCTGGACCGTCCGGTGCTGGCGCTGTGCCCCGGCGCCGAGTTTGGCGAGTCCAAGCGCTGGCCGTCGGAGCATTACGCCAAGGTCGCGGAGATGAAGATTCGCGAGGGCTGGCAAGTCTGGTTGTTCGGCTCGAAAAACGATCATTCGGTGGGCGAGGATATTCGCCAGCGCCTGATCCCGGGCCTGCGGGAAGAAGCCGTTAACCTGAGCGGCGACACGTCCCTGGCCGAGGCCATCGACCTGCTGTCCTGCGCCGACTCGGTGGTGTCCAACGACTCCGGCCTGATGCACGTGGCTGCGGCGCTGAACCGCCCGCTGGTGGCGGTGTACGGCTCTACATCTCCCGGGTTTACCCCGCCGCTGGCCGACAAGGTCGAAGTGGTGCGCCTGGGCCTGGATTGCAGCCCGTGTTTTGATCGCACCTGCCGCTTCGGCCACTACAACTGCCTGCGCCAGTTGCTGCCGCAACCTGTCAGCGACGCGTTGCAGCGGTTGCAGGGCACTGTGGTCGAGGTCCGTTAAGTTGCGGGTTCTGGTAATCAAGACCTCATCCCTGGGCGATGTGATTCATGCCTTGCCGGCGTTGACCGACGCGGCGCGGGCGATCCCGGGCATCCGGTTTGACTGGGTGGTGGAAGAAGGCTTCGCCGAAATTCCCACCTGGCACCCGGCGGTGGACAAGGTGATCCCGGTGGCGATCCGCCGCTGGCGCAAGAACCTCTGGCAGACCTTCAAGAGTGGCGAATGGCGGCGTTTCAAAAAGAGCGTGCAGTCGACCAAATACGACTTGGTGATCGACGCCCAGGGCCTGTTGAAAAGCGCCTGGCTGACCCGCTACGTGCGCGCGCCCGTTGCCGGCTTCGACAAGCAGTCGGCTCGTGAACCGTTGGCGGCGCACTTCTATTCCCGTCGTTTGGCCGTGGCCCGTGGGCAGCATGCGGTGGAGCGTTTGCGCCAGCTGTTTGCCGTGGCCCTCGGTTATGACCTCCCAAAAGGCCTGGGCGACTACGGCCTCAGCGTCGACAAGCTGCTGGGCCTGCCGCCGAAAAAGCCGTTTGTACTGCTGCTGCACGGCACCACCTGGGACACCAAGCACTGGCCGGAAGCCTACTGGCGCGACCTGGCCGAGCGCATGGACCGCTTTGGCGTGGACGTGAAATTGCCGTGGGGCAATGCCGCCGAAAAAGCCCGGGCCGAACGCTTGGCCAGCGGCCTGAAAAACGCCGAAGTGTTGCCCAAGTTGAACCTGGCGGGCGTGGCCCGAGTGCTGGCGAGTGCCAAGGCGTGTGTCGCAGTCGACACCGGTCTCGGTCACCTGGCAGCCGCGCTGGATGTGCCGACGATTTCCCTGTTCGGCCCCACCAATCCTGGCCTGACCGGCGCCTACGGCAAGGCGCAGGTCCACCTGGCCAGCGATTTTCCGTGTGCGCCGTGCCTGCAAAAGAAATGCACCTATCAACCGACTGCCGAAGACCAGCGTCGGTTTGATCTCAAGCGCGAGTGGCCCCTGTGCTTCACTCGCCTGAACCCTGAGCGTGTCGCAACGCGATTAAGCACGTTGTTATTGGCTGAGGAACACTGATGCAACTGGCTTTTGTCCTCTACAAGTATTTCCCCTTTGGTGGCCTGCAGCGCGACTTCATGCGCATTGCCCTGGAGTGCCAGCAGCGCGGTCACAAGATCCGCGTCTACACGCTGATCTGGGAGGGTGACGTGCCGCCGGGCTTCGAAGTGCTGGTGGCCCCGGTCAAGGCGTTGGTCAACCATCGGCGCAATGAAAAGCTCTACGCCTGGATCCAGGCCGACCTGGCCAAGCGCCCGGTGGATCGCGTGGTGGGCTTCAACAAGATGCCGGGGCTGGACCTGTATTTCGCCGCCGACGGTGTGTTCGAAGACAAGGCACAGACCCTGCGCAACCCGATGTACCGCTGGTTCGGCCGATACAAACACTTTGCCGAATACGAGCGCGCGGTGTTCGACAAGGACGCCAAGACGCAGATCATGGTGCTGTCCGAGCACCAGCAGCAGCTGTTCACCCAGTATTACGGGACCCAGGCCGAGCGTTTTCACTTGTTGCCACCGGGTATCGCCCGCGACCGCCGTGCGCCGCCCAACGCTGCCGAGGTCCGTGCCGAGTTTCGTCGCGAATTCGGCCTGGCCGAAGATGATTTGCTGCTGGTGCAGATCGGCTCGGGTTTCAAGACCAAGGGCGTCGATCGCAGCCTCAAGGCCGTGGCCGCGCTGCCGTCGAACCTGAAGAAACGCACCCGTCTATTTGTAATCGGCCAGGACGACCCCAAAGTATTCCAATTGCAGAGTGCAGCGCTGGGCCTGGGCGACCAGGTGCAGTTCTTCAAGGGGCGCAGCGATATCCCGCGCTTTCTGCTGGGCGCGGACCTGTTGATCCACCCCGCGTACAACGAGGCGGCCGGCATGGTGCTGATCGAAGCGGTGGTCGCCGGCCTCCCGGTGCTGGTGAGCAAGGTCTGCGGTTACGCGTTTTACATCGACAAGGCCCGCAATGGCCGAGTGTTGGACGAACCGTTCGAGCAGGCCCAGCTCAACCAGTACCTGGTGGATATGCTCGACGATCCACAAGCGCGCGCGGCCTGGAGCCGCAATGGTCTGGCCTTCGCTGAGACGGCCGACCTCTATAGCATGCCGCAGTACGCTGCGGACCTGATTCTGGCGGAGCCAAACCGATGAAGTTGATTCTTGCCGAACCGTTCAAGACCCTGTGGGCCGGACGCGATGCGTTCGCCGAAGTCGAGAAGCTGGACGGCCAGGTGTACCGTGAACTGGATGCCCGCCGTACCTTGCGTACGGAAGTGGACGGCCACGGCTTTTTCGTGAAGATCCACCGGGGGATCGGCTGGGCCGAAATCCTCAAGAACCTGATCACCGCCAAGTTGCCGGTGCTGGGCGCGGGCCAGGAATGGCTGGCGATCCAGCGCTTGCAGGAAGTGGGCGTGCCGACCATGACCGCCGTCGCTTACGGCGAAAAGGGCAGCAACCCGGCGGACCAACACTCTTTCATTGTCACCGAAGAGCTGGCGCCGACCGTCAGCCTCGAAGACCTGAGCATGGACTGGGTCAAGCAGCCGCCGGTGCCTGTGATCAAGCATGCGCTGATCGCCGAAGTGGCGCGCATGACCGGCATGATGCACCGCGCCGGGGTCAACCACCGCGACTGCTACATCTGCCATTTCCTGCTGCACACCGACAAGCCGCTGGTAGCCGATGACTTCAAGCTGTCGGTGATCGACCTGCATCGCGCCCAGGTGCGTTCGAAGATTCCGTTGCGCTGGCGCAACAAGGACCTGGCCGCGCTGTACTTCTCGGCCCTGGACATCGGCCTGACCCGCCGCGACAAACTGCGCTTCCTCAAGGGTTACTTCCAGCAGCCACTGCGCCAGATTCTCGCTGAAGAAGCCGCCTTGCTCGGCTGGCTGGAACGCAAGGCGGCCAAGCTCTACGACCGCAAGCAACGCTACGGGGATGCGCTCTGATGGCGGGTTGGAACCTGGAACCCGCTTACGCCGCCCTGGCGGATGACTTTGGTAGCCTGGAAGCCGTGTTCGCCCTGCAAGGCGAGCGGCTGACCCGCGATCCGTTGTCCGAAGTGATTCGCGTGGAGCGTGGCGGGGTCAACTATTACGTCAAGCGCTACGTCGGTGCGGGCAAGGGTTTGCGCCGCTACCTGGGCAAGCCACGGGTCAAGTCTGAATGGCAGAACCTCAAGCGCTTCGCCAAGTGGGGCATTCCCACTGCCGACGTGATCGCCTGGGGCCTGGAACGCAAAGGCCTGGCTTATCACCGTGGGGCGATGATCACGCGCGAGCTGCCCAAGACCGAAGACTTGTCGGCATTGGCCGAGCGCAATGACCCGCAACTGTCCGACCCGGTGTGGGTCAGCAAGGTCAGTCGCCAGCTCGCTGAATACACGCGGACCATGCACGACCATCGGTTTACCCATAACGATTTGAAGTGGCGCAACTTGTTGGTGGACGACCAGCAAACCCTGTACCTGATCGATTGCCCCAACGGCGATTTCTGGCGCGGGTTCTGGCTCAAGTACCGCATCACCAAGGACCTGGCCTGCCTGGACAAGGTTGCCAAGTATCACTTGTCGGCTACCCAGCGCCTGCGCTTCTACATGCAATACCGTCAGCGCAAACACCTGAGCGCGGCGGACAAACAGCGAATTCGCCACGTGGTGAAGTTTTTCGAGGGGCGAGAATGAGTGATTTCCTGGCGGCCGAAGATCGAGCATTGCTTGAGCGCAACGGCCTCGGCACTTTCGACGCGCTGTGGGCCAAGCAACTGGATGCCGTGGACGAGCCGAATACCAGTCGCGGCGGCTGGAGCAGCGTGTTTCGCCTCGAGCTCGAAGGCCAGGGCTACTACCTCAAGCGCCAGAGCAACTACCTGACGCGCACCTTGCACCGCCCGTTTGGCGAGCCGAGTTTTGCCCGCGAGTTTCGTAACATCAGCCGCTATCGGCAGTTGGGTATTCCGGCGTTGCAGGCGGCGTTTTTCGGTGAGCGCAAAGTGGCCGGAGAGCATCGGGCGATGTTGCTGACCCGGGCGCTGGATGGTTGGAATGATCTGGATTCGTTGCTGGAGCAATGGTCTGAGTTGAGCGACGTGCAGCAGCGGGCAATCCTGCTGGCCTGCGGTCAGCTTGCTCGTCAGTTGCACAGCGTGGGCCAGGTGCATGGCTGTTTTTATCCCAAGCATATTTTCCTGCAAGCCACCGGCGACGGGTATGCGGCACAGTTGATCGACCTGGAGAAAACCCGCCCGCTGCTGTTCGGCTGGCGTGACCGGGTCAAGGACCTGGAGCCGCTGTTGCGCCGTGCGCCGCAATGGTCGGACGATCAGGTGCGCCAGCTGTTGGCGGCGTATCTGGATCAGCCGCAGGACAGCGCGTTGGTCGCTACCTGGCACCAGCGCCTGGCGGCCCGCCGCAGTCACAAGGAGAACCGCTGATGCGTTTGTCCGAACTGAAACATGCCGGCCGTACACCCAGCCTGCCCTTGAGCATCGAGCTGGCGGACGCTGCCGGGCCTGGGCAGTTGCAATTGCTCAGTTTGCTACGGGTATTGCCGGGCCAGCGCTATGTCGGCGCAGCCGTGTGGCGCGGGCGCCCGGTGCTGGCCAAACTGCTGGTGGGCAGCAAGGCGGCGCGGCATTTTCAGCGTGAACTCAAGGGTGTGCGGCTGTTGGCCGAGCAAGGCCTGACCACACCGCTGTTGCTGGCCGATGGTCTGCAAGAAGGCGAGGGCGGCTGGCTGCTGTTCGAGTTCCTGGAAGGTGCCGACAGCCTGGCCGATGCCTGGCATGCCGTCGAAGCCTTGCCGCCGCTGGCTGACGAGCAGCAGGCGGTGCTGGCCGAAGCGTTGGGCGCGATTGCGCAGATGCACGCCAAGGGCCTGTGGCAGGAAGACCTGCACCTGGACAACCTGCTGCGCCAGGACGGCAAACTGTATTTGATCGATGGCGCCGGGATTTGTGTCGAAGAGGCGGGCAAGCCGCTGTCGCGCAACCGGGTGCTGGAAAACCTCGGGGTGTTTTTCGCACAGTTGCCGAAAAACCTCGAGCCGTTTACCGAAGAGCTACTGGTGTATTACCTGCTGAGCAATGGCGAACATGCCTTGCCGCTGGAAGCACTGCAAAAGCAGGTACGTAAAGTCAGTGCCTGGCGCTTGAAGGATTTCCTGAGCAAGGTTGGCCGTGAGTGCACGCTGTTCAGTGTGGTGCGCGGGCCATTCGCGTTGCGCGCGACCCGTCGTGAGGAAGAAGCGTCGATGCTGCCGGTGCTGGAGCAGGCTGACGCGCTGCTGGATCAGGGCCACCTGTATAAAACCGGCGGGGCGGCCAGTGTCGCCAAGGTCGAGGTGGCCGGTCGACCCCTCGTGATCAAACGCTACAACATCAAGGGTTTTGCCCATTGGCTCAAGCGCTTCTGGCGGCCGAGCCGGGCCTGGCATTCGTGGCGTGAAGGCAATCGCCTGGCATTTCTCGGTATCGCCACGCCCAAGCCACTGGCGTTGCTGGAAAAGCGCTTCCTGTGGCTGCGCAGCCGGGCTTACCTGGTGACCGAGTACCTGCCCGGGCCGGACATTATCGAGCGGTTTGCACCGCACGTTGAAAGTGGCGAGGCGCCCGAGGCCGAATTGCAGGCCCTGGATTACTTGTTTGCAGAGTTGATCCGCGAGCGCATCAGCCATGGGGATTTCAAGGGGCATAACCTGTTCTGGCACACGGATCGCTGGGCGTTGATCGACCTTGATTCGATGTGTCAGCACACGTCCTTGAGCAGCTTCGCTCCGGCATATGCCAGGGATCGGGCAAGGTTTATGCGTAACTGGCCTGAGAGCAGTGCGTTGTATCGGGTGATTGATCAGCGGTTGCCAAAGGCAGTGGGTTAGGGGGGTTGGGGCCGCTGCGCGGCCCAGCGGGAGCCAGCTCCCTCGCCACAAGTTCGATGTCAGTTTCTAAAAAGTGTACTCGGCGCCTGCGCCGGCGTACCACGAGCGTCCCGGCGCGGCTTCGTAATAGCGGACATTGCCGTCTCCGACGATCACCGACCCTACGTACTGGCGATCCAGCAGGTTATCCAGGCGCAGGGTTTGGTGAAACGTCCAATGCTCCACCTTCTGCTCAAACCGTGCCCGCCAGTTGAACACGCTGTAGCCCGGTGCCGCGTGTTGCTGGTTGGTGTCTTCGACGTAGACCTTGCTGCGGTACATGCCTTCCAGGGCGGTGCTGACCCAGTCCCGGGGTTTCCAGTTCAGTTCGGCGAATAAGGTGGTTTGCGGGACGCCGGGGAGGTAGTTGCCTTTGTCCACGGGTTTGCCGCCGCCGATGAAGTCGCTGTCGTAGGTGGCTTGCAGGCGGGTGTAGGCGATGTTGCTGCTCCACTGTTCGCTGAGCTGGCTTTCGATACCCAGTTCGAAACCACGGCGCAGGGTGCGGCCGGCGTTCTGGTAGCTGGTACGGCCGCCGTTTGATTGGTCCACCACCAGCTCATCCTCGGTGGTGATCTGGAAGACAGCAGCGTTCACCCGGGTGTCGTTCAGCTGCGCCTTCAAACCCACTTCATATTGCGTACTTTCGGACGGCTTCAGGCCGAAGTTGAACCCTTCGATATTGCCTGGCGCATACGCCAGTTCCGCCTGGGTCGGCGTCTCGAAACCCTTGCCGGCACTGACGTAACCGTGCAGGTCGGGCGTGAAGGCGTACATCACGCTCACGGACGGCGTGTTCTTCTGGTAGGTCTTGTTGCCGCTGGAGTCGCCGTTGCTCAGGAACTGGTCGTCGACGTCCAGTTCCATGGTGCTGTGGCGGACTCCGGCTTGCAGGGTCCAGCGGTCGATGGCCCAGTTGGCCTGGATGTAGGGGTCGAGGCTGCGGGCGGTGTCGATTTCATCCCGGCGTAGCTGGCCTTTTACGCCAAGGGTAGTGCCGCTGTAGTTCTGGTAGCCGTGGCGGCTGTCTTCGCTCTGGTCGAAATCCAGGCCGGTGATGATCATCAGCTCGCCCGGCACGCTGTCGATGGGCTGCATCCAGCGCACGGAGCCGCCGTAGAACTTGCGGTCGAATTGCACCACGCCGCCGCCGCGTTCGTTGGCGGGCGTTCCCTTGGGAATCGACAAGTACTGAATCACGCTTCGCCGCCCGGTGTAGGCATTCACCTGCAGCGTTGCCTCACCAAAGTACCGCTCGTAATTCATCCCCACTTGCTGGTGGTCGATGCTCTTGCGGGTGTTGTACAGCTCGGCGGCGCTGCTGACCGAGCGCGGGTCAGCCTTGTATGCATCCCACGCCTGCCCCAGCGGATCCTGGGTGCCGTTCTGCTCCAGGCTGCTGTAGATCAGCGCCAGTTTGCTGTCTTCGTCCGGCTCGAAATTGAGTTTGGCAAAGGTCTGGTCGCGGCGGGCGCTGCTGTGGTCGCGATAGCCATCGGTGTCCATGCGCGAGGCATCCAGCACGAAGCCTGCGCCGTCTGCCGCGCCTTCGGCGGTCAGGTGGTTCTTGCTCAGGCCGTCACCGCCCACCAGTGTCTCGGCACCGATGCGCGGCGGGCCTTCGCCGTTGCGGGAAAACATCTGGATTACGCCGCCCGCATTGCTGCCATACAGCGTAGCGGCCGGGCCGCGCAGCACTTCGATGCGCTCGGCGGTATCGAGGTTGAACGTGGCGGCCTGACCCTGGCCGTCCGGGGTGCTGGCAGGGATGCCGTCGGCGATCAGCTTGATACCGCGCACCCCAAACGCCGAGCGGGCACCGAAGCCTCGGGAGGAAATCTGCAAGTCCTGGGCGTAGTTCTGGCGGTTTTGAACCACCAGGCCAGGCACGCGGGACAAGGCTTCGGAGGCATTGATGCCCAGTTGGCCGTCGCTGATTTGCTCGCGGCTGATGCTGTCCACGGAATAAGGCAGGTCAAACGACGGGCTGGCGCTACGCGAGCCGGTGACCACGCTAGGGTCGAGGACCAGCGGAGCCTCGTCGGCCTGGGCGCCGTTACACAGTCCCAGAAGGCCGGGAAGCAACAGGGCGAAGCGTTTGGGGGCAACAACTTTCATGAGTAAACCAGCATCCATGACGCACAAAAGTGCGCGAGTTTAACGATTCAGCCAGCTTTTACCATTTCGGAATCCTCCTACATGGCGCGGCGGTGCACGGGGTCTGGGGCACGTACAGGGCCGATGTTAGCGTTGCTGGCCATTCAGAGGGTCGGCCATGACACTAAAAATGACTGCTGCGCTAAGCATTGGAATCCTTGTGTTGAGCGGCTGTGGAACGGCCAATACGGTATTGCGCGAGGATGCGGCAGCGGCACGAGAACTCAGAAAGCAAAAAACCTATTGTCAGTCGATTCCTCGTGTCTACAGTGGGGTTGCCTTTGATTTCTGCCGGCTGCACGCCGCGCCGGACCTCACTGGCGTGATGATGCCATTCGTTCTATTGGATATAACGGTTTCAGGCATTGTTGATACAGTGGTCCTGCCCTATACGGTCTACCGGCAAGGAACTGATGGCAACATCAGTATCTATTGGCGCCCGGGTTCATAAACGGATCCAGTAGGGTTGTATGGGCCAGGGGTGAATGCCCACACTTATGCCAAATGGAGTTGTCCGTGAGTCTTGCGACCAAATTTCTTCTCGCCGCGGTACTGGTTTCCACCGCCGGTTGCGGCACCATCAACACGGTGTTTCGCCCGGACGCCGTTGCCAGCCAGAACCTCAAGGAATCGCGCAGTTATTGTGAAAACGTGCCGCGTATCTACAGTGGGGTGATCTACGGTTTTTGCACATTGAACGGCGCCCCCGACACCACCAAAGAGCACATGCGCGATGCCTCCGGCTCATTGCCGATCTTCGCCGCCGAACTCGTGGGCTCCGGCTTGCTCGACACCCTCGTGCTGCCCTACACGGTCTACCGCCAGAACAGGGACGGCAGCATCGAGATATTCCGTTAGGCCCGCAGTGACAACCGGTCGCCACAATCCCTAGATCATCCCGTGGCGTGTTTACGCTATAATCCCGCCCTTTAGCTGTTTCTCCCCCAGGCGAGAAGCACACTTTTTTCAGGCGTGACGCGCCTGCATGCAGACTAAAAGAGGCTAGACCCCTGTGGCATTGACGATTCTTGGCCTGTCCGGCGCCCTTAGCCATGATCCTTCCGCAGCCTTGTACATCGACGGCAAGCTGATTGCGGCCGCCGAAGAAGAGCGCTTCGTACGCGACAAACATGCAAAGAACCGCATGCCCTACGAGTCGGCGAAGTTCTGCCTGGAACAAGCCGGTATCAAGCCTTCCGACGTTGACGTGGTTGCGATTCCGTTCGCACCGATCAGCCTGTTCGGCGAGGCCCGCTGGCACTATGCCAAACGTTACTGGTACGCCCCGGACCGCGCCCTCGACGCGATCCTGATGGGCAACCGTCGCTACAAGCGCTATCGCAACAAGATCGTCTGGTGCCTGGAGCAACTGGGCTTCGATCCGAAGAAAATCAAGATCGAACCGGTTGAGCACCACCTGGCCCACGCCTCCAGCGCCTACCATTGCTCGGGCTTCCAGGAGAAGACCGCGATCCTCGGAATCGACGGCAAGGGCGAGTACGCCACCACCTTCTTCGGCTACGGCGAAAACGGCAAGATCCACAAGATCAAGGAATTCTACGATCCGGACTCCCTCGGCGGCCTGTATGGCGCGATCACCGAGTTCCTCGGTTTCGAGATGCTCGACGGTGAGTTCAAGGTCATGGGCATGGCGCCGTATGGCGATGCCAGTAAGTACGATTTCTCGCGCCTGGCCTCCTTTGAAAACGGCGAGCTGGTGATCAACACCGACTACGCCAACGTCATCGGCCTGCGCCGCTACAAAGAGAAGGGCAAGGGGTTCTACTTCTCGCCGAAGCTGATCGAGTGGCTGGGGCCGAAGCGCGAAGGCGACATCGCCGACGAGCCGTACATCCACTACGCGGCCAGCATGCAGGCGCTGTTCGAGAAGCTGGCGTTGCAGATGATCGACCATTACCTGGGTGACATCCTCAAAGACACCGGCAAGCTGGCCTTCGCCGGTGGCTGTGCGCTGAACGTCAAGCTGAACCAGAAGATCATTGCCCGTGACGACGTCAAGGAACTGTTCGTGCAGCCGGCATCCGGCGATGCCGGTACTGCGGTGGGTGCAGCCGCCTACGTGTCCCATGCCCGTGGTGTACCTGTGGAGAAGATGGAACACGTCTATCTCGGCCCGTCCTACAGCAACGAAGACGTGATCGCCGCGTGCGCCAAGCACGAGAGCAAGCCGGTCTGGCGCAAGATCGAAAACATGCCCAAGCGCATCGCCAAGATCATGGTCGACGGCAACCCGGTGGCCTGGTTCCAGGGCCGCATGGAGTTTGGCCCGCGTGCCTTGGGCGGTCGTTCGATCATCGGTTGCCCAAGCGCCACCGGCGTGGCTGACCGGATCAACCACCAGATCAAGTTCCGCGAGCGCTGGAGGCCTTTCTGCCCGTCGATGCTCGACACCGTTGCGCCGCAGATGATCAAGGTCGATCACCCGGCGCCGTTCATGACCTTCACCTTTGAAGTGTCGGAAGAGTGGAAGACCCGCGTGCCGGAAGTGGTCCATGAAGATGGAACCTCCCGTGCCCAGGTGCTCAAGCGCGAATACAACCCGCGCTACTACGACATGATGAAAGAGCTGGAAGTGCTGACCGGCAACGGCGTGTCGCTGAACACCTCGCTCAACCGCCGTGGTGAAGCGATGATCTGCTCGCCGACGGATGCGCTGAATATGTTCTTCGGTTCCGACCTGCAGTACTTGATCATGGAAGACATCCTGGTGGTCAAGGACGGCGTGGACCCTTATGACGCTGTGGTCTAAATGCTGAACCGCTTCCAGGGCTGGCGTGAACGTGGCTGGACGCCTGTCGAGGCCGAGGTTTACGCCCAGGCCTGGCAGCGTTTTGGTGGCAGCGTGGCAACCCATCCGCAGATCGTCGAGCGGCTGGCGCACCTGGCGCAGATTCCGGTGCGTTACCTGGGCTGGGAGCAGGACGGCGAGCTCAAAGGTGCAATTGCTACCTGGGGGCGCGACCTGGCCCTGTCCAAGGACGTGCTCAAGCGCAAAGGCAAAAAAGGCCTGTTTGATCTGGGTAACGCCGAGATCATCCTGCCGATTGCCGCCGATGCGCAGGTGCCGTTGCGCCATCGCGCGCGTTATCTCTCTGCACTGAATGAGGGGCGCGTAAGCACCCTCAAGCCCCAGGCCGAGCAGTTGGCTATGGCGCGCACACCGGAAGAGCTGTCGAAGAAGTTTCGCTACAACCAGCGCCGCGAACTGCGTTTGCTGGAAGAGGCGGGCGGCGTGGTGCGGGCGGTCGGCGAGTTTTCCAGCAGCGAACTGGCGGCCATTTACTGCGACCTGTTCCAGCGGCGCTGGGGTTTCCCGGCTGCGGGGGCCGAGCGTCTGGCCGAAGTGCTGGAGTTGCTCAATGAATTCCTGTTCGGCTCGGTGCTGTTTCTCAATGACGCTGCGATTGCCGTGCAACTGGTGTATCAGGTGCAGGCCCCGCAGTGGGTCAGTGCCGAGTATGTCAACGGCGGTGTCGACCCTGAAACCAAGGCGTTCAGCCCCGGCAGCGTGCTGAGCTTCCTGAATACCCAAAGTGCCTGGGAGCAAGCGCGGGCGAGCGACAAGCCGCTGCGTTTTTCCTTCGGGCGTTCCGATCGTGAATACAAGGAGCGCTGGTGCAACCCGGTGCCGGTGTTCAGCGTATGAGTCGCAAACAGCAACTGCTCAAGCAGCATCGCCGCAACAAGCGTATTGCGTTGTTGGTGGGCCTGTTGCTGCTGGTGGCCGTCGGTGTGCTGGTGGCCTGGTGGTTGCCGCTGCTGCTGGCGGTGGTGCTGTGGGCGGCGCATGAAGCCTGGTTTGCCGACCATCTGTTCTACTCGCCTAAAGACGACTATGAGTACGCGTTTCCTGAAGGGAGCGAGTGCGCGGGCCTGCGTCTTGAAAGCGGGCGCCTGCTGTTGGACACGCCCCTGGTGGGGGATGAAACCCTGATCGTTGGGGTTGAGCTCAATAGCTCGTGGCTTGGGCGTTTTTTCGATCCTGCGGTGGAGTTATCGGGCCTGGATGCACCCGACCGGCAAGTCTTCGAGCGGGGTGTTGCAGGGCGGCGCTACCTCAACCTGACAGGCATGGGCGAAGCGCTGGCCAGCGGTAAGCTGCGCTTGCGCGGGCGCTTCTGCCGCATCAAGGGGCAGCCGACGCTGTGGTTGTTCCGCCAGCCGGATTACCGTCGCCAGCGCGTGATGGTCATTGCGCCCCATGCCGACGATGCCGAACTGGCTGCCTTCAGCCTTTACAGCCAGGCCGATGAGAGCTGGATCGTCACCCTTACAGCGGGCGAAATCGAAGCCGATCACTATCAGCAAATGGGTATGCCCAAGGCCGATGCCGCACGCCTCAAAGGCCGCCTGCGGGCCTGGGACAGCGTCACCGTGCCTCGCTGGGCGGGCGTTCCCGAGGCGCAGTGCGTGCAGTTGGGCTACTTCTGCATGCAACTGCCGGCAATGCAGGCCGCGCCGGATCAGCCCCAGGCTTCCCGGGAAGCCCAGTTGGACGATACGCGGCTGTTTCGCCAGTTCAATGCCCTGGCCTTGCCCGGGGATGTGGACGGTGCCCCGACCTGGAACAACCTGATTGCCGACCTGCGGGCGTTGCTGCTCAAGGCGCGCCCGCAGGTGATCGTGTTGCCAACGCCGCTGCTGGATCCGCACCCGGATCACATTTGCGCCCACGCCGCGATCCTTGAGGCCCTGCAAGGCCTGGAGTGGCAGCCGGGCACATTGCTCGGCTACGCCAACCACCTGCATGATAATGATCGTTGGCCCATGGGCGACTCGGGCGCTGGCGTGGCCTTGCCGCCGCGTTTTGATGCCACGCATGAACTGGTGCCTTGCAGCTTGCCGCTGACGCTGAGCCAGCAGCAGGACAAGGCCATGGCCCTGGGCATGATGCACGACTTGCAGCCGCGGGCGCCGTTCAAGCGCCGTGTGCGCAGGTGCTTGCAGCAATTATTGGCGGGCCGTAGTCCATCGCCTTATGGAGAGAATGAATTCTTCCGCAAGGCGGTGCGCCGCCATGAATTGCTCTGGGTGTTGAAGCAGGACTGAGACCTTATTGAAGGCAGGCTTGCAGCGCCTGCCGCCCTTTTTTTGCCGGGCTGTGTGCCCGCAGCCAGATTGCAGCATGGAGAGTTATGAAACCTCGTTTCAAGGTTTTGCAGTTACAGCCGGACTACAACGTCAAGACCCACGACTTCGCCGACCTCGGCGAGCAGATCGTCAAGGCCTTGCCGGCTGAACGTTTCGAGGTCACATCCGGGTTCCTCAGCGGCCGCCCGCTGCCCGGCCAGCCCCTGAGCGTGGCTGAACACTCCCATTACTTCGAGCTGCCGGAAAAGTCCCTCAAGGGCATCCGTTTCGGCGCCATGTGGCAGATCTACAAATATTGCCGCGAGCAGAAATTCGACGTGGTCATCTGTAACCGCTTCAAGTCGGTCAACATGATGCTGTCCCTCAACCGTTGGTTGAAGATTCCCCTGTGCATCGGCATCTCCCACGGTTTTGGCGAGTACGCCCGTGGCTACCGTCGGCGCCAGACCCAGAAGTGGGTCAGCCCGGCGTGGCGATTTGTCGGGGTGTCGGCCGCGGTCAGGGATTACCTGGTGGACCTCAACTGTGGGTTCACCCGTGAAAACACCACCTTCGTCACCAATGCCATCGACATCCCCCAGGCCGAAGCCTTGCAGTTGCCACGGGATGAAGCGCGCAAGGCCCTGGGCCTGCCGCTGGATGCGCGGATGATTGGCGCCCTGGGCCGCCTGGTGCCGATCAAGGGCCACACCCATTTGCTGCAAGCCTTCGCCACTCTCAAGGATAAATACCCTGAGGCTCAGGTGGGGATCATCGGCTCCGGCCGCGCCGAAGCGGACCTGCGTGCCGACATCGAGCGCCTGGGCCTGACCGGCCGTGCGCACCTGCTGGGCTTTCGCGAAGATGGCATGAAGTACGTGCGCGGTTTCGACATCTGGACCATGCCCTCGCTGTTCGAAGGCCTGGGCCTGGCGCTGCTGGAAGGCATGAGCGGCCATTTGCCGGTCATCGCCTCCAATGGCCCGGCGATGTTGCCGTTGGTGGAAGGTGCAGGCGGGCTGTCCCATGACCCGGGCAACGTCGAGCAACTGGCGGCGGCGCTGGACACTTACCTGGCGTTGAGCGACGAGCAGTTGCGTGCCAAGGGCGAGCAAGTGTTCCGCTACCTGGAAGAAAACCACACCCTGGACGAGTTCCGGCACAAGTATTTGAACCTGATCGAAACCGGTCTGCGTGAAGTAGGTAAAGCATGAGTCTGCAGCAACCCCTGGTCACTGTGATCATCGCCTCCTACAACCATGGCCCGTATATCGAGCAGAGTATCCTCAGTGTGCTCGGCCAGACCTACCCCAACATCGAGTTGCTGGTGGTTGACGATGGCTCCAAGGACGACAGCGTGGAGCGCATCCAGCGTTTGCAGGCCGAGCACGGTTTTGATTTCCAGGTTCAGCAGAACCAGGGCCTGACCAATACCCTCAACGGCGCCATCGCCCGCGCCAAAGGCAGCCTGATTGCGCCGTTCGGTTCCGATGACATCATGTTGCCCGAGCGCATTGCGACCCAGGTTGCCTACATGGAAGGCAAGCCGAAGGTGGGCATCTGTGCCGGCAATATCGAGTTGATTGATGGTGACGGCAAGCCGTACCCGGAGAAGAAGCAGCGCCGCGATTTGCCGTTTCGCAGCCTGGACTTCGATGACCTGTTCCTGGATCGCAAGCCCTTTCCTCCGGCACCGACCCTGATGATCCGTCGGCAGGCGCTGGAAGAGGTCGGGGGGTTCGACCCACTGATTCCGCTGGAAGACTTGTTGATCGAGTTGAAGATCACCCACGCCGGCTACACCATCGACGTGTTGAACGTGGTGATGGCGCGCTATCGCCAGCACGCGACCAATACGTACAAGAATCATCGCTACATGATCCAGAACATCCTCAAGACCTACGGGTTGTTCAGCGATCACCCGGCCTATGATCAGGTTCGCTACAACTTCCTGAACTCGATGTTCCTCAAGACCGCCGACCGCGACCGCCCGCTGGCGCGGGAGATCCTCAAGCAGATTCCCTTGAAGTTCTGGGGTCGCAAGACCTTGCGTGGGTTGGTGCGGCTGTATCTGGCGCCGCAGCGCAGCTCATAGGGCTTCGGCCTGGCCATTGCGTACACCGCAATGGCCAGGGCTTGGAACCTCAGCGGTTCACACCATCACTTGGCCGGGCTCGTGACCTGTACGGCCGGACTGTTGAGCTTCAGCACCTGTTCACGAATCTTCGCCGTCGCGCTTGGCGAGGCAACCGAGGCATAGCCCTTGGCCAATTGCTCGAAATGGGTTTCGAACAGCCAGTTGCGATCCTGGGGATAACGCTGCATGTGCCGCAGGTTGCGCTGGCGCAGGGCGTTACGCAGGGCTGACGGGTAGATGCGCATGTCGGCCACGTCAATCAGGCCGAACTCGCCGTCATCCATCAACAGCACGTTGCCCAAATGCAGGGAGCGGAAGTACACGCCGCGTTCGTGAAGCTGGGCCATGAACCGGCCGAAACGCTCAATCAACGACTCCCGCAGGCTGCTGTCCAGGCTTTGAAGGGCCTGGCGCAGGGTCAGGCCGGGCAGCGGCTGATAACGTACGGCGCTGCTGGCATCCTTTAATTGGTAGAGATTGAGGATGGCCGGTGATGGAATCCCCAATGCACGCAGTTGCTCGCTGTTGCTGGCAAAGCGCTCCGAATAGGGATTGAAGCTGCCCGAGGTGTACCAGCGACGAGGGCGGAACAGCTTGAGGAAGCTGCCATCCTCCAGGCGCAGGACCTTGGGCCCCAGGCCATCGGCTTCAATCACGTGGGCGTTGGCGCACAGCTGTTCGAAGTCTTGAGGTTTCAGGCGTTGAACCGGCATGCGCAGCAGGCTGCGACGACGCTGGGCGATGCTCAGGCCGGCGATCAGCGCCAGCGGGATCCACAGCAGAAACCAGTGCTCTTTTGGCCGCGAAAGAATGCCGCCGCCTTCGGTCAGGCCGGCACCGATGCCGTAGGCCAGCAGGGAGGAGGCCAGGATGAACAACGGCTGTGCACGTTCCTTGAGGCTTTTGTACAGGCCCCAGCCGAGCATGAAGGCCCATGGGATGAAGCCGATGATGCCGACGTAATAGAGTACCCCGAGGGCAAAGCTGTGGGGCTCGCGCAGCTGATAGCTGTCGGGAAGCGTCAGGTACAGTTCTGAGTCGTAGCTGTGGCCGATCCAGGGGTGTTCGGCGATACGCTCAAGCGACATGCCCCAGATTTCGAAGCGGAACGAGCTGCCACGATTGGTGATCAGTTCGGGATAGAGCAGCAACAGCGCCGCAGCCCCCAGCGTCATACAGGTGATCAGCAGGGCCGCGCGCCGATTGCGAGTGGTGAAACTCATCCAGAGTACGGCGAGGATGAGGGCAACCAGCGGCGTTCTCGAGCCGGTGGCCAGCACTGCTGCGGCCATGATTGCCAGTGCCGGAACGCTGAACCAGAGTGCGTGCGGACGCTGGGTGGTCATGCATACGTATAGCCAGTAAACGCAGAAGAATCCGAATACGTGAGAGCTCAGTAGCGCATTATCAAGCGCCCCGCGCCCGCCGATCATTCGCGCGCCCTCCGCGAAGTGGGGGGCAAAAGCCACCAGGCTGCAGGCACTGGAGACCAGCGCAATCAGCGCGGCGCAGAAGAAGATCGGCTTGAACAGCTCGTTGCGGTAATGCAGCAACAGTCCCATACCGGCAAACAACGTGAAGGTATTCGGTGGCCGCTTGAACAAGTCGGAGTCTGTCGTGGGCTCAGGGCTCCAGAACAGGCTGATGAGCGCCCAGCCCGAGAAAACCAGGAAGGCAATCGCCAGGGGCTCGCGCAATACCTGCTTGAGTTCCGCCGGGCGCAGGCACAGCAGCAACAGTGTCGGCGCGGCGAACAGCAGGTAGTAGAACCTGTGCAGCACATTTCGATTGGTAACGAAGAACAGCGCACTCAGGAGCAGCAACAAGCCGATGGGCAGAATCCACAGACAGAGGAAGTCGAAAACGCGGTTTGAGCCATAGGTAAGGCGCTTGGATTGCATACAGAAAAGCCGTTCCAGAATAAAGAAAGCCAACCATACTAAAGTAGTGGCTATACAATGTCGCCCGTTGGATCCAACGGGGCCGCGGTTGTGCCGCGTGCAAGTACAACAGAGAAGCTGTGCTAAAGTCAGCCTCCTTTTTCAAAACCGCCGCGTGATATGACCGACTCCAGTCCGAGCGCAAGCCCTTCGAGCTTGAAAATATACTTCCGTCTGCTCAGCTACGTTAAGCCCTATGCTGGCTTGTTTGCGCTGAGTATCGTCGGCTTTCTGATTTTCGCGTCGACCCAGCCGATGCTGGGCTACATCCTCAAGTACTTTGTCGACGGCCTGTCCAACCCTGAAGCGGTGTTGTTCCCCACGGTACCTGTGCTGCGGGACCTGCAATTGCTGCAGGCCGTGCCGCTGCTGATCATCCTGATCGCCGCGTGGCAGGGCCTCGGCTCGTTCCTGGGCAACTACCTGCTGGCCAAGGTGTCCCTGGGCCTGGTGCATGACCTGCGGGTGCAACTGTTCAACAACTTGCTGACCTTGCCGAATCGCTATTTCGACAATCACAACTCCGGGCACCTGATTTCCCGCATCACCTTCAACGTGACCATGGTCACTGGTGCGGCGACCGATGCCATCAAGGTGGTGATTCGCGAAGGCATGACGGTGATCTTCCTGTTCGCCTCGCTGCTGTATATGAACTGGCGCTTGACCCTGGTGATGATCGCGATCCTGCCGTTGATTGCCGTGATGGTCAGCACCGCGAGCAAGAAATTCCGCAAGCAGAGCAAGAAGATCCAGGTTGCCATGGGGGACGTCACCCATGTCGCCTCGGAAACCATCCAGGGCTACCGCGTGGTGCGCAGCTTCGGCGGTGAGGTGTATGAGCAGAAGCGCTTCCTCAAGGCCAGCCTGAGCAACACCAACAAGCAACTGCGCATGACCCGTACCGGCGCGATCTACACGCCGGCGCTGCAACTGGTGATCTACAGCGCCATGGCGGTGCTGATGTTCCTGGTTCTGTACCTTCGCGGCGATGCTTCCGCAGGTGACATGGTGGCCTACATCACGTTGGCCGGCCTGTTGCCCAAGCCGATTCGCCAGCTCTCTGAAGTCAGCTCGACCATCCAGAAAGGCGTGGCCGGTGCCGAAAGCATTTTCGAGCAGTTGGACGAAGATGTGGAAATCGATCGCGGCACCATCGAGCGCGACAAGGTCAGCGGCCGCCTGGAAGTGCGCAACCTGAACTTCACCTACCCGGGCACCGATCGCCATGTCCTCAAGGACATTACCTTTACCGCAGAGCCTGGGCAGATGGTTGCCCTGGTGGGCCGTTCGGGCAGCGGCAAGTCGACCCTGGCCAGCCTGATCCCGCGTTTCTACCACCACGAGAGCGGTGAGATCCTGCTCGATGGCGTGGAAATCGAAGACTATCGCCTGCTCAACCTGCGTCGGCACATCGCCCAGGTGACCCAGCACGTGACCCTGTTCAGCGACACCGTGACCAACAACATCGCCTACGGTGACCTGGCCGGTGCCCCGCGGGCCGATGTCGAGGCGGCGGCGGCCGATGCCTATGCCAAGGACTTCATCGACCAGTTGCCCAAAGGCTTCGATACCCAGGTCGGCGAAAACGGCGTGCTGCTGTCCGGTGGCCAGCGCCAGCGCCTGGCCATTGCCCGGGCCCTGCTCAAGAACGCGCCATTGCTGATCCTCGACGAGGCGACCTCGGCGCTGGATACCGAGTCGGAGCGCCATATCCAGGCG
Source organism: Pseudomonas sp. MWU16-30323 (assembly GCF_020515595.1). Classification (NCBI taxonomy): domain Bacteria; kingdom Pseudomonadati; phylum Pseudomonadota; class Gammaproteobacteria; order Pseudomonadales; family Pseudomonadaceae; genus Pseudomonas; species Pseudomonas sp. MWU16-30323. The sequence goes on from NZ_JAIWYM010000004.1 coordinate 167,278, forward strand.
GCCCTGGACAAAGTCATGCAAGGCCGCACGACCCTGGTGATTGCCCACCGCCTGTCGACCATCGAGAAGGCCGACCTGATCCTGGTCATGGACGATGGCCGGATTGTCGAGCGCGGTACCCACGGCGAACTGCTGGCGCAAAACGGTTATTACGCCCGCTTGCACGCCATGGGCCTGGACGCGCCGATCCCGGCCGACATCACCTGATTTGTCGGAGCCGGCTTGCCGGCTCCTACATTGCACAAGCCTCTGACAACCCTGTGGTAATATCGCGCCCCTGTTCATTTTGTATGTGGGTTGCTCCATGAAGTTGTCCATGCCGCGATTCGATCAAGCCCCTGTCTTGGTGGTCGGCGATGTCATGCTCGACCGTTACTGGCATGGCGGTACCTCACGGATTTCCCCTGAGGCACCGGTACCGGTAGTCAAGGTCGAGCAAATCGAAGACCGTCCAGGTGGCGCTGCCAACGTTGCCCTCAATATTGCTGCGCTCGGCGCCCCGGCCTCCCTCGTGGGTGTGACCGGCGACGACGAAGCCGCCGACAGCCTGGCCAACAGCCTGCGGGGTGCTGGTGTGCGTGCGTTGTTCCAGCGCATTCCCCACCAGCCGACCATCGTCAAGCTGCGGGTCATGAGCCGGCACCAGCAATTGCTGCGTATCGATTTTGAAGAACCCTTCGCCACCGACGCCCTGGCCCTAAGCGCCCAGGTTGACGAGTTGCTCGAAGGCATCAAGGTGCTGGTGCTGTCCGACTACGGCAAAGGCGCCTTGAGAAACCACCAGATGCTGATCCAGGCCGCCAAGGCCCGGGGCATTCCGGTACTGGCGGATCCCAAGGGCAAGGACTTCTCGATTTATCGGGGCGCGAGCCTGATCACGCCGAACCTCAGCGAATTTGAAACCATCGTCGGCGGTTGCGTCGATGAGCACGAGCTGGTGACCAAGGGTGCCAAACTCATGGCCGACCTCGACCTGGGCGCCTTGCTGGTGACCCGTGGCGAACATGGCATGACCTTGCTGCGCCCTGATCACCCTGCAATGCACCTGCCAGCGCGAGCCCGTGAAGTGTTCGACGTGACCGGTGCCGGCGACACGGTGATTTCCACCCTGGCGGCCTCCATTGCCGCTGGTGAAGAGTTGCCTCACGCAGTGGCCCTGGCCAATCTTGCAGCGGGCATTGTGGTTGGCAAGCTGGGTACGGCTGCCATCAGCGCACCTGAGCTGCGCCGCGCCATTCAGCGTTCCGAGGGTTCGGAGCGGGGTGTGTTGAGTATCGAACAACTGCTGTTGGCAATTGACGATGCCCGTGCCCATAAAGAGAGCATTGTCTTCACCAATGGTTGCTTCGACATCCTCCACGCCGGTCACGTGACGTACCTGGAGCAGGCGCGGGCCCAAGGCGATCGCTTGATCGTGGCGGTCAACGACGATGCGTCGGTCAGTCGCCTGAAAGGGCCTGGTCGCCCGATCAACAGTGTCGACCGTCGCATGGCGGTACTGGCGGGCTTGGGGGCGGTGGACTGGGTGATCAGCTTTGCCGAGGGGACGCCGGAAAACCTGTTGGCTCAGGTCAAGCCGGACGTGCTGGTCAAGGGTGGTGATTATTCGGTCGACCAGGTGGTGGGGGCCGATATCGTCAGTGCTTATGGCGGCAAGGTCAAAGTGCTGGGGTTGGTTGAAAACAGCTCGACCACGGCAATCGTGGAAAAAATCCGCAGTAACTGATTGTGGGAGCGGGCTTGCTCGCGAAAGCGGTGGATCAGCGGGCAGATGCAGTGACTGATACAGCGCATTCGCGAGCAAGCCCGCTCCCTCATTTGACCGCCGCGACCTGGCGTCCGGTTACGGGTTGGCTTTTTTCTTCGGCACGATCTTGCGCAAGATCTGCCGCGCCTTACCCGTCAAGCGCTTCAATTTCGATTCTTTCTCCGGCGCACTCAACCCTTGCTGGCGCAGCCAATCCTTCCAGCGGATCCGCTCATCACGCACCACCCAGCCTTCCTGTTGGGCAAAGCTCTCTGCCAGATACAACCCTCGCGTACTCGCCGGATACAGCTGATCCTTCTTCAAGGTATACAGCTCTGCACATGGCTGTCCGTCCTTGAGCGGCATCAGGTACAGGTCCGGGCGTTGCCGGTCCAGGCGGGCCACCAGTTGGTCACCCTCCAGGCGCTCGTCCACATGAAACAGGCTCAGGGACTTTGCTTCCTTGGGCACTTCCAGGCGCAAGTCATAAATCAACTGCAGCGAAGCCGTCGGCAGGTGCACGTAAGCCCGTGGCCGTTCAATCAACTGCATGGTGGCGCAGCGCACCGGGCGCGCGGCCCCGGACAGCGGTGAGAGGCGAAACGGCAACGCTTCGCGGTAGTGCAGGGCAGACGAGTAGGGTGCCGGTAGCCAGGTGTCGTTGAAGCGCCCGCCCAGCCAGCCTTCCGGGGTTTCCAGCAGGCATTCCTCGGCGATTTCCTGGATGGCGGTGTGCAGTGGCAGGTTCAGTTCGTGGGCCGGCACATAACCGGAGATCAGCTTGAGCACAACGTCGCCACGGTCTTGCCGACGCTGGCGCACCAGCACCCAGTAATCACGGTTCTGCCAATGCAGCGTCAGGCGCACCGAGACACCAAGGTTGGCCAGCTCCAGCACGAAACGCTCAGTGTCTTTCACCTCCACCGGCTTGCGCCGTTGCAGGGTCTGGGCGAAGTTGAGCGGCATGCCGACGCTCTGGTAACTCAAGCCTTCGGGCGTGGCTTCGACATGCAGCGGCAGTGTTTTAAAGTTACTCGGGTTTTTTCTAATGAGCGTTCGCGCCATGTCGGCTCCTTCTTGCGTCGGGGTCGGCCGCGTCGGCGGCATCAGAGTTGGCGAATGACCTTGGCAGCGGTCGCTACGTTATGGGCGAGGTGCAGCGGATTAATGGTCCCGACAATAGCACTGGCGACGCCGGTTTGCGCAAACAACAACATGAAACTGGCGTAAATTGGATCCACTCCTGATTCCAGGCAGACATGGCCACTGGCTAGTGCCTTTTTCACCAGGATGCCTTTGCCGTGGGCGGCCGCATAATCAATGACGGCTTTTTCGGCCTGTTCGTTCAGATTGTAGGTGACCATGGCGCAATCGCCTTGTTCCAGAGCCTTTACGCCGCCCTCGACGGTTTTGCCGGAGAAGCCGAAACCACGGATCTTGCCCTCACGCTTGAGGTCCGCCAGGGTCTGGTAAACCTCGCAGTCGTTGAGGATGTGCAGGTCGTTGCCGTCGGAGTGCACCAGCACCAGGTCGATAAAATCCGTTTCAAGTCGTTTCAGACTGCGCTCCACTGAAAGCCGGGTATGGGCCGCGCTGAAATCGTGATGGGACACGCCCTCGGCGAACTCCTCACCCACCTTGCTGACGATCACCCATTCCTGGCGCTGGCCGCGCAACAGCGGGCCCAGGCGTTCTTCGCTGCGGCCATAAGCGGGCGCCGTGTCGATCAGGTTGATGCCCAATTGCCGGGCCTGGCGCAGCAGCATCCGCGCGGCATCGTCATCAGGAATCTGGAAACCGTTGGGGTATTTCACCCCTTGGTCACGGCCCAGCTTGACGGTGCCCAAACCCAGCGGCGAAACCAGCAGGCCGGTACTGCCCAACGGGCGATGAAGGTCATGCAGGGTCGGCAGGGTCATGGTAGCAGTTGCTCCCAGGCAGGTTGGGCGATGGCGGGCTTTGGCAGGTCGGGGAGCATTTGCGTGGCACTTGGCTTGATGCCGTCACGTTCCAGTGTGTTGATCACACGGTCAGCGAAGTCCGGCGCCAATGCCAGCTTGGTCGGCCAGCCCACCAGCAGGCGATCCTGTTCGGCGAGGAAGGCGTTGTCCGGGCGGGTCAGGCCAGACTGCAACGGTTCGGCGCGGTCCACGCGCAGGGTCGCCCATTGGGTTTGGCTCATGTCGATCCAGGGCAGCAACTGCGCCAACTCCTTTTGTGCGGTGGCGATCTGCTGTTCCGGGGTACGGGCCACACCTTCGGCCTCGGCGATATCACCGCCCAGGTACCACACCCAATTGCCATCGGCGGCGGGGTGCGTGGTCACGGTGATGCGTGGCTTGGTGCCGCCACCCAGGCAATGGGCATAGAGCGGCTTCAGGCCGGGGCCCTTGGCGATGATCATGTGCAACGGCCGGCGTTGCATGGCGGGTTGGCTCAGGCCCAGGGCGCTGAGCAAATCCGCGGTGCCGCCACCGGCGCTGAGGACGATACGTTGGGCACGGATCTCGCGGCCATCGACCTTCAGGCCTGCCAGGGTGCCGTCTTCCATTAACGGTTCGATCTTCTCCCCGGCGAGCAAGCCGTCACCGGCCAGTTGCGCCAGGCGCTCGATCAGGCTCGGGACGTCGATCACCAGTTCGGCCAGGCGGTAGACCTTGCCCTTGAAGCGGCGGTCTTGCAGGGCCGGTGGCAGGTCATCGCCCTTCACTTGATCCACGCGGCCGCGCACGGCCTTGCTGGCGAAGAAGCTGGTGAGGTTGCCGGCGATGGTGCCCGGCGACCACAAATAGTGGGCTTCGGACAATAGGCGCACACCGGAAAGATCCAGTTCACCGTTGCCTGCCAGGGCTTCGCGCCAGCGGCGGGGCATGTCGGCGATGGCTTCGGAGGCGCCGGTCAGGGCGCCATGCAGTGCGTATTTCGCACCGCCGTGGATGATCCCCTGGGACTTCACGCTTTGCCCACCGCCGAGGGTGGCACTTTCCACCAGTACCGTGGAAAAGCCCTGGCGGCGCAGGCGCGCATTGAGCCAGAGGCCGGCAACCCCGGCGCCGACAATCAGAACGTCGGTGGAAATAACGGATGGCATGCAGCGACCTCAGTGTTCAAGACAAGAGGCGCAGTATACAGGCACAGAGCGGTGGCGATTTGTCGGTGATCAGTGCCCGGCCGTTTTCGAGAACAACTGAATCACCACCACCCCAAGCACAATCAGGCCCATCCCCAGCATCGCCGGGATATCCAGTTTCTGCCCATAGATAAACAGTGCGGCGATGCTGACCATCACAATGCCCATCCCGGCCCACACCGCATACGCCACGCCCACCGGCACGGTGCGCACTACCAGCGTCAGCATCCAGAAGGCCACGCCGTAGCCGACGATCACCAGCAATAGCGGGATCGGCGTGCTGAACCCCTTGATCGCTTTCATGGAAACGGTAGCAATCACTTCCGAGCAAATGGCAATGGCCAGGTAATAGTAGGCGGCGTTCATGGGTAAATCCTCGGTACAGGGGTTCAACCGCAGGAGCGAGCTTGCTCGCGAAAATCGTCAACGATAACGCAGCGTTCTCAGGTTTTTCGCGAGCAAGCTCGCTCCTACAAAGGTCGGCATTCTAGAGACTTACCAGATGCGGTAAAGTCATTACCTATCTGAATTAAAGATGGGTTGAGCCATGAGCGTGCAGTGGAGTCTTGAGCAAATGCGCCTGTTTGTCAGTGTCGCCGAGCAGCGTTCGTTTTCGGCGGCGGCGCGGGACCAGCGCAGGGCGCAGTCGGCGGTCAGCAGCGGAATTGCCCTGTTGGAGGCAGACCTGGGCGTGTGTCTGTTCGATCGCAGCAGTGGCCGTCAGCCCCGCCTGACCGAGGCCGGCACAGTTTTGCTCGAGGAGGCGCGAGAGGTCTTGCGCCAGTGCGAGCGCCTGAATGGCCGCGCCTTGTCGTTGATGCGTGGGGAGGAAGCCTGCCTGCGCCTGGCTCAGGATGAAGCCATGCTCTATCAGCCGGTGCTTAATAGCCTGGAAAGATTGGCGGGAAAATTCCCGAATCTGGAGGTGCAGCTTTCCAGCAGTGCCCAGGGCGATGTCGCGCGCAAGCTGGTGGAGCGCAAGGCGGACCTGGGGATGCTGTTCTATCACGACCAAATCCCCGAAGCCCTGGAGCGTCGGGTGGTGGGCAGCGTCGAAATGGTCACCGTGTGCGGCGTCGGGCATCCCATGGCCAAGGAAGCGTTCGTCGATTGCCAGCGGCTGGCGCAGTATCGCCAACTGTTGATGTCCACGCAGACCAGCGTTTACCCCGGCAGCGAGGCCGCGAGTCCGCAGGTATGGCGCGCCGACAGTTTCTACGTGTTGGCGGAATGGCTGGCCCGCGGCCTGGGTTGGGCGTGGTTGCCGCGGCATGTGGTGCAGTACCCGACCTACCAGAACCAGATGGTTGAACTGAACAGCGAATGGACCCCGCCAGCGCTGGTGGTGGAACTGGTGTGGCGCCGCGATGAGCCCCTCGGCCCGGCCGCGCGTTTCTTTGCCGAGCGTTTTGCCGAGTGCTTGCAGGCGATCGACTGAAAAAGCCGATAAACTCCGCCGCCATGAATAGAACTCTCTACAGCTGTCTGTTTTACCTGGCGCTGCCGTTGGTGGCTTTGCGTCTGTGGCTGCGCTCACGCAAGGCGCCGGCTTATGCCAAGCGCGTGGGTGAGCGCTTTTCCTATGGCTTGCCGGTGATGCAACCTGGCGGGATCTGGGTGCACGCGGTGTCAGTCGGCGAGAGCATCGCCGCCGCACCGATGATTCGCGGGCTGCTGGAGCGTTATCCACAGCTGCCGATCACCGTCACTTGCATGACGCCCACCGGTTCCGAGCGCATCCAGGCGTTGTTCGCCAACGAACCGCGCATCCAGCATTGCTACCTGCCGTACGATTTGCCCTGTGCAGCCAAGCGTTTTCTCGATCGCGTGCAGCCGAAACTGGCGGTGATCATGGAGACCGAGCTGTGGCCCAACCATATTCACCAATGCGCCAAGCGCGGGATCCCCGTGGCATTGGCCAACGCACGGCTGTCGGCACGGTCGGCCAAGGGCTACGGACGTTTTGCCAAGCTGACGGCGCCGATGCTGGCGGAAATGAGCCTGTTCGCCGTCCAGACCGCAACCGAGGCCGAGCGTTTTCGCAGCCTGGGTGCACGGCCCGAGACCGTCGAGGTCACCGGCTCGATCAAGTTCGACCTGACCATCGACCCGCAACTGCTGGAGCGCGCTGCTGCGTTGCGTGAACAATGGCATGCCAGCGAACGCCCGGTATGGATCGCCGCCAGCACCCACGAAGGCGAAGATGAAGTGGTACTCGCTGCCCATCGCCAGTTGCTCGCCAGTTATCCCAATGCCTTGCTGATTCTGGTGCCGCGTCATCAAGAGCGTTTCAACCCGATGTTCGAGCTGTGCCAGCAGCAGGGTTTCGCCACGGTGCGTCGCTCCAGCGGCGAGGCGGTAACGGCGCAGACTTCCGTGTTGCTGGGCGACACCATGGGCGAGTTGCTGTTCCTGTATGCCTTGGCCGACAGCGCCTTTGTCGGCGGCAGCCTGGTCGCCACGGGCGGGCATAACCCGCTGGAGCCGGCGGCCTTGGCCAAGCCGGTTATCTGCGGGCCCCACGTGTTCAACTTCCTGGAAATCAGCGCAATGATGCGCGACGCCGGGGCGTTGCAGGAAGTGGACGATGCCGAGGGGTTGGCGGTGGCGGTACAGCGCTTGTTCGAGCTGCCGCAGGACGCGCAGAAGATGGGGCAGGCGGGGCTGGCGGTGATGCGCGCCAATCAGGGGGCGTTGCAGCGTTTGCTGGATGGGTTGGGCAGACTGCTTAACGTCTAACAACACAAATCAAATGTGGGAGCGGGCTTGCTCGCGAATGCGCAGTGTCAGTAGCGAATAAGTCGACTGATACACCGCTTTCGCGAGCAAGCCCGCTCCCACATTGGGTTAACGGGCGGTCTTAGTAACCCGGGTTAGCTTTCAACTGTGCCGCAGCCGCCTTGGCCAGGTCCGGTGGCAGGAAGTCCTTGTCCGGGTTGTAGTCAGCCTTCAAATACCGCGCCAGATCCTGCAAGTCCCCCGGGTTCAATGTGCCCGCCGCCTGCTTCAAGCGCAGGTTGTCGAGGATGTAGTCGTAGCGGCTGTTGTTGTAGTTGCGCACCGAGGTGTACAGCTGGCGCTGGGCGTCCAGCACATCGACGATGTTGCGCGTACCCACCTGGTAACCGATTTCCGTGGCTTCCACCGCGCTCTGGTTGGAGATGATCGACTGGCGGCGCGCCTGCACCTGCTCCACATCGGTGTTCACCGCGCGGTGCAGGTTGCGGGTGTTTTCCACCACCTGGCGACGCAGGCCTTCGCGCTGCTGCTCGGTCTGGCCCAGACGGGAATAGGACTCGCGCACCTGCGAACTGGTAAGGCCGCCGCTGTACAGCGGGATCCTCAACTGCAGGCCCACGGTGCGTTGCGACACGTCACCGTGATAAGGCTGGCCAAAGGCGCTCGGGTTGCTGAAGCCCAAGGCGTCGTTGTCACCTTTTTCATATTGCGCCACGGCATCAAGGGTCGGCGCGTGGCCGGCCTTGCGTTGCTTGAGGGTTTCCTCGGCGGCGGTGACCGCGTAGTTGCTGGCCAGCAGGTTCAGGTTCTGGCGGCCGGCGGTTTCGACCCAGGCCTTGGCGTCGTTCGGCGACGGTGGCAGCACCGGCAGCGTGTGGACAATGCCCTGGATCGAGTTGTACTGGCGGTTGGTCAGGGTGATCAGCGCTTCGAAGGCGTCGTCCACCTGGCGCTGGGCCAGGATCCGGTTGGCGCGGGCGGTGTCGTAGCTGGCCTGGGATTGCAGCACGTCGGTCTTGTCCGACAGGCCCACGTCAAAGCGTTCATTGGACTGGTCCAGTTGGCGCTTGAATGCGGCTTCCTCGGCCTTGGTCGAGGCCAGGTTGTCCTGGGCACGCAGTACGGCAAAGTAGTTTTCGGCGCTTTGCAGGATCAGGTTCTGTTCGGTGGCCGAGAGTTGCAGTGCAGCCTGTTCATTGACCGCTTCGGCGGCTTGCAGCTGGAACCAGCGATCAGCGCGGAACAGCGGCTGGCTCAAGGTCGCACGCCAGGAATGGGCGTCGCGGTTGACCGTCGCGGCGGGTTGGTCCAGCTGGGTGCGCACATTATTGATGTCGGCACCGGCCGACAGGTTCGGCAACAAGCCGGCGCGGGCCTGGGGCACCACTTCTTTCTGCGCGCCGTATTGGGCGCGGGCGGCGGCCAGGTCGGCATTGTTGTCCACCGCTTCCTGGTAGACGCTGACCAGGTCGGTTTTGGTCGTCAGGGGCGCTTCAGCTGCCCAGACCAGTCCGTTGGTCGCACAAGACACGGCGAGAGCCAGTGAAAGTTTGCGCAGCATGAGGCGATCCCTAGAGTAAATATTACGGCGATAATTTGGAGCCCAAGGCTAAGGCGGCCCATTCCTGGCGTCAAGACCTTGAGCAGTCACCGAGTGTAGTGGCGCTATCACGGCACAACAATCCTGTAATTACGCCATTCATCACGATGAATGCACCGTCATTGGCAATTTGCCTGCTCCATGGTCTAGACTGGCCGCGTTCTTGTCGGGGTGCCTTGTTGGAAGGCTGAGATCGGTAAATACCGGATCCCGTTGAACCTGATCAGGTTAGCGCCTGCGTAGGGAACAAGATTTCTCGTCACCCGGCGAGTCCTCTTGTGCTTCGTCCGGGATGTTGTTCGACAATCGAACAGCCCGTGCGCCAAGCACAGCACTGTCACAGTGCGTCCATCCGTCACAGGTTCGCTCCGACAAAAATCCACCACCTGGATAGTTGGAGAGCCCGTGATGAGCATTGAATTAAAAAGCCAAAAATCAAAAAACACCGTGCACTTGAGCGAATCGGCCAAGGTCGACTCCGGTTCCGTGCAGCCGTTTACCCGCTCGCAAAAAATCTACGTCCAGGGCACTCGTCCGGATATCCGCGTGCCGATGCGTGAAGTCAGCCTTGATGTGACCCCCACCGACTTCGGCGGCGAAATCAACGCGCCCGTGGTGGTCTATGACACCTCAGGCCCCTACACCGACCCGAATGTGATCATCGACGTGCGCAAGGGCCTGGGCGATGTGCGTTCGCCGTGGATCGAATCCCGTGGCGACACCGAACGCCTGTCGGGCTTGAGCTCGCACTTCGGCCAACAGCGCCTGAGCGATGCCGAGCTGACCGCGCTGCGCTTCGCCCACGTGAAGAACCCGCGCCGCGCCAAGGCCGGGGCTAACGTCACGCAAATGCACTACGCCCGCAAAGGCATCATCACCGCCGAGATGGAATACGTCGCCATCCGCGAAAACATGAAGCTGGAAGAAGCCCGTGCCGCCGGCCTGCTGGACCAGCAACACGCCGGCCACAGCTTCGGTGCCAGCGTACCGAAAATCATCACCCCGGAATTTGTGCGCGAAGAAATCGCCCGCGGCCGCGCGATCATCCCGGCCAACATCAACCACACCGAACTGGAACCGATGATCATCGGCCGTAACTTCCTGGTGAAGATCAACGGCAACATCGGCAACAGCGCCCTGGGTTCGTCCATCGAAGAAGAAGTGGCGAAACTGACGTGGGGCATTCGCTGGGGTTCGGACACGGTGATGGACCTGTCCACCGGCAAGCACATCCATGAAACCCGCGAGTGGATCATCCGCAACTCGCCGGTGCCGATCGGTACCGTGCCGATCTACCAGGCCCTGGAAAAAGTCGGTGGCGCCGCTGAAGACCTGACCTGGGAGCTGTTCCGCGACACCCTGATCGAACAGGCCGAGCAGGGCGTCGACTACTTCACCATCCACGCCGGCGTGTTGCTGCGCTATGTGCCGCTGACCGCCAAGCGCGTCACTGGCATTGTCTCCCGTGGCGGCTCGATCATGGCCAAGTGGTGCCTGGCGCACCACAAAGAGAACTTCACCTACACCCATTTCGACGAAATCTGCGAAATCATGAAGGCCTACGACGTCAGCTTCTCCCTGGGAGATGGCCTGCGCCCGGGGTCGATTGCCGACGCCAACGACGCCGCACAGTTCGGCGAGCTGGAAACCCTCGGCGAACTGACCAAGATCGCCTGGAAGCACGACGTGCAAACCATGATCGAAGGCCCGGGCCACGTGCCGATGCAGTTGATCAAGGAGAACATGGACAAGCAGCTGGAGTGCTGCGACGAGGCGCCGTTCTACACCCTCGGCCCACTGACCACCGACATCGCGCCGGGTTATGACCACATCACCTCGGGTATCGGGGCGGCGATGATCGGCTGGTTCGGTTGCGCGATGCTCTGCTACGTCACGCCGAAGGAGCATTTGGGCCTGCCGAACAAGGACGACGTGAAGACCGGGATCATCACCTACAAGATCGCAGCGCATGCGGCGGACTTGGCCAAGGGGCATCCGGGGGCGCAGATTCGTGACAACGCGCTGAGCAAGGCGCGCTTCGAATTCCGCTGGGAAGACCAGTTCAACCTGGGCCTGGACCCGGACACGGCGCGTTCGTACCACGATGAAACCTTGCCGAAGGACTCGGCCAAGGTCGCGCATTTCTGCTCGATGTGCGGGCCGAAATTCTGCTCGATGAAAATCACCCAGGAAGTGCGGGAGTACGCGGCCAACCAGCGCATTGAAGCGGTGGACGTGGACGTGGCCAAGGGCCTGGCGGAGCAGGCGGAGCGGTTCAAGCAGGAAGGTAGTCAGCTGTACAAAAAGGTCTGAATCAGAACCTGTGGCGAGGGAGCTTGCTCCCGCTAGAGTGCGCAGCGCTCCCGGAATCTGGATCGGTGTCTTGACTGACACTCATCGGTTGCAGGTTTTGGGGCGGCTTCGCCGCCCAGCGGGAGCAAGCTCCCTCGCCACAGGGGGCTTTGCTGATTCAAATAATAGTGCCCCTCTGAGATAACACCCTTGAGCATTCAACCCAGCACCTATTCCCCAGACGTCGCGGTGCCCGCCGACAAACGCGTCTTCGGCGCCCGCGATCTCTTTTCCCTGTGGTTCTCCCTGGGCATCGGCCTGATGGTCCTGCAAACCGGCGCGCTGTTGGCGCCGGGCCTGGGCCTGTCCGGCTCGTTGCTGGCGATCTTCCTCGGCACCCTGGTCGGCGTCCTGCTGCTGGCCGCCGTGGGCGTGATCGGCAGCGACACCGGCCTGTCCTCCATGGCAGCCCTTAAACTCAGCCTCGGCACCAAGGGCGCAAGCCTGCCGGCGCTGCTGAACCTGCTGCAACTGATCGGCTGGGGCTCGTTCGAAATCATCGTGATGCGCGACGCCGCCAGCCTGTTGGGCGCCCGCGCGTTCAGCGAAGGCAGCCTGCTGACCAGTCCATTGTTCTGGACCCTGGTATTCGGCGCGCTCGCGACCTTGCTCGCCGTCAGCGGTCCGCTGACCTTTGTGCGGCAGATCTTGCGCAAATGGGGCATCTGGCTGCTGCTGGCGGCCTGCCTGTGGCTGACCTGGAACCTGTTCGCCAAGGCCGACCTGGCTGCACTCTGGGCTCAGGCCGGTGACGGTTCGATGCCGTTCGCCGTTGGCTTCGATATCGCGATTGCCATGCCGCTGTCCTGGCTGCCACTGATTGCCGACTACTCACGCTTCGGCAAACGCGCGAAAAACGTGTTCGGCGGCACGGCGCTGGGTTTCTTCATCGGTAACTTCTGGCTGATGAGCCTGGGCGTGGCCTACACCCTGGCGTTTGCGCCGAGCGGTGAAGTGAATGCGTTACTGCTGGCATTGGCCGGGGCTGGCCTGGGGATTCCACTGCTGCTGATTCTGCTGGATGAATCAGAAAACGCCTTCGCCGATATTCACTCGGCGGCGGTGTCCAGCGGGATTCTGTTGCGTTTGAAGGTCGAGCACCTGGCGTTGGCCATTGGCGTTATCTGCACGCTGATCGCCTGCTTCGCGCCGTTGGCGCAGTACCAGAACTTCCTGCTGCTGATCGGCTCGGTGTTCGCACCGCTGTTTGGCGTGGTGCTGGTGGATCACTTCATCCTGCGCCGCCGTGGCCACGGGGTTGCCGGCAACCTGCGCTGGCCGGCGCTGTTGGCCTGGCTCGGTGGCATCAGTACTTATCACTTGCTGGCGAATCTGTACCCGGACGTCGGCGCGACCCTGCCGGCGCTGGTGCTGGCAGGGCTGTTGCACTTCATTCTGGGCCGGGCCTTCAGTGGCGTGCGGGCACCAGCTCAGGCTTGATCACGCCGGTCAGGCGCGCATAGGGGATGGTCATTTCGATCAGCCCCAATGCGTACGGCGCGATGGTGGTCACGTTGTACTTGAGCACCACACCGTTGCTGGTCAACGCCACATTCGGGGTTTTCTGGAACGGCCAGTTCTTCACGAAGTCCGGGTCACGGTCCATCTGCGAGTTGATCAGCCAGTTGTTGTGGGCGACTTTCGCGGTCTTCCAGAACGCCTCTTCCTGGCCCGGCAGCAACATGTCAGTCAGGCTCAGCTCTTTGTGCAGCAGGCGTGAATAGTTGATGAAACCGCGGCCCGGCTCGCCGTGGGCGGTGCCGGTGTCCAGGTAGCTGGACACTTCGATGATCACCAGTCCGTCATGCTGCTCACGTACCTTGGCCTGCAAGTACATGCTGTTGCGGTCAGGGGACTCACGCAAGAACTTGTCGCGGTAGGCGTTCAGGGTGGCGGGCATGGCCTGGCCAGGCGAAGTGCGGGCCATCTGCAGCAGGCGCTGTTCGATGATCTGGTCCAACTGCGGCTCGGACGGGAAGTGCACGGTGTCGATGTTTACCAGCGGGCAATCCGGGCTGCTGCAGCCGGGTTTGATCTGCTCGGAGGCGTCGGCGGTGGTGTCCAGCGGTTTCAGATAGCTCGGCTGGAACAGGCTCTGGCAAGCACCCAGGGTCAAGGCGATACAGGCCACGGAGGCGATTTTTAAAAGCGACATGTGTGTCCTTCATAAATCGAGGAAAGGTGAAAATGTGGAGCTTCGACTCCCGACAAGGCAGTCAGTTCGCCACTAAGCTGATTAGAGTGAGTTTGACGCCCGCCGTCTATCCCGGCAACCGGAAAGGGGCTGCATCAAGGGGCACGAGCGCGTTAGGATGGCGCGATGTCGAGGCCGCCTCGACACCGCAAGGCAATAAACGAGGGTTGATATGACGGACACAGCGAAATCGACGCCGAGCAAGGTCGAGATTGTTCAGCGCGACAATGCCTATAAGGGCTTCTACAAACTGGATCGGCTGAAGCTGCGGCACGAGAAGTTTGATGGCGGCATGAGCCGTGAGCTCAATCGCGAAGTCTTTGTGCGTCATGACGCCGTGTGTGTGCTGCCCTACGACCCGCAGCGCGATGAAGTGGTGCTGATCGAGCAGTTTCGCGTCGGCGCCATGGGCCGTACCGACAACCCGTGGCTGATCGAAATGGTCGCCGGCCTGATCGACAAGGACGAGCAACCGGAGGAGGTTGCACACCGCGAAGCCGAAGAGGAAGCTGGCCTTACATTCTCCGCACTCTGGCCGATCACGAAGTACTTTCCGTCGCCGGGTGGCAGCACCGAATTTGTCCACTTGTTCCTGGGCCGTTGCGAAAGCGCCGTGGCCGGTGGCGTCCATGGACTGGAAGAGGAAGCTGAAGATATCCGCGTCACCGTCTGGGCCTTTGAAGACGCCCTGCAAGCGGTACGTGACGGTAAGATTTCCAACGCAGCGAGCATTATTGCCCTGCAATGGCTTGCGCTTAATCGCGCGGAAGTGAGGGGGTTATGGCAGTAAAGGCACGGGAGCGATATCGGGTTGACCTGATCGGGCTGCAAGCAGCCTGCGAGGCCAACTATGCACGGCTGATGCGGCTGCTGCCGGACATGCGCCACACCCCCGAGGCGCGGCGCATTGCCGTGACCCACGGCGACCAGATGCTCGGCGTGCTGACCCTGGAAGTGATCGTGAACTGCCCGTACACCACTACCCTGCGGGTGCGCCAGGAGCACAGCCTGCCGTGGCTGCCGGTGCCACAGCTGGAAGTGCAGGTGTACCACGACGCGCGCATGGCCGAAGTGATCAGCGCCGAACATGCACGACGCTTTCGCAGCATCTATCCTTACCCCAATGTGTTCATGCACCAGCCCGATGAGAAAGCACAGCTCAATGTGTTCCTCGGCGAATGGTTGAGCCACTGCCTGGCCCTGGGCCACGAGTTCGAAGTCGTTCGATAGATGTGAACTGCGTCCGCTTCACGGGTTTCCTCTTTGTGTCCTGCCCCAGCATAATCGCCTCAAATGCCCATTCCTGTGATCACGCCCTGGGAGAACGCCTTGCCGAGCGTATCCGCCTTGAACCCTGACGCTTCGGCGTTGCTGGTGCAGTTGTCCGACAGCCACCTGTTTGCCGAGGCGGACGGCGGGCTGCTGGGCATGAAAACCCGCGAGAGCCTGCAACGGGTGATCGAGCGGGTGCTGGCGCAGCAGCCGCAGATTGATCTGGTGCTGGCCACCGGGGATTTGTCCCAGGACGGCACGCTGGAGTCCTACCAGGCGTTTCGTGAGATGACCCGGCAGATTGAAGCGCCGGCGCGGTGGATTCCGGGGAATCACGATGAGCCGCAGGTGATGCTGCAAGCGGCGATCAACAGTGCCTTGCTGGAGCCGGTGGTGGATGTGGGCAACTGGCGCATCACCCTGCTGGACTCGGCGGTGCCGGGCTCGGTGCCGGGGTATTTGCAGGACCAGCAACTGCAGCTGTTGGCGCAATCGTTGAGTGAGGCGCCGACTCGGCATCATCTGGTGTGTTTTCACCATCATCCGGTGTCGATTGGGTGTGCTTGGATGGAGCCCATCGGTTTGCGTAATCCTGAGGCGTTGTTTGCGGTACTGGACCGGTTCCCGCAGGTGCGGGCGGTGCTTTGGGGGCATGTGCATCAGGAAATCGACCGCGAACGCAACGGCGTGCGTCTGCTGGCGTCGCCGTCCACCTGCATCCAGTTCGCCCCCGGCAGCGAGGACTTCAAGGTGAGCGAGGAAGCGCCCGGTTATCGCTGGCTGCGCCTGCATGCCGACGGACGGTTGGAAACCGGCGTGGAGCGGGTGCAGGGCTTTGCGTTCCAGGTGGATTACGGTAGCAACGGCTACTGAGATTTCCCTGTAAACTGCGCCTCTTTGGCTGACCCACAGAGGACCCGGAATGTCCGCATCGATCTTGTATATCCACGGCTTCAACAGCGCACCCGCCTCCAACAAGGCCAGCCAGTTGATCACCGTGATGGACAGCCTCGGTCTGGCCGACCAATTGCGCGTGCCGGCCCTGCATCATCACCCCCGCCAGGCGATCTCCCAGTTGGAGGCGGCTATCCGTGACCTCGGAAGGCCACTGCTGGTCGGCAGCTCCCTCGGCGGCTACTATGCAACCCATCTTGCCGAGCGCCATGGCCTCAACGCCTTGCTGGTCAACCCGGCAGTCAGCCCTCATCGGATGTTCGACGGTTACCTGGGCACCCAGAAGAACCTCTACACCGACGAGACCTGGGAATTGACCCACGATCACGTTGCGGCCCTGGCCGAGCTGGAAGTGCCGGCGCCCCAGGACGCCCAGCGTTATCAGGTATGGTTGCAGACCGGCGATGAAACACTGGATTATCGGCTCGCCCAGCAGTATTACCGGGCCTGTGCCTTGCGCATCCAGGCCGGTGGCGACCATGGTTACCAGGGCTTCGCCCAACAGTTACCGGCGCTGTTGAGTTTTGCCGGCATTGGCGCAGATCAGTACCAATCCTTCGATTTCACCGCATTGTGAAACCGCAGGTTACTTTTTAATCGAACGACTCACGACGAGACCCCATGGCCACTCCCAGCGCTAGCTCTTATAACGCCGACGCCATCGAAGTCCTCTCGGGCCTCGACCCGGTGCGCAAACGCCCCGGCATGTACACCGACACCAGTCGGCCGAACCACCTTGCCCAGGAAGTCATCGACAACAGTGTCGACGAAGCCTTGGCCGGGCACGCCAAGTCGGTACAAGTCATCCTTCACGCCGACCATTCCCTGGAAGTGTCCGACGACGGTCGCGGCATGCCGGTGGACATTCACCCGGAAGAGGGTGTGTCGGGCGTCGAGCTGATCCTCACCAAGCTGCACGCCGGCGGCAAGTTCTCCAACAAGAACTACCAGTTCTCCGGTGGCTTGCACGGTGTGGGTATTTCCGTGGTCAACGCCCTGTCGAACCATGTGCGGGTCAAGGTCAAGCGCGACGGCAACGAGTACCAGATGACCTTCGCCGATGGCTACAAAGCCACCGACCTGGAAGTGATCGGCACCGTTGGCAAGCGCAACACCGGCACCAGCGTGTACTTCGCGCCGGACCCGAAATACTTCGATTCCCCCAAATTCTCCATCAGCCGCCTCAAGCACGTGCTCAAGGCCAAGGCTGTTCTGTGCCCGGGCCTGCTGGTCAGCTTTGAAGACAAGGGCACCGGCGAAAAGGTCGAATGGCATTACGAAGACGGTCTGCGCTCCTACCTGGAAGACTCCGTCAGCGAATTCGAACGCCTGCCCAACGAGCCGTTCTGCGGCAGCCTCGCCGGTAATAAAGAAGCAGTGGACTGGGCCTTGCTCTGGCTGCCGGAAGGTGGCGACAGCGTTCAGGAAAGCTACGTCAACCTGATCCCCACCGCCCAGGGCGGTACCCACGTCAACGGTTTGCGCCAGGGCTTGCTGGATGCCATGCGCGAATTCTGCGAATACCGCAGCCTGCTGCCTCGCGGCGTGAAGCTGGCGCCGGAAGACGTCTGGGAGCGAATCGCGTTCGTTCTGTCGATGAAGATGCAGGAGCCGCAATTCTCCGGCCAGACCAAGGAACGTCTGTCGTCCCGTGAGGCTGCGGCGTTTGTCTCCGGTGTGGTCAAGGACGCTTTCAGCCTGTGGCTCAACGAACACCCTGAATTGGGCCTGGCCCTGGCAGAGCTGGCGATCAACAACGCTGGCCGCCGCTTGAAGGCCAGCAAGAAAGTCGAACGCAAGCGCATCACCCAGGGCCCGGCACTGCCGGGCAAGCTGGCGGATTGCGCCGGGCAAGACCCGATGCGCTCCGAGCTGTTCCTGGTGGAAGGTGATTCCGCCGGTGGCTCCGCCAAGCAAGCGCGGGACAAGGAATTCCAGGCGATCCTGCCCCTGCGCGGCAAGATCCTCAACACCTGGGAAGTCGACGGCAGCGAAGTCCTGGCCAGCCAGGAAGTGCACAACATCGCCGTGGCCATCGGCGTCGACCCGGGCGCGGCGGACATGAGCCAGCTGCGCTACGGCAAGATCTGCATCCTCGCCGACGCCGACTCCGACGGCTTGCACATTGCGACCTTGCTCTGCGCGCTGTTCGTCCAGCACTTCCGCCCGTTGGTGGATGCCGGTCACGTCTACGTCGCCATGCCGCCGCTGTACCGCATCGACCTGGGCAAGGAGATTTTCTACGCCCTGGACGAAGCCGAGCGTGATGGCATCCTCGATCGCCTGGTGGCCGAGAAGAAACGCGGCAAGCCTCAGGTCACCCGATTCAAGGGCCTGGGTGAGATGAATCCGCCGCAATTGCGGGAAACCACCATGGACCCGAACACCCGGCGCCTGGTGCAATTGACCCTGGAAGATTTCGCCGCTACCTCGGAAATGATGGACATGTTGCTGGCGAAGAAACGCGCGCCGGATCGCAAGAACTGGCTGGAGTCCAAGGGCAACCTGGCCGAGGTTCTGGGCTGATGCGCAGCGGTTTCGCCCTGGCGATACTGTTGTTGAGCGGGTTGGCGGCCACCTCGGTGGCCGCAGCGCCTGCGGCTGAGCTGAAGCTGTTGTCGGAACACCCGGTGGAAGGCATGCGCGGCGGTAACCTATCGGGCCTGGCCGTGTGCGGTAAGGCGTTGTGGACGGTGTCCGACCGCGACGACGACCAGATCTACCGGCTCGATATCAGTGCCGATACCTGGCAGGCCGAAACGGTGAAGATCAATGTGCCGCCGGTGCCGGAATCCGGCTTGCCCTTTGGCTTGCGCTCACGCACCAAGGCGGCGTCGTTGATTCGCGGTGGCGACCTGGATTTTGAAGGCATCAGCTGCGATGCGGCGGGCAACCGTTACATCGTCAGCGAAGCCCACGCGGCGGTGCTCCAAGTGCCGGTGACCGGTGAGCCTGAGTGGCTGAAGATCGCCCCGGGCATGGTGCGTGAGGCGCGGGCCAGTGGCATGTTGCTGCACTTCAATGCGTTGTTCGAAGGCTTGGCGGTGAACCCTGAAGGCAATCAAATCTGGCTTGCGGCCGAACGTGAGCGGCGCGGGCTGATTTCCATCAAGCGCCCGCAAACCCTCTGGGATTGCGACGGCCCTTGTGTATTGCTGAGTGAGGCCGGCCAGGAAATGCAGCCGGCTCAATTCCCGGGGGCCAAGGCGGTGTCCAAGGACTTTGCCGACCTGGCGCTGTTCAATGGCAAGCTGTTTACCCTGGAACGCAATGCGTTTCAGGTGTGTCGCCGGGACGCGGTCACGGCCAAGGTGGAGTTGTGCTGGTCGTTTGCCGATGAAGCGCTGACACCGAATCGGCGTTACGCCCAGGCGTACGGCTTGGCTGAAGCCCTGGTGGTGGACGCAGACGGTGCCTGGATCGGCATCGACAATAATTTCAAGCCGCGCGCCGATGGTGAAAAACGGCCGATGGTCTATCGTTTCGCCGCCCCTGCGGGTGGCTGGAGCGCCAAGCCATGAGCGCCCAGCCACCCGGCAAGCGCGCCGGACGGGTGTTGATGTTCGTGGCCTGGGGCGCCGGCCTGTTTTTGGCCACACGATTTTTTGGGCAGTGGGAAGCGCGTCAGGAAAATCCCAATGCCGTAGTCACCTCGGAGCAACACGAGGGTTACATCGAAGTAAAACTGCTGGGCAACGGCCAAGGGCATTTCGTCGCCACTGGCCAGATCAACGGTCAGCCGGTGGAATTCATGCTCGACACCGGGGCGACCGACGTGGCGGTTCCGGCCGAATTGGCCGACCGTCTCGGGCTTAAACGCGGCATGCCGGTTGGCGTGAGTACTGCCAACGGGCGAACCCAAGGCTTCCGGACCGAGCTGGGCCGCCTGCAACTGGGCGATATCGTCCTTCAGGACGTGCGCGCCATAGTGGTACCGGGATTGGGCGACGAACAGGTATTGCTGGGCATGAGTGCTTTGAAACAACTTGAATTTACCCAGCGCAGTGGCACCTTGCTGCTGCGCCAGACCAAACAATGATGAGGCCCGCATGAGTGACATCCTTGCAGACAGCTTAGACGGCGTTGAACGCCGGTCGCTGGCTGACTTCACCGAAAATGCCTACCTCAACTACTCCATGTACGTGATCATGGACCGTGCCTTGCCGCATATCGGCGACGGCCTGAAGCCCGTACAGCGGCGCATTATCTATGCGATGAGTGAGTTGGGCCTGGACGCTGACTCCAAGCACAAGAAGTCGGCGCGTACCGTCGGTGACGTGCTCGGTAAATTCCACCCCCACGGCGACTCGGCGTGCTACGAAGCCATGGTGCTGATGGCGCAGCCGTTCAGCTACCGCTACACGTTGGTGGACGGCCAGGGTAACTGGGGTGCACCGGATGATCCCAAGTCCTTCGCCGCCATGCGTTATACCGAGGCGCGCTTGTCGCGTTATTCGGAAGTGCTGCTCAGCGAACTGGGCCAGGGCACGGCCAACTGGGGCCCGAACTTTGACGGCACCCTCGACGAGCCGTTGGTGTTGCCGGCACGTTTGCCGAACATCCTGCTCAATGGCACCACCGGCATCGCCGTGGGCATGGCCACTGACGTACCGCCTCACAACCTGCGGGAAGTGGCCAGCGCGTGCGTGCGCTTGCTGGATGAGCCGAAGGCTACGGTCGAGCAGTTGTGCGAGCATATTCAGGGCCCGGACTATCCGACCGAAGCGGAAATCATCACGCCTCGCGCCGACCTGCTGAAAATCTACCAGACCGGTAAAGGCTCGGTGCGCATGCGCGCCGTGTACCACATCGAAGACGGCGACATCATCGTCACCGCGCTGCCGCACCAGGTGTCCGGCGCCAAGGTGCTGGAGCAGATTGCCGCGTTGATGCAGGCCAAGCCGTCGAAGCTGCCGCAAGTCGCCGACCTGCGTGACGAGTCCGACCACGAGAACCCGTGCCGCATCGTGATCATCCCGACCAACAGCCGGGTCGACCACGAAGTGCTGATGCAGCATCTGTTCGCCAGCACCGAGCTGGAGTCCAGTTACCGGGTCAACATCAACATCATTGGTCTGGACGGCAAGCCGCAGTTGAAGAACCTGCGGGCATTGCTGGTGGAGTGGCTGGAGTTCCGGGTGCAGACCGTGCGTCGCCGCCTGCAATTCCGCCTGGACAAGGTCGAGCGCCGCCTGCACCTGTTGGACGGCTTGCTGATTGCCTACCTCAACCTGGATGAAGTGATCCACATCATCCGTACCGCCGAGCACCCGAAGGCCGAGCTGATCGCGCGCTTCGAGCTCAGCGAAATCCAGGCTGACTACATCCTCGACACCCGTCTGCGTCAGTTGGCGCGTCTGGAAGAGATGAAGCTGCGGGACGAGCAGGACGCGCTGCTCAAGGAGCAAGCCAAGCTCCAGGCCCTGCTGGGCAGCGAAGCCAAGCTGAAGAAGCTGGTGCGCACCGAGCTGATCAAGGATGCCGAAACTTATGGTGATGATCGCCGTTCGCCGATTGTCGAGCGTGCCGAAGCCAAGGCCCTGACCGAAACCGAGCTGCTGCCCAACGAGAAAATTACCGTCGTTCTGTCGGAAAAGGGTTGGGTTCGCTCGGCCAAGGGGCATGATATTGACGCCACCGGCCTGTCGTACAAGGCTGGCGACGGTTTCAAAACTGCGGCGGCGGGGCGTTCCAACCAGTTTGCGGTGTTTATCGACTCCACCGGTCGCAGTTATTCGGTGCCGGCGCATACGTTGCCGTCGGCGCGGGGGCAGGGCGAGCCGTTGACCGGGCGCCTGACACCGCCGCCGGGTGCGAATTTTGAATGCGTGCTGCTGCCGGACGATGATTCGCTGTACGTCATCGCCTCCGATGCGGGCTACGGGTTCGTGGTCAAGGGTGAAGACCTGCAGGCCAAGAACAAGGCGGGCAAGGCGTTGTTGAGCCTGCCGAACAACGCCAAGGTGATCCTGCCGCGTCCGGTGGAAGACCGTGAAGGCAACTGGCTGGCATCGGTGACCACCGAAGGGCGCCTGCTGGTGTTCAAGATCAGCGATTTGCCGCAGCTGGGCAAAGGCAAGGGCAACAAGATCATTGGTATCCCCGGGGAGCGGGTGGCCAGTCGCGAAGAGTACGTGACCGACATCGCCGTGATTCCGGAAGGCTCGACCCTGGTGTTGCAGGCTGGCAAGCGCACGTTGTCACTGCGCCCTGACGACCTTGAGCACTACAAGGGTGAGCGGGGTCGTCGTGGCAATAAACTGCCGCGCGGCTTCCAGCGAGTGGACGCTTTGCTGGTGGAAACGCCCGTTTAAGGCGATATAGAGCGCCCGATCTACGATTTAACCCGTAGATCGACGCTTTCGCGCTGGAGTCATGGCGCATATTCACGGATGATATGGCCTTTCCAGCGCCGGCGTGGCTGAGCGCGTACAGGTTATTTTTGAGTATTACATTGTGGTTCGCCTTGTGGCAGCCACCTGGATGGGATGATGACTGCTCCGCGCCTTCCTTTATTTTTGTTGCTCGCTGGCGTTTTGGGCCTGGCGGGTTGCAGCACACATCAACCTGTGTCGCTGTATCAGCTGGACAGTGGAAGTCCGGCTCAGCCTGCACAAAGTGCCGGCATGGCCGTATTGCTTGGCCCTGTTGTGGTGGCTGACTACCTGCAACGTGAAACCCTGCTGCAACGTCAGAACGACGGCAGCCTGCAAGGTTCCACTGATGGCCGTTGGGCCGGTAGCCTTTCGTCCGACATCAATCAGTTGATGTTGCGTCAGGTGGCGGGCCATCTGGACAGCCAGCGTGTGGTATTGGCCCCGGCGCCGTTGGGTTTTGCCCCGGACGTACAGGTACTGCTGACCATTACGCGGCTGGACTCGGGTGTTTCGCAGCCCGCTATCCTCGACGCGCAGTGGCGCTTGATCGACCGCCGTGGCCAAGTGCGGGATAACCGCATCGTGCACCTGCAGGAAGAGCACGCCGGCAGCACCGCGTCCCAGGTCCAGGCCCAGGGTGTGTTGTTGCAACGTTTGGCTGACCAGCTGTCGGTGGCTCTCAAGCCATTGGCCAATCAACCAGCGGTTGCAGAAGCACCACGCAAACAGGCCCCGGCGCAGCCCAAGGCTGCGGCACCGGAAAAGCCGAAGATGCCGATGGCCGTGCCGATTCGTACGGATATGGAAGTGTTCAGGTTCTGACCTGAATACAGACCAACAAAAAGGCCCGCTGATGAGCGGGCCTTTTTGTTTATGCGGGATCTGAGTCGTTCGCAGATCAAGTGTGGGAGCGGGCTTGCTCGCGAAAGCGGAGTGTCAGTCACCAAATGTGTTTCTGATACACCGCTTTCGCGAGCAAGCCCGCTCCCACAGGGGTTCAGCGTTGTTCTTTAGTTCTTCGCCCGCGTCTCATGCATCCGCGCCAGCTGGCGCTCAAGCATCGACGGGTAAGGCTCCATTAACCGCTCTACACAGCACGCACCCTCAGGGCTGGCAATCGGGCGGATCCGCGCACGCTGGCGAATCAGCACGTCATCACTGATCTTGCGTTCCACCAGCAGCAGGTTGCGGCTGTGTTGCGACAAGGCCAGGGCGTCCTGGGCGATCTCGGTCAGCAGCAGATCAATCTGGCTCATGCCATACAGATCGTCGCCTACCGTCAGGCCCAATTGCAGCTGCAAGGTGATGCCGCTGTCGGCCACTTCGATTTGCAGTGCATGGCCCAAGGCCCGCAGCAGCTCACCGCAGCAGATGGCGTTGGTCAGGTAGTCTTCGCCGCTGTCTTCGCTGTGGAACAGCATCAGCGTGCTGCCATCGTTCAGGGTGTGCAGCTCGCTCTGATACAGCGAGGCCGCCTGGTCGAGGCAATCACGATAGCGCTCCAGCAACTCGGTCAGGCGTGCCCGCGGCAAGCGGCGCAGCTGGTCCTGTGCGCCCAACTGCACGGCCAATACGGCGCTGTGCTGGGGCTGGGTGCTGCGCACAGGTGCCGGTTGCGGCACGGTGGTGGTTGGGGCTGAGTTGTCGCGAAGATCGGCGAACGGGTCTTCTTCGTCCAGTTCGTCTTCTTCGGCCTTGATCACATGGCGGGCTGCCGGCTTGAGACCTGCCACAGGCGCGGATTCGTCGAAGCTTGGGTCGCGCAGGTTGCGCACTTCAAACTCGGGCTCGTCGTCTTCGTACTCGGTGTCGTCGAACTCGGGCTCGGGTTCAACCTCGGGCACCACGGGCTCCGGCGCGAAGCTGGTGTGCAGCTGGCGGGCGAGGTCGCCGATTTCGTCCTGGCGGTCGGTGGCCGGGGTGTGCTCGTCGATGTCCCGCAGCCAGATGCGCAGTTGCATCAGTGGCGTGGAGATATGCCGACCCAGGCGCAGGCTCAAGGCCAGGGACAGTGCCAGCAGGATCGCGCTCAGGATGCCCATGCTTTGCAGGCTGATGGTCATCGGCTGCTGGAACTGTTGCATGTCCAGGCTGATGCGCAGTTGGCCGGCCTTCACGTCCTGAAACGTGATATTGCTCTGGTACAGGCCTTCGGCTTCACCCAGCAGGCCGTTTTTCGGGCGTTGCCCGGCTTCGGCCATGATCCGGTTGTCCACGCTATAGATAGCGGCGTGGGCCACCAGCGGGTTCTTGGTCAGGTTGTTGAGCAGCACGTTGAGGCTGAGGATGTCGTTGGACACCAACAACTCAGTCGCCGAGGTGGCGGTCTGGGTGGTCAGGCTCTCGCCCAGGGCGTCGGCTTGCTCGTGCATGGCCTGCTTGAACTGCAAACCCATCACGCAGGCGTAGATGACCAGGGCCAGGGCGACCAGGATCACGTTATGGCTGGCGATGCGTAATGCGATCGGTACACGGCGGTGGCGCAGTGCCCGGAAGATCAGCAGGAAGAAGTTATCGGTTTTTACTGGCGTGGGCCGGTTCACTTAAGCTCGGCTCTTTAGTCCGTGAAGTTGACGCGCAGTATAGCGACAGGCCCAAGACCGGCAAAGCGCTGGCTGTGCCCGATGGTCACTGAAAGTGGGTAGAATGCGGTTTTTTTCCAGCTCGGGGGTGCGCTTTGCGCGAAATTGTCCTGATTAACATCACCGGTGAGGACCGTCCGGGTCTCACCGCAGCCATTACCGGTGTTCTGGCCCAGGGTGGTGTGAACATTCTCGACATCGGCCAGGCGGTGATTCACGACACGCTGTCGTTCGGCATCCTGGTGGAAATTCCCAGCACCGAGCAGGCTTCGTCCGTGCTCAAGGACATCCTGTTTACGGCGTATAAGCTGGATCAACAGGTGCGTTTCACCCCGGTGTCAGAAGAGGATTACCAGAGCTGGGTGGCCGGCCAGGGCAAGAAACGCCACATTGTGACGCTGTTGACCCGCAAGGTGACGGCGGAGCAATTGCAGCGTGTCAGTTCGATCACGGCTCAGTACGGTTTGAATATCGACCATATTGACCGTCTGTCGGGTCGCATGCCATTGGACACGCCAGCGGACAAGGGCAAGGGCTGCATCGAGTTCTCCGTACGCGGTGAGCCGGCGGATCCTCAGGCCCTGCGTGCCGAATTCCTGAGCGTTGCCCAGGAGCTGAACGTCGATATCGCCTTTCAGGAAGACTCACTGTTCCGCCGCAATCGTCGCCTGGCGGTGTTCGACATGGACTCGACGCTGATCGAAGCCGAAGTCATCGACGAATTGGCCAAGGCTGCGGGTGTGGGCGAGCAAGTCTCGGAAATCACCGAGCGGGCCATGGCCGGTGAGCTGGATTTCCGTGCCAGCTTCAAGGAGCGCCTGGCGCTGCTCAAGGGCCTGGATGTGAGCGTGCTGGACTCCATCGGCGCCTCCCTGCGCCTGACTGAAGGTGCCGAAACCCTGTTCGCCGAACTCAAGCGCCTGGGCTACAAGACCGCGATCCTGTCAGGCGGCTTCACCTACTTTGCCAAGCAATTGCAGGCCAAGCTGGGTATCGACTATGTGTTCGCCAACGAGCTGGAAGTGGTGGACGGCAAGGTGACGGGCGTGGCGGTAGAGCCGATTGTCGACGCACAGCGTAAGGCTGATCTGCTGCGGGAATTGGCACACAAGGAAGGGTTGCGTCTGGAGCAGACCATTGCGGTCGGCGACGGGGCGAATGACTTGCCGATGCTGGCGATTGCCGGGTTGGGTGTGGCGTTTCGCGCCAAGCCGCTGGTCAAGCAATCGGCCAAGCAGGCGATTTCGACCCTGGGGCTGGATGGTGTCTTGTACCTGTTGGGCTTCCGCGACCGCGACGGTCAGCTGTAAACGACACAAAGCTTAAGGTCTGAACCGGATCAATGTGGGAGTCGGGCTTGCCCGCGATGCAGGCGCCTCGTTCTTTCAGAGGGACCGCGCCAATGCTTTCGCAGGCAAGCCAGCTCCCACATTTTGATCTTCAATCGCCTTGAGTCAGGCTTTCGGCAAACCCATGCCCTGGCCCATCTGCACCGGCGTCCCCGCCTGCAGTGCTTCCGACCATTGCACCTGGTTCGGCCCAAACAGCACGATCGCCGTCGAACCCAGCTTGAAGCGTCCCAGCTCCGCGCCTTTTTCCAGGTGAATCGGCCCGCGGGCAGCTTCGTCGTAGCGGAAGGTTTTCAGCTCGCGCTTCGGTGGTGTTACCAGGCCCGCCCAGACGGTCTCGATCGATGCCACGATCATTGCGCCCACCAACACCACCGCCATCGGGCCACGTTCAGTGTCGAAAATGCAGGCAACACGCTCGTTACGTGCAAACAGCTCCGGCACGTTTTCGGCGGTGGTCTGGTTTACCGAGAAGATGCGGCCAGGGATGTAGACCATTTCCCGCAAGGTGCCGGCCAGTGGCATGTGCACCCGGTGGTAGTCCTTCGGCGACAGGTAGACCGTGGCGAAATCACCGCCCATGAACGGCGCAGCCACGGCCGAATCGCCACCGAGCAATTCCAGCACGCTGAAGCTGTGGCCCTTGGCCTGGAACACCCGGCCGTGCTCAATCGGCCCAAGCTGGCTGACGGCACCATCGGCCGGGCTCAACACCGCGCCTGGCGTTTGATCCAGCGGCCGTGCACCCTCTTTCAGTGCGCGGGTGAAGAAGGCGTTGAAGTGCTCGTAAGCCGTCACGTCTTCAACCAGGGCCTGGGACATGTCTACTTGATAACGCTTGGCAAACCAGCTGGTGAACGCATTCTTGAACCAGCGCACGCGGCATTCGGCAATGCAGCCGGCCAGACGTGACAGCAAGTGGTGGGGCAGCAAGTACTGGCTGAGGATGAACAACTGCTTTTTCATTAACTGTCCTTAAACCTTAAATCTCAACGGGGGTGTCGGGGTGGTTGCCCCATTCGCCCCAGGAACCGGCATAACCTTTGACTCGCGGATAACCGAGCGCCTTGGCCACCAGATAGGTGAAGCCAGAACGATGGTGAGTCTGGCAGTGGGTGATGATTTCTTTGTCGCGGGTCAGCCCGAGGTCTTCGAGGATCTGCGGCATGTCGCGGCGGATGCGCAGCTGGCGCGCCTTGTCCATGCCGGCAGTCCATTCAAAGTTCACCGCGCCCGGGATGTGTCCACCCTTGGCCGCGAGGACTTTCTCCCCGGAGTATTCCAGCGGGCCGCGAGCGTCCCAGATGCCCAGGTCGGCAGCGCCGAGGCGGCTTTGCAGGTACTCGCGGGTGGCGGTGGGTTCTTCATGCAGCGTCAGGCTGACCGGGCCGCCGGCGCTGGCCGGTACTTCGGTGGACAGCGGGTGCTTTTCTTCCAGCCACGCCAGCAGGCCGCCGTCGAGGTAGTGGTATTTCTGGTGGCCGATCACGTCGAGCATCCAGATGAACCGCCCGGCCCAACCACCGCCTTCGTCGTCGTACACCACGTAGGTGGCATCCGGGGTGTGGCCCAGTTCGCCGAACAGTTTTTCAAGATCGGCCTTGCCCGGCAGCAGGCCCGGCGCCGGTGGCTGGCCCAGTTGGGTGCGCTTGGGATCGACAAAGCGTGCGCCGGGGATATGCCCTTCGGCGTAACGCGCGGCGCTGGTGAGGTCCACCAGGATCAGGTGTTCGGCATCAAGGCGACCGAGCAGGTCACTGGGCTCGATGACCAGCGGCAAGCCAGAGAAGTCAGGCATGTGAGGTCTCCTGGGCATAAAAGTTGGGCGCTAAAGGAGGGCGATTGTAGCGCAAGCTTCAGGCGCTGCGGTTGGTAAAGCTGTGCAGGGCCTTTTCGATGCATTGGGCGGTTTTGCCGAAGGCTTGCACGGTGGTTTCCGAGAACGGCCCGCCGCCCTGGTCGGCCACCATCAGCATCACCACCCGGCCATTGCAACTCAGGGAGCGCAGCAGCAGGTGTTCGCCTTTGAACAGGCGGCGCAGTTCCGGCGGCAAGAGCGCCGAGAACTGGGCGTGGTTTTCGGGGTTGAGGCGCACCTGGGCGGACTTGGCCAGCAGGCGTTGCAGCAGGGTGCTTTGTGTCGCGTCGAGGCTCATGTGGTCGGCGTCCTTGGGCAGGCCGTCGACTTGATGCACGCGCAAGGTGCTCAGGGTTTTGTCCGCCATCAGCAGCATCACCCGTTGCATACCGCAGGCCACCAGGGCTTCCTTGGCGCAGGTGGTCAGGTGCATGGCATTGGCAAAGCGGCTCGGCTCCACCAGCAATTCGGTGCAGCGCTTGCGCCAGATCGCCAGGGATTCGGCGGTGGGCGGCGGTGCCGGCAGCAAGCCGTGGTGAACGCGCTGCACATCCCAGGGCCAGATCAGCGACAGCGCCGGGTGCCAAAGATCGCGCATCAGGGTCGTGCGGGCGCTGATCGCTGCGTGTTGGTGAGACTGCTGCTGCACTTCGGCCAACGGTTGCTGCAGGTATAGCGCAGTGAGGTATTGCCAGCGTTGGGTGTGCGGGCAGGTCCACGACTCCTGGGCCGCCAACGCCAGGCCGTTGGCCAGCAGCACGGTGTTGGCCGGCTGGTTCAGCCAGCGGCGCAGGTTGGGGTCGGCATCCAGCAACTGCTGTTGGCGCAACGGCTCGTCTTCGCGGGCAATGCGCAGTGCCTTGGCCAGCAGCCGCTGTTCCGTCAGCAGCAATGTATAACCCTGGGACACCCAGATTGGCAGGCGCCAGGCTTCGGTCAACCCCAGGCACAGGTCCAGCAGGCGCACGCCGAACAGATCCTGTTCGACTATGCGGGCCGATTCACCCTTGTGGATCACCCGCAGTTCCCATGCTTCCAGCAGCTTGGGATAGGCAATCGCCATCGGCCACAGCGGCGAAAGGAACAGCAGGCTGCCCCAATGAATGTCTTGCCACAGGCGTGCCAAGCGGCTGGCGAACAGGCCGCTGGCTTGTTGCGAGGCGTGCTGGCTGACCATCTGCAATTGGCGCAGGGCCACGGGGATTTCATTCAGCGGCACGGAAGGCAGGCGCCGCAGCAGTTCTTCGGTGCGCTTGAGGCCGAGGCGATTGATCGCCACTTCGAGGTTTTCTGCCGGTTCCGCGAGGCTGCCGTGGGCCTGGTTGTTGGCCTCGCGCATCACGCTGAGCACCAGCGCGGGGCTGTTCTGCATCAACTCTGCAATATCGCGCAACGAACTGCGGTTGTCGCCGATGGCCTTGCAGACCCGGTCGTGACTCGCCTGTGGAACAGGCAAGAGCACATCGTCCAGACGCTTTATCCAAGCGGCAAGCGTCGTGGGTTTTTGAGTTGGGACTGTCGTTTCATTTGCCATGATTGGGGCGCGATCATCACTTACGGTCAACACGCCCGGGACGGGCCGAACTGGTTTTTCGCCATAACGGGCTATAGTCTGGCGCAGATTTGCCGATAAGTAGAACAAGAGTTTTCAACTCTGGCGAATATGACCCTGAACCCGACGGCGCAAGTACTCATCCCCTATGGCTAAAATTATCGGCATCATCGTCGTCATCGCGAGCGTGCTCGGCGGATACGTCCTTTCCCACGGCAAGATTGCGGCGCTGATCCAGCCCTTCGAAGTGCTGATTATCGGCGGTGCGGCGTTCGGCGCATTCCTGCAGGCCAACCCTGGCTACATGACCATGCACGTGATCAAGAAGTCGCTGGGCATGTTCAGCTCGCGCTTCTCCCACACCTTCTATCTGGAAGTACTGGGGCTGATCTACGAGATCCTCAACAAGAGCCGCCGCGAAGGCATGATGGCCATTGAGGGTGATATCGAGGACGCTTCGGCGAGTCCGATTTTCGCCAAGTACCCGGCGGTGCTCAAAGACGAGCGCATGACCGCCTACATCTGCGATTACCTGCGGATCATGTCGTCCGGCAACATGGCGCCCCATGAGCTGGAAGGCCTGTTCGACATGGAACTGTTCAGCCTCAAGGAAGAGCTGGAGCACCCGTCCCACGCTGTGACCGGTGTTGCTGACGGCATGCCCGGTTTCGGTATTGTTGCTGCGGTTCTCGGGATCGTGGTGACCATGGCTTCCCTCGGCGAAGGCGACCAGAAGGCTATCGGCATGCACGTAGGTGCGGCACTTGTGGGTACCTTCTTCGGTATTCTCGCGGCCTACGGCTTCTTCGGCCCGCTGGCCACGTCCCTGGCCCACGATGCCAAGGAAGAAGTGAATCTCTACGAAGCCATCAAGGCCTGCCTGGTGGCATCGGCTTCCGGCATGCCGCCATCGCTGGCGGTAGAGTTCGGGCGCAAGGTGCTGTATCCGAAGCACCGTCCAAGCTTCGCTGAGCTGGAACAAGCGGTTCGCGGTCGCTAAGCCATGGAAAACAACCAGCCGATCATCATCAAGCGCGTCAAGCGCTTCGCTGCGGGGCACCATGGCGGCGCCTGGAAAATCGCCTTCGCCGACTTTGCGACGGCGATGATGGCGTTCTTCCTGGTGCTGTGGCTGATGTCCACCGCCACGCCGGAACAGAAGATCGCCATCGCCGGGTACTTCAAGGACCCCATCGGTTTCTCCGAGAGCGGCACGCCTTTTGTGATCGACCTCGGTGGTTCGCCGCAACTGGCGCCCGAGCGCACCATCAACCCGGAAATCAAGACCGACTCGCCTCAGGAAAAAATCCCGATCGAACGCGATACCGTCGAGAGCATGGCCGACCAGGTTGAGCAGGAGCGCCTGGAATTGCTGCTGCAAGAGCTGCAAACCAAGGTTGAGGAAAACCCGCAACTGCTGAAGTTCAAGGATCAGATTTCCTTCGAGATCACGCCCGATGGCTTGCGCATCCAGATCACGGACGCCGCCAACCGGCCGATGTTCGACTCTGGCAGCGCGCGGTTGAAGCCGTACTTTGAAGACATCCTGCTGGCCATGGCCGACACCATCAAGGCGGTGCCGAACAAGATCAGCATCAGCGGCCACACCGATGCCAAGCCGTATGCCGGGCAGGGCGATTTCGGCAACTGGGAGCTCTCGGCCAACCGGGCCAATGCCGCGCGTCGTGCACTGGTCGCTGGCAGCTATCCGGACCCTCAAGTGGCGCGGGTGGTGGGGTTTGCTTCCTCGCAGCTGTTTGATCCCAAGGATCCGTTCAACCCGATCAACCGACGCATCGATATCGTCGTGCTGACCAAAAAAGCCCAGCGGGCGATTGAAGGTGACCAGCACGCAGCACCGCCGGTACCGACCCAGGGTGAGGGTGCGCCGGGCGAAGTGCCGGCAGACCCGAACGCACTGCCGCCCGATCAGGAGCCGCTGCCAGCCCATGAGCTGCGGCAGAAGCTGAACCTGTTTGATGACGGTGGAATGAAGGATCCGACTCAGCCAGCCACCGGCTCGTAAGCCAGATACAAAAAGGCCGCGATGATCGCGGCCTTTTTGTATCTCCTACATGTTAATAGCTGGTCTCGGGCAAGCTGGCGATGATCGAGCGATAGCTGTTCATTCGCTGCTGCTGCACGCGGCCGTCTTCCAGGGCCTTGAGCAGGGCGCAACCTGGCTCGCGGTCATGCTTGCAGTCGCGGAAGCGGCAGGTGCCGATCAAGTCGTTGAACTCGATAAAGCCCGCTTCCACGTCGGCACGGCTCACGTGGCCCAGGCCGAATTCACGGATGCCCGGGGAGTCGATCAGCTCGCCGCCACCCGGGAAGTGGAACAACCGCGCGGTGGTGGTGGTGTGGGTGCCCTGGCCGGACAACTCCGACAGCGGGCCAACACGGGTTTCGACTTCCGGCAACAGGCTGTTGACCAGGGACGACTTGCCCACGCCCGACTGGCCGACGAACACGCTGATGCGCCCATCCAGTTCGGTCTGTAACTGTTCCATGCCATTGCCGTGATGCGCCGAGACTTCCAGCACCGGGTAGCCGAGGGTGCGGTACACCGCCAGCAACGCGTTGAGCGCCGGGGCGTTCTGCTCGTCGATCAGATCGAATTTGTTCAGCAGCAACAGCGGGCGGATGCCGGCGTGTTCGGCAGCTACCAGGTAGCGGTCGATCAGGTTGGCATGGGGCTCGGGCAGTGGCGCGAAGACGATGACGATCATGTCGACGTTGGCCGCCACCGGCTTGAGCTGGCCGCGGCTGTCGGGGCGACGCAGTTCGGTGGTGCGCGGCAACTGGGCGACGATGACGCCGATGCCCTGGTTGCCGGCACGCCAAACTACCCGGTCGCCGGTCACCAGCGCAGGCAGGTTCGCGCGCAGGTGGCAACGGAACACCTGGCCGGCGTGATCGCCTTCGGTGGCCTCGACTTCGACCTGCACACCGAAGTGCGCGATCACCAGGCCCGTTTGCTCGGGGCCCAGGTCGCCGCCCTCAAGCGCTTCCACGGCGGAGGATTCACGTTTGGCGGCGCGGGCAGCGCGTTCACCCTGAATCTTTTCGATGCGCCAGTTTTGGCGACGGTTAAGCTGGCGTTTGGCCATTGGTGTTCCGTGTCGATAATGCAAAGGTTAGGTAAAACGGTCGCGAGTCTAGCACGCCCTGCCTGCTAAACTGCGCAGCTACGCCAAGGTGCCAAGGAACCACGACATGCAAAACCCACAGAACCTGATTTGGATCGATCTGGAAATGACCGGTCTGAACCCTGACACCGACGTCATCATCGAGATGGCGACCATTGTCACCGACAGCAACCTCAACACCTTGGCCGAAGGTCCGGTGATCGCCATTCACCACAGCGACGCGGTGCTGGCCACCATGGACGAGTGGAACACCCGCACCCACGGCAACTCGGGCCTGACCCAGCGTGTGCGCGACAGCCGCGTGAGCATGGCCGAGGCTGAAGCTGAAACCATCGCCTTCCTGGAAAAGTGGGTGCCCAAGGGCAAGTCGCCGATCTGCGGCAACAGCATTTGCCAGGATCGCCGCTTTCTCTATACCCACATGAAGGCGCTGGAAAGCTACTTCCACTACCGCAACCTGGATGTGTCGACCTTGAAGGAGTTGGCCGCTCGCTGGGCGCCGGAAGTCAAGGACAGCTTCCACAAGGGCAGCACCCACCTGGCGCTGGACGATATCCGCGAGTCGATTGCCGAGCTGCAGCATTACCGCAAGCATTTCATCAAGTTCTGACTTGAGTCGTGGTGAGGCGTTTTTGTGGCGAGGGAGCTTGCTCCCGCTGGGCTGCGAAGCGGCCCTGAAAAAATGGGACTGCTGCGCAGTCCAACGGGAGCAAGCTCCCTCGCCACATTAGCAAGAGCTTTAAGCTGTTGAGGGCTCGCCCCCTTTTGGTGCCATCACCAAATGATTAGACTGCGCGCCTCTTTGCAAGGATCGCCACCATGCTGCTGATGCTCTACCTCGTCGCCATCACCGCCGAAGCCATGACCGGCGCCTTGTCCGCCGGGCGGCGCGGGATGGATTGGTTTGGTGTGGTGCTGATCGCCTGCGTGACAGCGCTGGGCGGCGGTTCGGTGCGTGACGTGTTGCTCGGCCACTACCCGCTGACCTGGGTCAAACACCCGGAATACCTGGTGCTGACCTCCGTCGCGGCCCTGGTGACGATCTTCATCGCCCCATTGATGCGCCACCTGCGCTCACTGTTCCTGGCGCTGGACGCCGTGGGCCTGGTGGCCTTCACCCTGATCGGCAGCATGACCGCCCTGGAAATGGGCCACGGCATGCTGGTGGCGTCGGTCAGCGGTGTGATCACCGGGGTATTCGGCGGCATCCTGCGGGACATCTTCTGCAACGACATCCCGCTGATCTTCCGCCGCGAGCTGTACGCCAGCGTGTCGTTTCTCGCCGCCTGGTTCTACATGCTGTGCATCTACCTTGAGCTGCCCAGCGAGCAATCGATCCTGCTGACGCTGTTCAGCGGCTTTTTATTGCGCCTGTTGGCGATACGTTTCCATTGGGAGATGCCCAAGTTCGTCTATAACGACGACGTGCACTGACGCTCGGCGTGCTGGTTCAGCGCCCATTCCACATGTTCGCGTACCAGTTCCGACGGATATTCCCGACGTGCCTTCAACGCTTCCAGCACCGGAATGCTTGATGGCGCATTGCCCAGGCCCACCGCCAGGTTACGCAGCCAGCGCTCATAGCCGGCGCGGCGCAGGGGCGAGCCTTCGGTGCTGCTGAGGAATTTGTCCTCATCCCACATGAACAATTCG
Organism: Pseudomonas sp. MWU16-30323; assembly: GCF_020515595.1. Classification (NCBI taxonomy): domain Bacteria; kingdom Pseudomonadati; phylum Pseudomonadota; class Gammaproteobacteria; order Pseudomonadales; family Pseudomonadaceae; genus Pseudomonas; species Pseudomonas sp. MWU16-30323. The sequence goes on from NZ_JAIWYM010000004.1 coordinate 201,786, forward strand.
GCCAGCTCGGCGTTGTCCAGATTGTGCCGTGGCTTGAAATCGCCTTCATCGGTAGGCCGGGCGAAACGATTCCACGGGCAAACGATCTGACAGTCATCGCAGCCGAATACCCGATTGCCGATCAGGGGGCGCAGTTCTTCGGGGATCGCGCTTTTCAGCTCGATGGTCAGGTAGGAAATGCAGCGCCGGGCGTCCAGCACGTAGGGCCCGACGAAGGCGTTGGTAGGGCAGATGTCCAGGCAGGCGGTGCAACGGCCACAGTGTTCGGTGGTGTGCGGTGGGTCGACTGGCAATGGCAGGTCGACAAACAGCTCGCTCAGGAAAAAGTAACTGCCCGCCTTGCGGTTGAGCACCAGGGTGTTTTTACCGATCCAGCCCAGCCCGGCTTGTTCGGCAATGGCTTTTTCCAGCACCGGAGCGCTGTCGACAAACGCGCGGAAGCCGAACGGGCCGATCTGCGCTTGAATCCGGTCGGCCAGTTGCTGTACGCGCTTGCGGATCAGCTTGTGATAGTCGCGGCCGAGGGCATAACGGGAGATGTAGGCTTTTTCGGGTTTGGCCAGCAATTGGGCCATTTGTGTGTCGCCGGGCAGGTAGTCCATGCGCAGCGACACCACGCGCAAGGTGCCGGGTACCAGTTCTTCCGGGTGTGAGCGCTTGCTGCCGTGGGCGCCCATGTAGTCCATTTCGCCGTGGTAGCCGGCGTCGAGCCAGCGTTGCAGGTGCTGCTCATGCTCGGCGAGGTCCAGGCCGCTGATGCCCACTTGTTGAAAGCCCAGCTCGCGGCCCCAGTCTTTGATCGATTGGGCGAGGGCGGGCAGGTCGTAGGTAATAGCAGGCATGAACAAGAGAAACCGCAGGTTAGATGCGTATAATTCTGCCAGACATCGGAGCTTGAAGACGCATGCCGCAGACAAAACACGAAATACCCGACGTTCAGCACCTGTTGCCCGGCCAATTGCCGCAACTCGCTGCGCGTTCTCCGGACGCCCATAAAGGCCAGTTCGGCCATCTATTGCTGATCGGCGGCGACCGTGGTTTTGGCGGCGCCGCCTTGCTCAGCGCCGAAAGTGCCCTGCGCAGCGGCGCCGGCATGGTTTCCCTGGCGACCCGCAGTGAGCATGTTGCAGCGGCGCTGGCGCGGTTGCCGGAAGTCATGACCGTGGGCGTGCACTCGGCCAATCAGTTGATGGGCTTGCTGGAAAAGATCTCCGTGATCGTCACCGGCCCGGGCCTGGGCGAGGCGTCCTGGGGCAAAAGCCTGCTATCGGTAGCGGCCAGCGCCAAGCAGCCGCAAGTCTGGGACGCCGATGCCTTGAACCTGCTGGCGACGGGCAGCGTCAGCTTGCCGGCCAACTGCGTGATCACTCCACATCCTGGCGAAGCAGCCCGCTTGATGGGCATTTCGACAGCCGAGGTTCAGGCCGACCGCCTTAACGTGGCGCGCGCCTTGAGTCAGAAATTCAATGCAGTAGCGATCCTCAAGGGCGCGGGCAGCTTGATCGCCAGCCCGGACGGTCGGGTTGCCCGCTGCGATCAGGGGCATCCTGCGATGGCAACCGCTGGCCTGGGTGACGTGTTGGCCGGCCTGGTCGGTGCTTTACTGGCGCAAGGCATGTCGGCATTTGATGCCGCTTGCCTGGCGGTCTGGCTGCATGCCACTGCCGGAGATCGCCAGGGCACCTACGGTCGCGGGCTGGCCGCCAGCGACCTGATTCCTGCCATTCGTCAGTTGCTGGAGGAGCAATCGCCGTGTCTGAAGTAATCCTTTTCCTGGCCGATGAAGACGCCATGGTCGCCCTCGGCAACCGTATTGCCCAGGTGACGAAAGGCTCGGGCCTGATCTTTCTGGAAGGTGATCTGGGGGCCGGGAAAACCACCCTGTCCCGGGGCATCATTCGCGGGTTGGGGCACGCAGGTGCTGTGAAAAGCCCTACGTTTACCTTGGTTGAGCCCTACGAAATCGGCGAGCTGCGCGCCTTCCATTTCGACTTGTATCGCCTGGTGGATCCAGAAGAGTTGGAATTCATGGGCATCCGCGATTACTTCGATGAGGACGCTCTGTGCCTGATCGAGTGGCCAGATAAAGGCACAGGCTTTTTGCCAAAGCCGGACCTGACCATTACCATTACCCCGCATAAGCACGGACGTCAGCTGAAGTTGTTGTCCCAGAGCGCGCGCGGCGAGTCGTGGTGCGCCGCCTTGGCATTGGAATTCAAATAATTGATGGGGTTAGGTATGCGCTTTCGCGCGTTGGTTACTGTCGTAGGGGTGTTGCTTGCGGCAATGACTTTCAATGCACTGGCGGCCTCACAGGTGAAAAGTGTTCGCCTGTGGCGGGCACCGGATAACACGCGACTGGTATTCGACCTGTCTGGCCCGGTTCAGCACAGCGTCTTCACCCTCACGGCGCCCGATCGCCTGGTGATTGATATCAACGGTGCGACCCTGGCCGCGCCGTTGAAAGTTGCCATGGCCAATACCCCGATTACCGCGATGCGCTCGGCCCAACGTACGCCGACCGATCTGCGGGTGGTCATCGACCTGAAAAAGGCCGTAACCCCGAAGAGCTTCGTACTGGCGCCCAACGCGCAGTATGGCAACCGGCTGGTGGTCGACCTGTTCGACAATGCCGCCGATGCCGCGCCGCCGCCTGCACCTACCCCTAGCGTCGCGACGATACCAGCGGTGCCGGTCAACCAGTCGCAACCCCAGGTCAAATTGCCGCCGCTGCCACCGGCTCCGGCGGGCAAGCGTGACATTATCGTGGTTATCGATGCCGGCCACGGCGGCGAAGACCCCGGTGCCTCCGGCTCCCGCGGCCAGCATGAAAAAGATGTGGTACTGGCCATCGCCCGCGAACTGCAGCGCCAGATCAATGGCATGAAAGGGTATCGCGCCGAGCTGACCCGTACCGGCGACTACTTTATTCCGCTGCGCGGCCGTACCGAAATCGCCCGCAAGAAGGGCGCTGACCTGTTCGTCTCGATCCACGCCGACGCCGCGCCTTCGGCCGCTGCGTTTGGCGCCTCGGTGTTCGCTCTGTCGGATCGGGGGGCCACTTCCGAGACCGCCCGCTGGTTGGCGGACAGTGAAAACCGTTCCGACTTGATCGGCGGGGCTGGCAACGTATCCCTCGACGACAAGGACAAGATGCTCGCCGGCGTATTGCTCGACCTGTCGATGACCGCCTCGCTGACTTCCAGCCTGAACGTCGGGCAGAAAGTCCTGAGCAACATTGGTCGCGTCACCTCGCTGCACAAACAGCGCGTGGAACAGGCCGGGTTCATGGTGCTCAAGTCGCCGGATATTCCATCGATCCTGGTGGAAACCGGGTTTATCTCCAACTCCAACGAAGCCTCGAAACTGGCCTCTGCCAGCCATCAGCAGGCGTTGGCACGTTCCATCAGCGCCGGTGTTCGCCAGTTCTTCCAGCAGAACCCGCCGCCGGGCACTTATATAGCCTGGCTGCGTGATTCCGGGAAGATCGCCCAGGGGCCGCGTGACCATCGCGTGCAGCCGGGTGACACCCTGGCGATGCTGGCGGTGCGCTTCCAGGTGTCTGCGGCAACCTTGCGCAGCGCCAATAACCTGAAGACCGATGAATTGAAGGTCGGCCAGGTGTTGACCATCCCGGGCACTGAACTGGCGGCGCAATAATGAGCGAAACAGTCTTGAGCAACACTTCGCGCATTGAGCTGCTAAGCCCGCGCCTTGCCAACCAGATCGCGGCGGGTGAGGTGGTCGAGCGGCCAGCGTCGGTGATCAAGGAATTGCTGGAAAACAGCATCGACTCCGGCGCCAAGCGCATCGACGTCGACGTTGAGCAGGGCGGCGTCAAGCTGCTGCGAGTGCGCGACGACGGCAGCGGGATTTCCTCCGATGACCTGCCCCTGGCCCTGGCCCGTCACGCCACCAGCAAGATTCGTGACCTGGAAGACCTTGAACGAGTGATGAGCCTCGGGTTTCGTGGTGAGGCCCTGGCTTCCATCAGCTCCGTGGCCCGCCTGACCCTGACGTCCCGCACCCGCGACGCCGACCAGGCCTGGCAAGTGGAAACCGAAGGCCGCGACATGGCGCCCCGGGTCCAGCCGGCGGCACATCCGGTGGGCACCTCGGTGGAAGTGCGCGACCTGTTCTTCAACACCCCGGCCCGGCGCAAATTCCTCAAGGCCGAAAAAACCGAATTCGATCACCTGCAGGAAGTCATCAAGCGCCTGGCCCTGGCCCGGTTTGATGTGGCTTTCCACCTGCGCCACAACGGCAAGACCATCCTCAGCCTGCACGAGGCCCATGATGATGCGGCCCGTGCCCGGCGCGTCTCGGCCATCTGCGGCGCGGGGTTCCTGGAGCAGGCGCTGCCGATCGAGATCGAGCGCAATGGCTTGCGGTTGTGGGGTTGGGTGGGGTTGCCGACGTTCTCTCGCAGCCAGGCTGACTTGCAGTACTTCTTTGTGAATGGCCGGGCGGTGCGCGACAAACTGGTGGCCCATGCGGTGCGCCAGGCGTATCGCGACGTGCTGTTCAACGGGCGGCATCCGACGTTCGTGCTGTTTTTTGAGGTCGACCCGTCGGTGGTGGACGTTAACGTGCACCCGACCAAGCACGAGGTGCGCTTCCGTGACGGTCGCATGGTCCACGATTTCCTCTATGGCACCTTGCACCGCGCCCTGGGCGATGTGCGCCCGGATGATCAACTGGCGGCGCCGATTGTCACAGCCATCGTCCGTCCTACGGGGCCGGAAGCCGGTGAGTTCGGACCTCAGGGTGAAATGAGCCTGGCAGCCAACCTGCTGCAATCGCCGCAAGCCCAGCCGAGCTATACCGCGCCTGGCTCAGGCGCGGGCGCCGGTTATCAATACCAATACACGCCGCGCCCGCAATCAGCGTTGCCGGTGGCCGAAGCCCAGGCAGCCTATCGCGAGTTTTTCGCGCCGCTGCCCGGAGCCGAGTCGGGTGCTGCCGCCTTGCCGGAAGGCCAGGGCGATGTGCCGCCGCTGGGTTACGCCCTGGCTCAGCTCAAGGGCATCTACATCCTTGCGGAAAACGCCCATGGCCTGGTGCTGGTGGACATGCATGCGGCCCACGAGCGGATCATGTACGAGCGCTTGAAGATCGCCATGGCCAGCGAAGGCCTCAGTGGCCAGCCGCTGCTGGTGCCGGAATCCCTGGCGGTCAGCCAGCGCGAGGCCGATTGTGCCGAAGAACACCTCAGCGTGTTCCAGAAGCTGGGCTTTGAGCTGCAACGCCTGGGCCCGGAAACCCTGGCGATCCGCCAGATCCCGGCTTTGCTCAAGCAAGCCGAGGCCAACCGGCTGGTGGCTGACGTACTGGCGGACTTGATGGAGTACGGCACCAGCGATCGTATCCAGGCCCATATCAATGAACTGCTCGGCACCATGGCCTGCCACGGCGCCATCCGCGCCAATCGGCGCCTGGCCTTGCCGGAAATGAACGGCCTGCTGCGGGACATGGAAAACACCGAGCGCAGCGGCCAGTGCAACCATGGCCGACCGACCTGGACCCAGATGGGCCTGGACGACCTCGATAAACTGTTCTTGCGCGGCCGTTGATGAGTGCCTTGCCCCCCGCAATCTTCCTGATGGGCCCGACGGCCGCCGGCAAGACTGACCTGGCCATCGAACTGACCAAGGTCTTGCCGTGCGAACTCATCAGTGTCGACTCTGCACTGGTTTACCGGGACATGGACATCGGCACCGCCAAACCCTCGAAAGAGCTGCTGGCCCAGTACCCGCACAGGTTGATCGACATTATCGATCCCAGTGAGAGCTATTCGGCGGCTGATTTTCGTAACGATGCCCTGGCAGCCATGGCCGATATCACTGCGCGGGGCAACATTCCGCTGCTGGTAGGCGGCACGATGCTCTATTACAAGGCTTTGCAGGAAGGTCTGGCAGACATGCCTCCCGCCGATGCCCAGGTGCGCGCCGAACTTGAAGAAGAAGCTGCGCGCCTTGGCTGGCAAGCCCTGCACGACCAGTTGGCTGCGGTGGATCCGGTTTCCGCCGCACGGATTCACCCCAATGACCCCCAGCGCCTGACGCGAGCCTTGGAAGTCTGGCGGGTCAGTGGCCAGACCATGACTGAACACAGGCTGAAACAAACTGCGCAAAGTACTGAAGCAGGCGCTTCGGGACAGTCACAATTGCCCTATACTGTGGCGAATCTGGCCATCGCTCCGGCGGATCGTCAGGTGCTGCATGAACGAATTGCACAAAGATTCACAATTATGTTGGAACAGGGGTTTGTGGAGGAGGTCGTAGCACTGCGTTCAAGAGGTGACCTGCATCCGGGGCTCCCTTCGATACGTGCTGTAGGCTACCGCCAAGTCTGGGATCATCTGGATGGCAAGCTGACGTCAGCCGAAATGCAGGAGCGCGGCATCATTGCTACGCGCCAATTGGCAAAGCGCCAGTTCACCTGGTTGCGCAGCTGGAGCGATTTGCACTGGTTGGACAGCCTGGACAGCGACAATCTGTCACGCGCCTTGAAATACTTGGGCACGGTCTCCATATTGAGCTGAGTCCTTGCAATTGCCGTCTATCCTTGGGGGTGTGACGGCCATAAGCTATCTATTTTCCGTTTTTTTATTATTGATCCTTAAAGGAGTGCGGCACATGTCAAAAGGGCATTCGCTACAAGACCCTTACTTGAATACTTTACGTAAAGAGAAAGTTGGGGTTTCCATCTATCTGGTCAACGGTATCAAGCTGCAAGGTACGATCGAGTCGTTCGACCAGTTCGTGATCCTGCTGAAAAACACCGTAAGCCAGATGGTTTACAAACACGCTATCTCGACCGTAGTGCCGGTTCGTCCGATTCGTCTGCCTAGCGCAACCGAAGAACAGGGTGACGCCGAGCCTGCACCGGGTAACGCCTGATAGGAGTCTCCTTTGTTCTTTGAGCGCCACGGTGGTGGTGAGCGAGTAATCCTCGTTCACTTGGATGGACAGGACCCTGAGGCGCGCGAAGATCCGCAGGAGTTTCAGGAGTTGGCAAATTCGGCCGGCGCCGAGACCGTCGCGTTTTTTAACGTGCCGCGTCATCGGCCAACCGCCAAATTCCTGATTGGCAGCGGCAAGGTCGAGGAACTGCGCGACCTGGTCCATGCTGAAAAGGCCGATCTGGTGATTTTCAATCACATCCTCACGCCCAGTCAGGAACGTAACCTCGAACGAGTCTTCGAGTGTCGCGTGATCGACCGCACGGGTCTGATTCTCGATATTTTCGCTCAACGCGCCCGTACCCATGAAGGCAAGCTCCAGGTAGAACTGGCCCAGCTTGACCACATGAGCACCCGGCTGGTTCGTGGCTGGACTCACCTTGAACGCCAGGGTGGCGGTATCGGCATGCGTGGCCCGGGTGAAACCCAGCTGGAAACCGACCGGCGTCTGCTGCGGGTGCGCCTGCGACAGATCAAGGGCCGCCTGGAGAAGGTGCGCAGCCAGCGCGAACAATCGCGACGTGGCCGTATGCGTGCGGATATCCCGACCGTTTCCCTCGTGGGCTATACCAACGCCGGCAAATCCACGCTCTTCAATAACGTGACGAAATCGGACGTGTACGCGGCCGACCAACTGTTCGCGACCCTCGACCCGACCTTGCGCCGTCTGGAACTGGACGACCTGGGGCCGATTGTCCTGGCCGATACCGTGGGTTTCATTCGTCACTTGCCCCACAAGCTGGTCGAGGCATTTCGGTCTACGCTCGAAGAGTCGAGCAATTCCGACCTGCTGCTGCACGTGATCGATGCGGCCGAACCGGATCGCATGTTGCAGATTGAGCAGGTCATGGTGGTACTGGGCGAGATTGGTGCCCAGGACTTGCCGATCCTCGAGGTCTATAACAAACTCGATTTGCTTGAAGGCGTTGAGCCACAAATCCAGCGCGACGAAAACGGCAAGCCCCAGCGGGTCTGGTTGTCGGCGCGTGATGGCAGTGGTCTGGAATTGCTTGAACAAGCCATTGCCGAGTTGTTGGGCAGCGATTTGTTTGTTGGCACCTTGCGCTTGCCTCAGCGTTTTGCTCGACTGCGTGCACAGTTTTTCGAGCTGGGCGCGGTACAGAAAGAAGAACACGACGAAGAAGGTGTCAGCTTGCTGGCCGTTCGATTGCCGCGCTCGGAGCTGAATCGGCTGGTCAGTCGGGAAGGTGTTGTGCCGACGGAGTTCATCGAACAACACACTTTGCAATAAAAGCCTGAGAAAGCGGTTGTGCCGCTGTGACAGGCATTCTGTAGCATTGGTCGGCGCGCCGTGGGTGCGTCTTTGCTTTATCAGATGGAGAGCGCTATGGCTTGGAATGAGCCGGGTGGCAACTCGAATAATCAGGATCCTTGGGGTGGTAAACGCCGCAATAATGGCGACCGCAAGGGGCCACCAGATCTCGACGAGGCCTTCCGAAAGCTGCAGGAAAGCCTGAATGGGTTGTTCGGTGGTGGAAAAAAACGTGGTGGTGGTGACGAAGGCGGTCGTACGAGCAAGGGCGGTGGTTACGGCCTGCTCGGCATCGGCCTCGTTGTGCTGGCGGCCGTCTGGCTGTACAGCGCCGTCTATGTGGTGGACGAGCAGGAGCAAGCCGTGGTGCTGCGCTTCGGCAAGTACTACGAGACCGTCGGCCCAGGCCTGAACATCTACTTCCCGCCGATCGATAAAAAGTACATGGAAAACGTCACGCGTGAGCGTGCCTACACCAAGCAGGGCCAGATGCTGACCGAAGACGAGAACATCGTCGAAGTGCCGCTGACCGTGCAGTACAAGATCAGCAACCTGCAGGACTTCGTGCTGAACGTCGATCAGCCGGAAATCAGCCTGCAACAAGCGACCGAAAGTGCCCTGCGCCACGTGGTGGGTTCCACCGCAATGGATCAGGTGCTGACCGAAGGTCGTGAATTGATGGCCAGCGAGATCAAGGAGCGCCTGCAACGGTTCCTCGATACCTATCGCACCGGTATCACCGTAACCCAGGTCAACATACAGAGCGCAGCTGCACCGCGTGAAGTACAGGAAGCCTTCGATGACGTGATCCGTGCCCGTGAAGACGAGCAGCGTTCGCGCAACCAGGCTGAAACCTACGCCAACGGCGTCGTGCCGGAAGCCCGTGGTCAGGCCCAGCGCATCCTTGAGGATGCCAACGGTTACCGCGACGAAGTGGTCTCCCGTGCCAAGGGTGAGGCAGATCGTTTCACCAAGCTGGTGGCCGAGTACCGCAAGGCACCGGAAGTCACTCGTGAGCGTCTGTACCTGGACACCATGCAGGAAGTCTTCAGCAACACCAGCAAGGTTCTCGTGACCGGCAGCAAGGGCGGGCAGAACAATCTGCTGTACCTGCCGCTGGACAAGATGATCGAAGGTGGTCGTAGCAGCACCAGCGCACCGGCTACCGGTTCAACTGCCGCTGCCAACGAAGCGAGCGCCCGTGCGGCCGCTGACTTGCTGCAACAGCAAACACGTACCAGGGAGAGTCGTTGATGAGCAATAAATCGCTGACCGCCCTGATTGTGGGCGTCGTCGTGGTCATCGCTGCCTGGAACTGCTTCTATATCGTGTCTCAGACCGAGCGCGCGGTGTTGCTGCAATTCGGTCGCGTGGTCCAGGCAGATGTCCAGCCGGGCCTGCATGTGAAAGTCCCCTACGTCAACCAGGTGCGCAAGTTCGACGGCCGCCTGATGACCCTGGATGCACCGACACAGCGCTTCCTGACCCTGGAAAAGAAAGCCGTGATGGTTGACGCCTACGCCAAGTGGCGCGTCAAGGATGCCGAGCGTTTCTACACCGCGACCTCCGGCCTCAAGCAGATTGCCGACGAGCGTTTGTCGCGCCGTCTGGAATCGGGCCTGCGTGACCAGTTTGGTAAGCGCACCCTGCACGAGGTGGTATCCGGTGAACGTGATGCGCTGATGGCTGACATCACGCGTTCGTTGAACACGATGGCGGAAAAAGAACTGGGCATCGAAGTGATCGATGTTCGGGTCAAGGCTATCGACCTTCCGAAGGAAGTGAATCGCAGCGTGTTCGAGCGTATGAGCACCGAGCGTGAGCGCGAGGCTCGTGAGCACCGTGCAAAGGGTAACGAACTGGCAGAAGGGATCCGTGCGGATGCCGACCGTCAGCGTCGCGTACTGTTGGCAGAAGCTTATCGCGAGTCTGAAGAGGCCCGTGGTGATGGTGATGCTCAAGCCGCCTCGATCTACGCCAAGGCCTATGGCCAGGACCAGGAGTTCTACGCGTTCTACCGTAGCCTGCGTGCCTACCGTGAAAGCTTTGCGAACAAAACCGACGTCATGGTGCTGGACCCAAGTAGCGATTTCTTCCGCTACCTGGAAAAGTCCAAGTAACCCGCATGTAGTCTGAGAATCACTCCGTCGGGCGGCTAAAATGCCGGGCGGGGTGATCCTTTCAGAAAACGGGTGTATGATGCGGCAGCCGGGAAATTCCCGGCTTTTTTGCGTCTGCATGTTTGATTGTGGTTTTGCTCCGCAGGCGCCACAGGTTTTTCGAGGAAAGTGCCCGACGAGGCCGATTGTTGGTCGTTCGTCACGTCGCTCTTGCGCGTGGTTTATGCAGGGGCCGGGTATTTTCTGCTTCACTCAAGGCTCGCCCGAGGGCTGGCCGCCCGGATCATAGGGGAATGGCGTAATGGCAACGGTAGACCGCTGGCTGCTGCCAGATGGCATCGAAGAAGTACTGCCACCAGAAGCTGCGCGCATTGAAATCGCGCGCCGCCAGGTGTTGGATCTGTTCCAGAGCTGGGGTTACGAGTTTGTCGTGACCCCCCATATCGAGTACCTGGAATCCCTGCTGACCGGCGCGGGCCAGGACCTGGATCTGCGCACCTTCAAGGTCATCGACCCGCAATCGGGCCGGCAAATGGGCTTTCGTGCCGACATCACGCCGCAAGTCGCGCGCATTGATGCGCACACCCTGCGTCGCGAAGGGCCGAGCCGCCTGTGCTACGCCGGCAGCGTGCTGCATGCTCAACCGCGTGCCTTGTCGTCTTCCCGTAGCCCGATCCAGCTGGGCGCCGAGTTGTATGGCGATGCCAGCCCGAGCAGCGACGTGGAAGTCATCAGCTTGATGCTGGCCATGCTGCAACTGGCCGATGTGCCGGATGTGCACATGGACCTCGGGCATGTCGGCATCTACCGCGGCCTGGCCCGTGCGGCCGGTTTGTCGGGTGAAGTGGAGCAGCAGTTGTTCGATGCCCTTCAACGCAAGGCTATTGATGAAGTGATTGCCTTGACGGCGGGCGTGCCTGCTGACCTGGCGGGCATGCTGCGTGCGCTGGTGGATCTGTGTGGCGGCCGTGAAGTACTGACCGCTGCCCGTGATCGTCTGGCGAATGCGCCGGCTGATGTATTGGCGGCCCTGGATGACGTGCTGGCGATTGCCGAGCAGTTGTCTGCGCGCTTCCCGCAGTTGCCGCTGTATTTTGATTTGGGTGAGTTGCGCGGCTACCACTACCACACCGGTGTGGTGTTCGCGGTGTTTGTCCCGGGTGTTGGCCAGGCCATTGCCCAGGGCGGTCGTTATGACGATATCGGCGCCGACTTCGGTCGTGCCCGTCCGGCGACCGGCTTTTCCACTGATTTGAAAACCCTGGTGACCCTGGGGCGTGCTGAGGTCGAACTGCCGTCTGGCGGTATCTGGATGCCCGACAGTACGGACGCAGCACTCTGGCAGCAGGTTTGCCAGTTGCGCAGTGAGGGTCAACGTGTGGTCCAGGCCTTGCCTGGGCAGCCATTGGCCGCCGCCCGTGAAGCGGACTGCGACCGGCAATTGATTCAGCAGAACGGGCTTTGGCAAGTATCGCCACTGGCTTCTTGAGTTTTCCTGCCGGCCGCTGCCGGCACCAAGTTTGCGCGAATGAGGACAAGTGTTATGGGTAAGAATGTCGTAGTCCTGGGCACCCAATGGGGTGATGAGGGCAAAGGCAAGATCGTTGATCTGCTGACCGAACATGCTGCCGCCGTAGTGCGCTACCAAGGTGGCCACAACGCTGGCCACACCCTGGTCATCGATGGCGAAAAAACCGTCTTGCACCTGATCCCGTCGGGTGTACTGCGCGAAGGCGTACAGTGCCTGATCGGCAACGGCGTGGTGGTTGCACCTGACGCCTTGCTGCGCGAGATCACCAAGCTGGAAGAGAAAGGCGTGCCCGTGCGCGAGCGCCTGCGTATCAGCCCTTCCTGCCCGCTGATCCTGTCCTTCCACGTTGCGCTGGACCAGGCCCGTGAAAAGGCCCGTGGCGAGCTGAAGATCGGTACGACCGGTCGCGGCATCGGCCCGGCCTACGAAGACAAGGTTGCACGTCGTGGCCTGCGTGTGGGCGACCTGCTCAACATGCCGCGCTTTGAAGACAAGCTGCGTGAACTGGTGGATTACCACAACTTCATGCTGGTGGGTTACTACAAAGAGCCAGCCATCGAGTTTGAAAAGACCCTGGCTGAGTGCAAGGAATACGCTGAGCTGCTCAAGCCGCTGATGCTGGACGTGACTGCCGAGCTGCACGACCTGCGTCGCGCTGGCAAAGACATCATGTTCGAAGGCGCCCAGGGTTCGTTGCTGGACATCGACCACGGCACCTACCCGTACGTCACCAGCTCCAACACCACCGCTGGTGGCGTTGCGACTGGTTCGGGCGTTGGCCCGATGTTCCTGGACTACATCCTCGGCATCACCAAGGCGTACACCACGCGTGTAGGTTCGGGGCCGTTCCCGACTGAACTGTTCGACCACGTCGGTGCGCACCTGGCCAAACAAGGTCACGAGTTCGGTGCGACTACTGGCCGTGCTCGTCGTTGTGGCTGGTTCGACGCCGTTATCCTGCGTCGTGCTATCGATGTGAACAGCATCTCGGGCATCTGCCTGACCAAGCTGGACGTACTCGACGGCCTGGAAACCATCAACATCTGCGTCGGCTACAAAGATGCAGAAGGCAAGGACGTTGCCCCAACCGACGCTGACAGCTACGTAGGCCTGCAGCCTGTGTACGAAGAAGTGCCGGGCTGGACCGAGTCGACCGTGGGCGCCAAGACCCTGGAAGAACTGCCAGCCAACGCACGCGCTTACATCAAGCGCGTTGAAGAGCTGATCGGTGCGCCAATCGACATTATTTCGACGGGCCCGGACCGCAACGAGACCATCGTTCTGCGTCACCCGTTCGCTTAATAAGCTGTTGATGTAAAAAGCAAAGGGCTCCTTCGGGAGCCCTTTGTCGTTTGCGCCTGGTAAACGGCACGACCCTTGCTATGGTTCTTTCTTTCGCGGTGCTATCAAATTAATGGCACCCGTGGTGGAGGGATTCCCAGTGTCTGCCGTTCTCTCATTGTTACAAAGCCGGCTGTTGCGGCCGGTGTTCGTTACCCTAGGTATCGCTCTTTTGGTGCAAGTGCTGGTGGCCGTCGCTCTGACCCGGAGCACGGTCACCGCCCTGGAAGCCGATTTAGACAATCGGCTGGGTGTCGACAGCCAAAAGCTTTCCGGTGAACTGGCCCAGGCCGGCAAGGAAGTCACCTCCAGTCTGGACAGCCTGTCTTCCAGCACCCGCCAGCGCCTGACGGCGGGGCTTTCCACGCGCCTGCAGGAAGAGCAGAAGCAACTGCGTGCGACCTTGGAAAAAGACCTGCAGGACTCTGCCAGTGACATGGCGCAACTGCTCGCCTCGGTGGCGCCGCGCGCCATGTGGGACAGCGACGTGCCGACGCTGTCTGAGTTTGCCCGCAGAGCCCAGCGCAATCCCAATGTGTTGTTTGTGGTGTATGACGACGCGGCTGGCGAGCATCTGACCCGTTACCTCAACCGTGAAAACCCGATAAACCAGGCGCTGCTGGAAAAGGGCAAAGGCGAACGTGCCCTGGATAAAGTGCTGGACGCGGCGAAAAATGATCCCTCGGTGTTCTACGTCGAAGCGTCCATCAGCCCCAATGGTGTAGAGATCGGCAAGGTCCGCATGGGGGTTTCGACCGCCGCAGTAGAGACTGACCTGGCCGCGCTGGATAAGCGTTTTGCTGCACTGATTGCCAGCGGTGACCAGTTAGTGGGCGACAGCCTCAAAGGTGCCGCCGCTGACAGTGCTGCCGCGATGGGCGCGCGCTTGCAGTCGGCACAAGCCACGGCCACCCAGATGACCGCCAATACCACCAATGCCGTGCAAGAGGCGGCAGGCACCTTGCGTTGGCGCATCGGCATGGGCCTGGCGGTTGTAGGGTTCGGCGTGCTGTTGCTGATTGCTGTGGTGCTCGGCCGCCGGGTGGTCAATCGCCTGAAGCTGCTGATTGCGGCGATGGACGACCTGGCGGCAGGCGAGGGCGACCTGACCAAGCGCGTGCAGATCAACAGCCGGGACGAAATCGGCGATATGGCCTCGGCGGTCAATCGCTTTGTGGATAAGTTGCAGCCCATCGTGCGCGAAGCGGGTGATGTGGCCCAGCGTACCGGCGTGGAAATCGGCGCCATGACCCTGCGCAATGCGGGGGCCGATGCAGCCGCCGGCTTGCAGCGTGATGAGGTGGCTGAAAGTCTGCGGGCGCTGTCGCAAATGGCTGACGAGGCCCAGGCGGAAAGCCATGCGATGCAGGCGGCCTTGCAGCAGGTGGTGGATATTCGCCAGGCGACCGATGAGAACTCACGCACTTCAGCCGAGGTCGGCAGCCTGATCGAGGCGTTGGCGGGGCAGGTGCAGGCCGGGTCCAAGGTGATCGAGCGCCTGGCGCAGCAGAGCGAGCAGATTGAGGTGGTGTTGACGGTGATCCACGGGATTGCCGAGCAAACCAACCTGTTGGCACTCAACGCGGCGATCGAAGCCGCTCGGGCTGGTGAGACCGGGCGCGGGTTTGCGGTAGTGGCGGACGAGGTGCGAGCCCTGGCCAGCAAAACCCAGAGCTCTACCGGCGACATCCAGGCCCACATCGTGGCCTTGCAGCAAGGCGCCCGTGAGGCGGTAGAGACCATCGGCAAGGCCGGACGCCAGGCCAGCGAAGGTCTGCTGGTATTGCGCGACAGCGTGCGCCTGCAGCAGTCGGTGCAGGCCTCGGTAGAGCAGGTGCATGCAGCGATTGGCCTGGCGACGCGTGCGGCTGAGCATCAGGCGCAAGGTGCGCATGCGGTGCGTGGGCGGGTGGAGATCATTCATGCCCAGGCCGAGCGTGCGGCGCAGGCGGTGGTAGAGACCACCGCCAGTGGCAAGGTGCTGGATGGGTTGGCAGCGCAGTTGAAGGCGAGCCTGGGGCAGTTCAGGGCTTGATGTTGGCTGTTCCGGCCTCATCGCAGGCAAGCCAGCTCCCACATTCGACCGAGTTCCAACTCTGGAATGCGCTCAAATGTGGGAGCTGGCTTGCCTGCGATGGCGGCTTCAGCGGCTCAGATACATCCGCGTCGTAAGCAGATATACCGGCAGCCCCGACACCAGAATCAGCAGTGCTGCATAGGGCGCCGCTGCCGCGAATTCCACATTCGAGGTATGCGCCCACACGGCAGTCGCCAGTGTGTTCAATCCAGTAGGACTAAGCAGCAACGTCGCCGTCAATTCCTTCATCGCATCCAGGAACACCAGCGCAAACGCCGCGCCCAATGCCGGGAAAATAATCGGTAAAGTCACCCGGCAAAACGCACTGAACGACGACGCCCCCAGTGTTCTCGCCGCTTCTTCCAGCTGGGGTGCTGCCTTGTTCAGCGCGGTGCGGATTGGCGCCTGGGCCAGGGGCAAAAACAGTAACGCATAAGCGATCAGCAACAACGCCGACGTCTGATACAGCGCCGGCACGTAATGCAGCGCGAAGTACACCAGCGTCAGCGCAATCACCAGGCCGGGCAGGGCGTGCAGCAGGTACGGCAGGCGTTCGGCCCACAGCGCGAGCTGGCCCTTGTAGCGCACTACCAGCAAGCCCACAGGCACGGCAAACAACAGGCAAAGCGCAGCGCCGCCCAAGGACAACGCCAAGGAAGAAAGCAGCGCCTCGCCGATCTCTGCAATCGGAAATGCCGCCGAACTGCCCACTGCCAGCCAGTAACCCAGCATGCCCAGTGGAATGCCGCTGCCAATGATCGCCAGGAGCAGGCAATACAGTTGCCCCAGCGGCGCCCATTTGCCGAGCCGAACCTGCTCGGCATGCCGCGCTGCGCCCTGGCCGGTGCGCACATGCCGGCCTTTGCCGCGTACCCGCAATTCCAGCCAGAGCAGTGTCAGGCACATCACCAGCAGCACCGCCGAGAGCATCGCCGCATTGGCATTACTGAATTCCAGCTCGAATTGCTGATAGATCGCGGTGGTAAACGTCTGCAGGCCGATGATCGACAGCGCGCCGAACTCCACCAGCATATGCAGGGCAATCAACAGTGCCCCGGCCAGCAGTGACGGCCACAGCAACGGCAAGGTGATGCGAAAGAACACGCCCCAGCGATTCAGTCCAAGGGTGCGGGCCGATTCCTCCAGGGACGGATCAAGATTGCGCAGGGTCGCCGCCACCGGCAGAAACACCAGCGGGTATTTGGACAAGGTCATCACCAGGATCGCCCCGCCCAGCCCTTCGAAATTGGCGCTCAATGAAACCCAGGTGAAGCTGCTGACAAACGCCGGCACCGCAAACGGCAGGCACAGGATCACTCCCCAGATACGCCGTCCCGGCAGGTTGCTGCGTTCCAGCAGCCAGGCCAGCGACAGACCTATCACGCCGCAGGCCACGGTCACGCCGACCATCAGCGCCAGGGTGTTGCGCAGCAGCCCGAACACATAAGGCCGCCACAGCAAATGCACCGCCTCGGCCCAACCCGCTTGCCAGGCCTTGAGGCCGACATACGCCAGCGGCAACAGGCTCAGGCCCACCAGCAGCAGGGCCGGCAGCAGCAACCAGATTGAAGGGCGTTTGCGTCTCGGCGTAAAACCCCCGCGCAAGGCGGGGGCGGGGAGCGATGGGTTCATCAGTTCAAGCCAACGTCACGTTCCAGTTCCAGGGCTTCTTCGGCGTTGCCCAGGTCGGCAGGGGTGACTTTCGGTGGTTGCAGCTCGCTGAAAGGCTTGAGGCCGCGGTTGGATTCCATGCCTTTGCGCAGAGGGTATTCGGCGGAGGTGTTGGTGATCACCCGCTGGCCTTCTTCGCTGGCCATGAAGGCCAACAGTTGCTGGGCTTCCTTTGGATGCTTGCTGGATTTCAGTGCCGCCGCGGCAGACACGGTGATCAGGCCGCCGGCATCACCGTTGGTGAAGTAGTGCAGCTGCGAATCCAGGTTGGTTTTTTCTTTCTTCAGGGCGAACCAGTAGTAGTTGTTCACCAGGACGGTGGCGACTTCGCCATTTTCCACGGCTTTGAGCGCAACCATGTTGTTGCTGTAGACCTTGCCGAAGGCGCGCAGGCCAGTCAGCCATTCTTCAGCGGCTTCGCGACCGTGCAGCTTGATGATCGCCACGGCCTGCTCCTGGAAGGCGCCGCTGGTGGGTACGAAACCGACCTTGCCTTGCCATTCGGGGCCGGCGAAATCCAGTACCGACTTGGGCAGGTCTTTCTCGGCGATCAGTTTCGGGTTGAACGCCACGACCCGGGTGCGTGCGGTCACGCCCATCCAGGTGCCGTTGGCGGCCACGTATTCCTTGGGTAGAACGTCGAGGGTGCTGGCGTCGATGGTCGCCAGCAGGCCTTGCTCGCCGAGTTTATTCAGCGGCGGCGATTCTTCTGTGTAGATCACGTCGGCAGGGGAGCGGTCACCTTCTTCGGCGACCTGGCTGGCCAGCTGGTTGCTGCTGCCCTTGCGCACATTGACGTGGATGCCGGTCTTGGCTTCGAAGGCCTTGGCAAGTTCATCGCCGACCTCCTTGTGTTGGCCGTTGTACAAGGTCAGTGCAACCTTGTCGGCAGAATAGGCAGCGGGCGAGAGCAGGGTCAGGCCGAGCAGAGTGATGGTCAGGCCACGCAGAAGGGATGTCTTGAGACGGGTATCGCGGATCATCATCCGGGGTTTTCCTCACTTGAGTGCAACAAATCCTTACAAGGATAAACGATAAAACTTCTCAAGTGCGGACGAGGGGGGAAATCACCGGTCAGGTTTTCAAACCCCGGAAACGAAAAAACCCGCTTTCGCGGGTTTGATCTGAATTTGGTGCCCAGGAGAAGACTCGAACTTCCACGACCTTGCGATCACCAGCACCTGAAGCTGGCGTGTCTACCAATTTCACCACCTGGGCATTATCAACGCTTGCGCTGTTGATGGAGCGAACTATACGGAGGGCTTTTTGATCTGTAAACCCCTGATTCAAAAATATAAATCAAGATTCTCGTTGAAAATCAAAGGCCTGAAACGCAAAAACCCGCTTTCGCGGGTTTTTGGAGACTCAAGGCAGAACCTTGAGTTTGAAATTGGTGCCCAGGAGAAGACTCGAACTTCCACGACCTTGCGATCACCAGCACCTGAAGCTGGCGTGTCTACCAATTTCACCACCTGGGCAGCATCAACAACGTTGCCGTCGTCGATGGCGCGCACTATACGGAGGCTATTTTGAGCTGTAAAGCCCTGCCATGAAAAAAGTCTGGAATATTTCGCCGACGGTCGCGCAAGGTGCGTTCCAGGGGCTGCAAAGTGCTTTTACGGGCTTGTCGACACCTGAAATTTCCCGTTTCAATACGCGTATGCCAAACTAACCCGCATATAGACAAGGTGAAAACTCTCTAATGGCCGATTGGCAGTCCCTCGATCCCGAGGCCGCTCGTGAAGCGGAAAAATACGAAAACCCTATTCCTAGCCGCGAACTGATCCTGGCGCACCTCGCCGATCGGGGTTCGCCTGCTAGCCGCGAGCAGCTGGTTGAAGAATTCGGTCTGACCACCGAAGACCAACTCGAAGCCCTGCGTCGCCGCCTGCGCGCCATGGAGCGCGATGCCCAGTTGATCTACACCCGCCGGGGAACCTACGCGCCGGTGGACAAGCTCGACCTGATCCTCGGCCGCATCGCCGGCCACCGTGACGGTTTCGGCTTCCTGATCCCGGACGATGGCAGCGACGACCTGTTCATGAGCCCGGCGCAAATGCGCCTGGTGTTCGATGGCGACCGTGCCCTGGCGCGCGTTTCCGGCCTCGACCGTCGCGGTCGCCGCGAAGGCGTGATCGTCGAAGTGGTGTCCCGTGCCCACGAGTCCATCGTCGGCCGTTACTTCGAAGAAGGCGGCATCGGCTTTGTCGTGCCGGATAACCCGAAGGTCCAGCAGGAAGTGCTGATCACCCCGGGCCGCAATGGCGCCGCCAAGGTTGGCCAGTTCGTCGAGGTGAAAATCACCCACTGGCCCACTGCGCGCTTCCAGCCCCAGGGCGATATCGTCGAAGTGGTCGGCAACTACATGGCGCCGGGCATGGAAATCGATGTTGCGCTGCGCACCTACGATATCCCTCACGTCTGGCCTGAGGCTGTGCTCAAAGAAGCCGCCAAGCTCAAGCCGGAAGTCGAAGAAAAAGACAAAGAAAAACGCATCGACCTGCGCCATCTGCCGTTCGTCACCATTGACGGCGAAGATGCCCGCGACTTCGACGATGCGGTCTACTGCGAAGCCAAGCCAGGCAAACTGCGCCTGTTCTCCGGCGGCTGGAAGTTGTTCGTCGCGATTGCCGACGTGTCCAGCTACGTGAAGATTGGTTCGGCCCTGGACAACGAAGCCCAGGTGCGCGGCAACTCGGTGTACTTCCCCGAGCGCGTGATCCCGATGCTGCCTGAGCAGCTGTCCAACGGCCTGTGCTCCCTGAACCCGAAAGTCGACCGTTTGGCCATGGTGTGCGAGATGACCATCTCGAAAACCGGCGAAATGACCGACTACCAGTTCTACGAAGCGGTGATCCACTCCCAGGCGCGCCTGACCTACAACAAGGTCAGCACCATCCTGGAACAGCCGAAAACCAGCGAAGCCAAAGCCCTGCGCGGTGAGTACGGCCATGTAGTGCCGCACCTCAAGCAGCTCTATGCGCTGTACAAAGTGCTGCTGGGCGCTCGTCACGTGCGTGGCGCGATCGACTTTGAAACTCAGGAAACCCGGATTGTCTTCGGTTCCGAGCGCAAGATCGCCGCGATAACCCCGACCACCCGTAACGATGCTCACAAGCTGATCGAGGAATGCATGCTGGCGGCCAACGTGGCCACTGCAGAATTCCTGAAAAAGCACGAGATTCCTGCCTTGTACCGGGTGCACGACGGCCCGCCGCCGGAGCGTCTGGAGAAGCTGCGCGCGTTCCTTGGTGAGCTCGGCCTGTCCCTGCACAAAGGCAAGGACGGCCCGACGCCGAAGGACTACCAGGCCCTGCTCGCGAGCATCAAGGACCGTCCGGATTACCACGTGATCCAGACCGTTATGCTGCGTTCCCTGAGCCAGGCAGTGTACAGCGCCGATAACCAGGGCCACTTCGGCCTGAATTACGAGGCGTACACCCACTTCACCTCGCCGATTCGCCGTTACCCGGACTTGCTCACGCACCGGGCGATCCGCAGCGTGATCCATTCCAAGCAGAACACCCCGCACGTCAAGCGCGCTGGTGCAATGACCATTCCGAAGGCACGGATCTATCCGTACGACGAAGCGGCCCTGGAACAGTTGGGCGAGCAGTGCTCCATGAGCGAGCGCCGTGCCGACGAAGCGACCCGCGACGTAGTGAATTGGCTCAAGTGCGAGTTCATGAAAGACCGCGTGGGCGAGTCGTTTCCTGGCGTGATCACCGCCGTGACCGGTTTTGGCCTGTTCGTCGAGTTGACCGACATCTACGTCGAGGGCCTGGTGCACGTCACCGCCTTGCCGGGTGACTACTACCACTTCGACCCTGTGCATCACCGCCTGGCGGGCGAGCGCACCGGTCGCAGCTTCCGTCTGGGCGATACTGTGGAAGTGCAGGTCATGCGCGTCGACCTCGACGAACGCAAGATCGACTTCGGCATGCCTGATAAACCAGCCGAGCCGACTGGCCGTAAAAAACGTGGCGGCGAAACGACTGCGCCGGCCAGCAAAGGCAAAGGTACTCCTGCGAAAGCAGCGGTCGCCGAGCCCGCGCCAGCCAAGCCTGCTCGTCGTTCGTCTGCCAAGGACAAGGCCCCCGAAGCCTACCGCCCAAGCGATGCTGCGGCGAAAAACGCCGAGCTGCGCAAGAGCCGCGAGTTGAAGCAGCAGTTGCTCAACGAAGCCAAAAGCGGTGGTAAAGCGGCGTCTGGGGGAAAGTCCCGCGAGGCGGAAAAGCCGTCGAGCAAGCCGAGTAAACACCGTAAAGGCCCGCCAAAAGCGGGTTCGGCTCCCGCGAAAAGCGGCGGGTCGCGCAAACCTAAGGCCAAGTCATGAGTCTGGAAAAAATCTACGGCGTACACGCCGTAGAAGCATTGCTGCGTCACCACCCGAAACGCGTCAAGCAGGTGTGGTTGGCAGAAGGGCGCAGTGAGCCGCGTGTTCAAGCGCTGGTCGAACTGGCCAACCAAAATAAAGTCGCCATCGGCCAGGCCGAACGTCGCGAGATGGATGTCTGGGTCGAAGGTGTTCACCAAGGCGTGGTCGCCGATGTAAGCCCGAGCCAGGTCTGGGGCGAGGCGATGCTCGACGAGCTGCTCGATCGCACCGAAGGCGCACCGTTGTTGCTGGTGCTCGACGGCGTGACCGATCCGCACAACCTCGGCGCCTGCCTGCGTTCGGCGGATGCTGCCGGTGCGTTGGCGGTGATCGTGCCTAAAGACAAGTCGGCAACCTTGACGCCTGTCGTGCGTAAAGTCGCCTGCGGTGCGGCGGAAGTGATTCCACTGGTGGCCGTGACGAACCTGGCGCGCACCCTGGAGAAACTCCAGCAGCGCGGCCTGTGGGTCGTGGGGACGGCGGGAGAGGCCGAGGTCAGCATTTATGACCAGGACCTCACCGGCCCGACCATCCTGATCATGGGGGCCGAAGGCAAGGGCATGCGCCGCCTGACCCGCGAGCATTGTGACTACCTGGTGCACCTGCCGATGGCCGGTAGCGTCAGCAGCCTCAACGTTTCAGTCGCAACGGGTGTCTGCCTGTTCGAAGCCCAGCGCCAGCGTGGCGCCAAGGCCAAAGCCAAGAAATAAGGCTTGAGAGCGACGCAAGACCCTGTGGGAGCCGGGCTTGCCCGCGATGACGGTGTGTCAGTCAGCAGAGATGTTGCCTGTGCCATTGTCATCGCACGCAAGCCAGCTCCCACATTTGTTTTGTGTTTGCCTTGATTCTGCGTTGTTCAAATAATCACCAATCACCTTGCGCCCGTTCTCCCCCTTCTCTACAATTGCGCCCCTTGCCTTCATGGCAGGCACGCATGTGCCTCCCTTCGGCAAGATCCATAAGTGTCATTCACTCCTTGTCTGACCGTTTTTGAGCGGCAGGCTACAACCCGTAAGGAGCATTCATGCGTCATTACGAAATCATCTTTTTGGTCCACCCGGATCAAAGCGAGCAAGTCGGCGGCATGGTAGAGCGTTACACCAAGCTGATCGAAGAAGACGGCGGCAAAATCCACCGTCTGGAAGATTGGGGCCGTCGTCAACTGGCCTACGCAATCAACAATGTTCACAAGGCTCACTACGTGATGCTGAACGTTGAATGCACTGGCAAGGCCCTGGCCGAGCTGGAAGACAACTTCCGCTACAACGATGCAGTGATCCGTAACCTGGTCATCCGTCGCGAAGAAGCCGTTACCGGCCAATCCGAGATGCTCAAGGCTGAAGAAAACCGCAGTGAGCGCCGTGAGCGTCGCGACCGTCCTGAGCACGAAGGCGCTGAAAGCGCTGATAGTGATGACAGCGACAACAGCGATAACGCTGACGAGTAATCCACGGACCTTTTAAGGAGCCTATCAAATGGCACGTTTCTTCCGTCGTCGTAAATTCTGCCGCTTCACCGCTGAAGACGTGAAGGAGATCGATTACAAAGATCTCAACACTCTGAAAGCCTACGTATCCGAGACCGGCAAAATTGTTCCAAGCCGCATCACCGGTACCAAAGCTCGTTATCAGCGTCAGCTGGCCACCGCTATCAAGCGCGCCCGCTTCCTGGCCCTGCTGGCCTACACCGACAGCCACGGCCGCTGAGACCGGGCAGTCGACAAGTAGTAAGGGATTGAATGCATGCGCGCCTTAGCTGAGTTCATCATGCGCGGTCGTGTGCAGGCCACTCTGGTAGTGGCTGGATGTGCAGCATTGCCGTTGTTGTATTGGTTGGGTGCTGCCGCGGGTTGCCTTGTGCTCCTGCGGCGCGGTTTGAAGGACGCCCTTGGCGTTCTTGCCCTGGGAATACTGCCGGCCTTGGTCTGGTGGTTGAAATTCGATGATCCACGGGTACTTCTGGTACTGCTCGGTTCATCGGCCCTTGCGTTGGTTTTACGCGCAAGTGAGTCCTGGGTCCGTACGCTGCTGGTCAGCGTGGCATTGGGGTTGGTGTATTCACTGGCGCTTGGCGCGGCTTTCCGCCCGCAAATCGAGGCGCTGGCGCAGGAGATCATAAAGATCCTGCCGCTGGCCCTCGGGGATCTCTACCAGCAGTTATCGGTAGAGGAGCGAGCGCGCTTCGCGTCAGTGGTTGCACCGATGCTGACCGGCCTGATAGCGGCACTGTTGCAGATTGTCAGCGTGCTGAGCCTGATTCTTGGGCGTTACTGGCAGGCGTTGTTGTATAACCCGGGTGGTTTTGGTCGCGAGTTTCGCAGTATCAGAATCCCCGCTGGACCGGCGATGTTGCTGCTGGCGTTCATGGTGGTCGGGCCGACGTTTGGCCTGGCGCTGTTGGTGCCGTTGTGCAGCGTACCGCTGGTATTCGCCGGGCTATCCCTGATTCATGGGCTGGTGGCGCAAAAGCGACTGGGCAGATTCTGGCTGGTGGGGTTGTACGTGACGCTGTTGCTGTTCATGCAGCTGATCTATCCGTTACTCGTGGTCTTGGCCATTGTCGACGGCCTGATTGATTTTCGCGGTCGTCTGGCGCCGAAAGACGCCGATAACGCGAACGGTGAAGGTTAAAAGTTAGAGGATTTTCACATGCAACTGATCCTTCTGGAAAAAGTCGCCAACCTGGGCAACCTGGGCGACAAAGTGAACGTTAAGGCCGGCTACGGTCGTAACTACCTGCTGCCATACGGCAAAGCTACCGCTGCAACCGCTGCCAACCTGGCTGCGTTTGAAGAGCGTCGTGCTGAGCTGGAAAAAGCAGCAGCAGACAAAAAAGCTTCGGCCGAAACTCGCGCTGCCCAACTGGCTGAGCTGGAAGTGACTATCACTGCCACCGCCGGTGACGAAGGCAAGCTGTTCGGTTCGATCGGCACCCACGACATCGCTGATGCACTGACCGCCTCCGGCGTTGAAGTGCAGAAGAGCGAAGTTCGTCTGCCGAACGGCACCATCCGCAACGTTGGCGAATTCGATGTAGCCGTGCACCTGCACGCTGAAGTCGAAGCAACCGTACGCGTTGTTGTGGTAGCAGCTTAAGCAGCACCTAACTGACTGGCACCTCGCGTGCCGGGCGGTTAACATCGGGCACGATCCTGTTCACAGGTCGTGCCTTTTGTTTTTCTGGCTTTTGTTTTTCTGTAGCCCCTGATTCTCCAACTATTCCAAGTGGCCATGAACGATATCTCCGCTCCTGAGCAATATGACCTGCAAACCGCCGCCCTGAAGGTGCCGCCACATTCCATCGAGGCCGAACAGGCCGTGCTCGGTGGTTTGATGCTGGACAACAACGCCTGGGAGCGCGTGCTGGATCAAGTCTCGGACGGCGATTTCTACCGTCATGACCACCGCCTGATCTTCCGCGCCATTGCCAAGTTGGCCGACCAGAACTCACCGATCGACGTGGTGACCCTGGCCGAGCAATTGGACAAGGAAGGCCAGACGTCCCAAGTGGGCGGCCTGGGTTACCTGGGCGAGCTGGCGAAAAACACGCCATCGGTCGCCAACATCAAGGCCTATGCGCAGATCGTCCGTGCGCGGGCCACGTTGCGCCAGTTGATCGGCATCGCCACCGAGATCGCCGACAGCGCCTTCAACCCGGAAGGCCGTACCGCTGAAGAGATTCTCGACGAAGCCGAACGCCAGATCTTCCAGATCGCCGAGGCCCGGCCGAAAACCGGTGGCCCGGTCAGCGTCAACGACCTGCTGACCAAGGCCATCGACCGTATCGATACCCTGTTCAACACCGACAACGCCATCACCGGCCTGTCCACCGGCTACACCGACCTCGACGGCATGACCAGCGGCCTGCAGCCTGCGGACTTGATCATCGTCGCCGGCCGTCCGTCCATGGGTAAAACCACCTTCGCCATGAACCTGGTGGAAAACGCCGTGTTGCGCAGCGACAAGGCCGTACTGGTTTACTCCCTGGAGATGCCAGGTGAATCGCTGATCATGCGTATGTTGTCGTCCCTGGGCCGCATCGATCAGACCAAGGTGCGTGCCGGTCGCCTGGAAGACGACGACTGGCCGCGCCTGACCTCGGCGGTCAACCTGCTCAACGACCGCAAGCTGTTTATCGATGACACCGCGGGCATCAGCCCCTCGGAAATGCGCGCGCGTACCCGACGCCTGGTGCGTGAGCATGGCGACATTGCCCTGATCATGATCGACTACCTGCAGTTGATGCAGATCCCGGGGTCCAGCGGCGACAGCCGGACCAACGAGATTTCCGAGATTTCCCGCTCGTTGAAAGCCCTGGCCAAGGAATTCAACTGCCCGGTGGTTGCCCTGTCGCAGCTCAACCGGTCCCTGGAGCAACGCCCGAACAAACGCCCGATCAACTCCGACTTGCGGGAGTCCGGAGCGATTGAGCAGGATGCTGACGTGATCATGTTTGTTTACCGGGACGAGGTGTATCACCCGGAGACCGAGCATAAAGGCATCGCTGAAATCATTATCGGTAAGCAGCGTAACGGGCCAATTGGCACCACGCGCCTGGCCTTTATCGGTAAATACACCCGCTTCGAAAACCTGGCGCCGGGCAGCTACAACTTTGAAGACGAATAAGTGGCTTCAGGCGTTTGTCTACGGCTGAGTGGAGAAGTGCAACTTGATCCCGGCTTCATCGTACTGGTAGTTCCAGCGCAGTTCCGCAGCGGCCGGAATGTCCTCGCTGGCAAACAGTGCAGTGATGAAAAGACGCCGCAGGGGGCCTGTGCCAACCTGGGTGTCGACATTAAACCGCGCCGCCTCAACGTTGTACCCGGTAGCGGCCTGCCTCACCGGTTGCCCTGCTTCGTATTCCAGAATCGTGTTGATTCGCGAGAGCGCGTTATCACCCGATAGCAGCGGGTGATAGCGAGTCAGCATCCGCGGCTGCGGCACCACTGGTATCAGATACGGGTCTTTTCGATACATGGCCGTGTCACTCGGCAATAGTTCTCCACCATAAACGCCGAGGGGTTCGCCCTTTTTGATCGGCTTACGGCTGCGGACCATGGCCTGGCCGATCAAGGCGGCTTCCTCCGGGAACTTCTGATAGTCAGCGGTAAAGGGCATTACCTCAAGCTTCTCTTCATACAGGCGGGCAACATGTTGGTAGCCTTCCCATTGAAGGTAGGGCATCACGAGGTCCTTGCTGAACGTTTCCTGGGAGGTCAGTGACAGCCCGCGCCGCTGTATGAACCGGACGCGCATGGGGCGGCCTGTTTCATCACGCAACGGGTATCGGCCGTTGTTGGCTCGATCGTAAATGCGCAGATAGTTCTGATTGTATTGGTAGCCTTTATCGGAGTGCATCTGGCGCATCTCCTGAATGGTGTAAAGCGTGCGCACGGTGCCCTCTTCGGCTGACTCGTACTCACTGGAGTGTGCCGACTCGTACTCGTCGCTGGAGTCCATGTGCAAGTCGTCGAGCGTAGGTGTGCGCAGCATGCCGCCTGGCAATGCGCCGGTGGCGGGGTCGATCTCCCAGCCACCGTCCAGCCGCCTGCGCAGGTAGGGCCGATAGGCCCTGTAGGGGCTGCGCGCATCGATCAGTTGCCAGCCCAGGGTTTCATTTTTGACCCGGAAGTATCTGTCGTTTTCCAGGATGTAATAGCGATAGTGGCCGTCGGCGGAGGGGCGCGCCTGGTAGGTGTCGTCCGGACGTACTGTCAGGCCGTCCGGGGTGGCCGGCTCGGCGAATAGCGGGTCGATCGGGTAGCTGACGGGCAATGTCAACGGCGCAGGCAGGGTGCGGAGCGCAGGTGGCCTGGCCAGCAACCGCGAACTGCTTTGCAGGATCGCCTGTTTCAAGCTGCCGTTGGACCTGCTTAGAAGTGTCTGGCGTTCAGACCCGGACAGCGTGTGCTCAAGGGCGCTGAACAGGTCGGTGGGCGGATGCAGCTGTGCGCCCTCGGTATCCTGGACCGTGTACCGTTCCCCTTGGCGGATCAGAATATGGCGAGCGCTCTCCAGCGCGCTGCCGATACTGCCCAAGAGTGCGCCGCTGTTGCTGTCGGCATAGACCTCGATCCTTCGCGACCCCGGCCACCCTGGCACCTGCTCCAGGCTGTACAGGGCCAGCGGCACGCTTTCCGGGCCGCGTGTTGCATCAAGGTAAAGGCCTTGACTCGCTCTCAGCGCGCGTCGCGCTTCAAGGTATTCTCCCGCTTCCCACCGCTGCTGAGGGGGGAGGCGCTTGTCTTCCAGAAGCGCCTGGCGTTGCTCGGGGCTGAGGGTGGTCTCCATCTCTTCAAGGTAGCTCTTGGGCAGGCCGGGCGTCAGGGCGCGAAGTTCTTTTTCAACGGGCGTGAGGGGTTTTTCAGTGGGTTCGAGGAGCAGGGACAATAGCTGCTGTTTTTGCGTCTCGACCTGTGCCTGCAGGCGCACGGCAAGGTTTTCCTGCTTGGTGAAGTAATCGATATAGGGGGAGGGCAGCAGTTTGTTGAAGTCTGCCTGAGGCAATTGCTGCTCCAGCACATGCAACAGCTCGCCGTTTCTGAAGCGCGACGTCGGCACCCGGATGTCGGTGGGCCCGCTGCCATGGCTGAGCACCACGTTCTGCTGTTCATCAATGACTTTCAGCCGATAGCCCTGCGGCCATTCGGGCAATGAACACACCAGGTGGAATTGGATGAAGGGCGAGTAGGGGGTGACGCTCTTGCCTTCTGCGCGATCAACGCCAAAGTCACTGATTTCCTGTTCAAGGTTGAAGTGTTTGACGGTGTCTCGCAGCTGCGGCGGTGGCCTTACCATCTCCTGGTAGGTCTGGCGCAGGCTGATGCTGTCCACACCGCCGAGCAGCAGGATAGGCGCCACCGACCGCTGGGTAATGTTGGCGGCATCGGGGCCCAGGCGTTTGATCAGCTTGAGGTCATCCCAGCCTTGTGGATCTTCATGCTCTGCACGCCAGCCGCCCACGCTGTTGTTGAGCAGCGGCGGCGCATACGCGTGTGGGTCGGTGGGGTGCACCAGTTGCCACTGATCGCCATCGGGGTGGCGCTGTACGGCATGGACCTGATCGTCCAGCTTCAGGTACTGCTGTTGCTCGTGGTGATACACACCCCGGGCGTCAGCCGCCAGGCCGGAGGGCAGCGTCGTGGGCTGACGATAAGGCGTCAGATCAGGGTTCCACAGGCGCCAGCTCTTGTTGCGCAACTGGACTTTTATCAGGCGGGCGCTGAAGCCGACAGTCTTGATCGCACCCGCCGTGGCGGCCGCGAGGGCAACGTTATCGACCACATCCAGCAAGTCGTTCAAGGCTTCGTCGCTATCGCCGCGGCTCCAGGCCGAGAACCCTTCATAGACGGTGGCGATCAGTTGGGCGGCGGTCACCGCCAGCATGACCTGCCCGACAATCGGAATAAATGAGGCCGCGAAGAACAGCAGTGATTTGCCCAGGTCGATATCGCCTTGCAGGCGTTTCTGCCGGCTCATCAGGTCGGCATCCGCGGTGGGAACGGCCAGGGTGCGGGCGTCACTCTTGATCTGAGCGATGCGTTGGTGGGCCATGGAGCGGAACACGTCCCTGGGGATCGGGGTGCGGGTGACCGGGTTTTCCAGGCTGGCACGGTGGTGCCGGCCGGGTGTGGTGATGGACAGGTAGTCGACCCAGGCAGGGCGAGTCTTGAAGAGCGTCTGCTGGTAATGCAACGGCGCAAGACGACTGAAGAAGGCCAGGTAGTCCGGGTTTTCCAGGCGTTCGGCGAGGCTGTTCTGGAGGTCTTCCATGGAGTTGTGGCGACGAAAGGTTGCCTGGGGGTCTTCGGGAACGTAGAGCAGCACCGGAATGCCGATGGTGGGCGCTTCGATCACCAGTACAGTGGCGAGTACCACGCCACTGATTGTCAGGTGGTAGCGCTTTATGTCCGTGTGGTTTCCGGTGCGCTGGAGGCTATGCAGTTGCAGATGCTGCCGGGAGGTGAGCTCGCGCTTCATGTAAGCGATATGCAGGGCAACCCCGAAGGCATGGCGTTCATGGGCTCGCAACTGCTCGAGCACCTGAGCGGCAGTGCGCGTGGCTCCGGCGGCTGCGGTGGGCTCAAGCACCTGAGTGATGTGCTTGAGGTACTGGCCGCCCAGGTCAAGGGTGCGACACATCCCGGCGAACGTGGTGGCGGACGCTTGGGTCAGCACGTCACCGGTCCGGGTGATGTTATAGAGCCCGGTGCCTGTTTCCATGCCGCCGTTCTGCGCTTCCGGTGCTTCGAAGTTTTGCAGGGCCGCTTCCAGCAGCGTCTGGCGCGTGGTCTTTGCATGGTTCTTGATCAGGCCGAGCAAGTGGTGGTGTTTCCATTCCCGTATCAGAACCGCGTTCTCATCCTCCAGCAAACCAAAAAAACGCGAGCGCAGCGCCGCGCGCAGTAATGGGCGGGCGAAGTCCTGGGGATTCTTCAGTTCATCCAGCAGCGCCTTGATGTCGTGTCTGGACTGGTTGCTGCTGACCAGACTCTCGCGCAAGTCCTTGAGCAGGTTGGCGGGTGCCTGGGTGATCCAGGCGGGCAATTGGGCCTGGATAAAGGCCTGATGTGGAGATTGGGGGGTAGGGGCACTCATTGAATAAACCGTGGGGCAGTGATTGATCCGCCCCAGACTACCCATGGTTTTTTTGCACATCGGTTAGCGGAATAGCCCCTGTACCGTCCGCAAAACCTGGCTGGGCCAAAAGCCGACCATTGCCGTCGGAATTGGTCAAAATTTGTGCTATATTCCGCGCCCGCGATTTTTCATCTCAACACCGGTCACCGTCATGCAAACAGCCAAGCCGTTATTTGACTATCCCAAGTACTGGGCCGAATGTTTCGGTCCTGCGCCATTCCTGCCCATGAGCAGGGAGGAGATGGATCAGCTTGGCTGGGATTCATGCGACATCATCATCGTCACCGGTGACGCGTACGTGGACCATCCGTCGTTCGGCATGGCAATCATCGGCCGGCTGCTGGAGTCCCAGGGCTTTCGCGTCGGGATCATTGCCCAGCCCAACTGGCAGTCCAAAGACGACTTCATGAAGCTCGGCGAGCCGAACCTGTTCTTCGGCGTCGCGGCCGGCAACATGGACTCGATGATCAACCGCTACACCGCCGACAAGAAAATCCGTTCCGATGACGCCTACACCCCCGGTGGCATGGCTGGCAAACGTCCGGACCGCGCGAGCCTGGTCTACAGCCAGCGCTGCAAGGAAGCCTACAAGCACGTGCCGATCGTGCTCGGCGGCATCGAAGCGTCCCTGCGCCGCATCGCCCACTACGACTACTGGCAGGACCGTGTACGCAACTCGATCCTGATCGACGCCTGCGCCGATATCCTGCTGTACGGCAACGCCGAGCGGGCCATTGTCGAAGTTGCCCAGCGCCTGTCGTGGGGCCACAAGATCGAAGACATCACCGACGTGCGCGGCACTGCGTTCATTCGCCGTGACACGCCTGAGGGCTGGTACGAGGTGGACTCCACCCGTATCGACCGTCCGGGCAAGATCGACAAGATCATCAACCCGTACGTGAACACCCAGGACACCCAGGCCTGCGCCATCGAGCAGGAAAAGGGCCCGGTTGAAGACCCGGAAGAGGCCAAGGTCGTACAGATCCTGGCCAGCCCGCGCATGACCCGAGACAAGACGGTGATTCGTCTGCCGTCCGTGGAAAAAGTCCGTGGCGACTCGGTGCTGTATGCCCACGCCAACCGCGTGCTCCACCTGGAAACCAACCCGGGCAACGCCCGCGCGCTGGTCCAGAAGCACGGCGAAGTGGACGTGTGGTTCAACCCGCCGCCCATTCCCATGACCACCGAAGAAATGGACTACGTGTTCGGCATGCCTTACGCCCGTGTTCCACACCCGGCGTACGGCAAGGAAAAGATCCCGGCCTACGACATGATCCGCTTCTCGGTAAACATCATGCGTGGCTGCTTCGGCGGCTGCACCTTCTGCTCGATCACCGAGCACGAAGGCCGGATCATCCAGAACCGTTCCGAAGAGTCGATCATTCGCGAAATCGAAGAGATCCGCGACAAGGTGCCAGGCTTCACCGGCGTCATCTCCGACCTCGGCGGCCCGACCGCGAACATGTACCGCATCGCCTGCAAGAGCCCGGAAATCGAATCCGCGTGCCGCAAGCCGTCCTGCGTGTTCCCGGGCATCTGCCCGAACCTGAACACCGACCACTCGTCGTTGATCCAGCTGTACCGCAGCGCCCGTGCGTTGCCGGGTGTGAAGAAGATCCTGATCGCTTCCGGCCTGCGCTACGACCTCGCGGTCGAGTCGCCGGAATACGTGAAAGAGCTGGTGACCCACCACGTTGGTGGCTACCTGAAGATCGCCCCGGAACACACCGAGGAAGGTCCGCTCAACCAGATGATGAAACCGGGCATTGGCAGCTATGACAAGTTCAAGCGCATGTTCGAGAAGTACACCAAGGAAGCGGGCAAGGAGCAGTACCTGATTCCTTACTTCATCGCCGCCCACCCGGGCACCACCGATGAAGACATGATGAACCTGGCCCTGTGGCTCAAGGGCAACGGCTTCCGCGCTGACCAGGTGCAGGCGTTCTACCCGTCGCCAATGGCCACCGCCACGGCGATGTACCACTCGGGCAAGAACCCACTGCGCAAGGTCACCTACAAGAGCGACGCGGTGACCATCGTCAAGAGCGAAGAACAGCGCCGTCTGCACAAGGCCTTCCTGCGCTACCACGACCCGAAAGGCTGGCCGATGCTGCGTGAAGCCTTGACCCGCATGGGCCGTGCCGACCTGATCGGGCCGGGCAAGGAGCAACTGATCCCGTTGCACCAGCCGGCCACCGACAGCTACCAGAGCGCCCGTCGCAAGAACTCGACGCCGGCTGGCAGCCACAAGGTTGCGAAGGAAACCACCACCAGGATCCTCACCCAGCACACCGGCCTGCCGCCCCGTGGCAGTGACGGCAGCAACCCGTGGGACAAGCGTGAGCAAGCCAAGGCCGCGGCCATGGCGCGCAACAAGCAGGCCGCCAAGGAACGCACCGACGCCGCCAAGGGCAAAGGCAAGAAGCCAGCCCGCAAGCCGGTCGTACCGCGTTGATCGCAGCCTGAATCGCAAAACGCCAGCCTCGTGCTGGCGTTTTGCTTTCTAGCGGGTGGGTAGCCTGTTTGTTAAGGTGGCGCCCATTAAATCGCCTTCGCGAGCAAGCCCGCTCCCACACTTGACCGGGTTCCGGCAGGGGAATGCGGTCAAATGTGGGAGCGGGCTTGCTCGCGAAAGCGTCAGTTCAGTCACCACCCATTTCAAGGAAGAACACCCCATGAGCAGCCCCCTGCTTGGCATCGGCATGGACTCCAACCGCTCCCAGTTCATGGCCCGCCAGCGCATCGAAAGCCAGATAAACCTGCCACGCCTGTTTGCTGCCATCGACGCCGATCCCGGCATTGTGGGGGCGGGCGTGGTGTATATCGATGCTGACTTCAATGTCGTCACCCTGCGCGAATTCAAACCGATTTGCAGCATCAGGCCCAAGCGCATCATTTTGCGTGAGGCGCAAAAATACATAGCCCCCGCACAGTTTGTGGAGCAGGTGAAGACCAACCCTCGGGAAGGGCGCCTCATGAGCGAGACGTTCGATATGGGGTTGTCATGCTCCGCTGCGGTGATCGGCTGGATCGTTGTCTTCAGCGGCAGCGTTGCCGTACCGTTTACGGCGGGAGCCAGTGCCTTTGTGGTCGGCATTGGTGTGACGGCGGCGCTGGCCAGCAGCGCGCAATGTGGGTTTGGCGTAGCGCGTACCTACAACGAAATCCTTGACCCCGATGCCAATGACCGTATGGATGACGCCGAATGGTACGGCGCTGTTTCCCCCATTCTTGATGCCGCTTCTTTGGTGGGTATCGGCACCGGCGCACTGACGACGGTGAGATTGCTCAAGGCCAACAAGGCCGCCGCGTTGGGCAAGAGTTGGTACGAACTGCTCAAGGGCTTGAGCCGCCAGGAACGCAAGAAGTTGACCAAGGAACTGCTGAGCCTGAGGGATCCCAGCCTGACGCCCAAGTTGCTCAAGTTGCAGCAGCGTACGGGCAAGCTGACGAAGAGTTTCAGCTCCACCGAAATTCGCCACGCAACCCTGACCCAAATGAAAGATGCACTGGGTGGCCTATTAGGCCTCACCGGCAGCTACCGTACCGGGAATGTTGGCGCCGCCAGCACCCTTGCAATTGGCTTGTACGAGGACCTGACGGAATGAACGGCTTTCCCGACATGGGCAGTTTTCTCGCACGCTATTTCCCGGTGTTCATGGGCACCATCTTCATGGCGATCTTTTCCGGGGCGTCTGCTGTATCCCTGGCGGGCGTGACTTATTTACGTGGCGTTGATCCGGGGCTCAAATCCAGCTACTCCGGGATTGCCATTCTGGTGTTGGTCACGGTGATAGTGTTTGGCAACGTAATGATCGCGCGCGGACGCTCGTGGGCCACCGGCTTGATGGCGGGTTACCTGGGATGTTGCCTGCTGTTCGTATTGCCGATGATTCAATACACCTCTCACGTGCTGGTCTATGGCTCGGCTGTACTCTTCCCGTTGTTGGGGTTATGGCTGCTCAACAGCAACCGCCACCGCGAAATGCGCCAGAAACTGCGCGAAGTGCGCCACCTGCGCGAAGCCGTGATCGCCAAGCACAAAGCACGGTGACTGGGTAGATTCACCACCCACCCTCACACGCCCGCCACAAATATGTGCAACCCTCGCACCACGACGGCAGCCATCGCGCCGTTTTGGTGCTGTACTGCACCGGGTCCCACGATAAAGCGTAATGACTGCTGCTCTGGCATAAGTCTTGCGCGCTTTGTTTTCATGCCCTGGCTCGCAGGAGGCCGCCGTGTCGATTCATGTCGCGTTGCACCACGTTACGCATTACCGCTACGACCGCGCGGTCGAGCTCGGCCCACAGATTGTTCGTCTGCGTCCGGCGGCTCATAGCCGCACGCGGATTCTGTCCTACGCGTTGAAGGTGCTGCCGGAGCAGCACTTCATCAATTGGCAACAAGACCCCCAGGGCAATTACCTGGCGCGCCTGGTGTTCCCGGAAAAGACTGACGAGTTGCGCATCGAAGTCGACCTGGTCGCGGAGATGGCGGTATTCAATCCGTTCGATTTCTTCCTGGAACCCTACGCCGAAAAAATCCCGTTCAGCTACGCCGCCGATGAGCAGCGCGAGCTGGCGCCGTACCTGGAAACATTGCCCCTGACCCCAAGATTCGCCGCGTATCTGGCGGGTATCGACCGCACGCCGTTGCCGGCGGTGGATTTCCTGGTGGGCCTCAACCAGCGCTTGGCCGCCGATATCGGCTACTTGATCCGCATGGAGCCAGGCGTACAGACCCCGGAATTCACCCTCGAAAACGCCTCCGGTTCCTGCCGGGATTCGGCATGGTTGCTGGT
This sequence comes from Pseudomonas sp. MWU16-30323, assembly GCF_020515595.1. Taxonomy (NCBI): domain Bacteria; kingdom Pseudomonadati; phylum Pseudomonadota; class Gammaproteobacteria; order Pseudomonadales; family Pseudomonadaceae; genus Pseudomonas; species Pseudomonas sp. MWU16-30323. Next base: position 236,584 of record NZ_JAIWYM010000004.1, read on the forward strand.
GCAACTGCTGCGTAATCTCGGGTTGGCGGCGCGCTTTGTGTCCGGCTATCTGATCCAGCTGACCGCCGACGTCAAAGCCCTCGACGGCCCGTCCGGCACCGAGGTGGATTTCACCGACCTGCATGCCTGGTGCGAAGTGTATTTGCCGGGCGCCGGCTGGATCGGCCTCGATGCCACCTCCGGCTTGTTCGCCGGTGAAGGGCATATCCCGTTGGCTTGTAGTCCTGATCCTTCCTCAGCAGCGCCCATCAGTGGCCTGGTGGAACCCTGCGAGTGCGAATTTACCCACGAGATGTCCGTAGAGCGGATTTGGGAAGCCCCACGGGTTACCAAGCCCTACACCGAAGAGCAGTGGCTGGCCATCCAGGCCCTGGGCCGGCAGATCGACGGTGACCTGCTCAAGGACGACGTGCGCCTGACCATGGGCGGCGAGCCGACCTTTGTCTCCATCGACGACCCCGACGGTGCGGAATGGAACACCGCCGCTCTCGGCCCGGACAAACGCCGATTGTCTGCCGAGCTGTTCCAGCGCATGCGCAAGCACTACGCGCCCAAGGGCCTGGTGCACTTTGGCCAGGGCAAGTGGTACCCCGGCGAACAACTGCCGCGCTGGTCCCTCAACTGCTACTGGCGCCGCGATGGCGTGCCGATCTGGCACAACAGCGCGCTGATCGCCGATGAGCAACAAAGCTATGGCGCCGACGGCGTGATGGCCGGGCGTTTTCTGGCCAGCGTCGCCGAGCGCCTGAAACTGCCTGCGCAGTTTGTATTCCCGGCCTACGAAGACAATTTCTATTACCTGTGGCGCGAAGGCGCCTTGCCGCAGAACGTCACCGCCGAAGATCCGCGCCTGGAGGACAAGCTCGAGCGCGAACGCCTGCGCAAAGTCTTCAGCCAGGGCCTGGATAAAGTCATCGGCCAGGTGCTGCCGCTGGCGCGTACGGCGGCCAATGACCGCTGGCAGAGCGGCCGCTGGTACCTGCGGGACAACCATTGCCGCCTCGTGCCGGGTGATTCGCCCCTGGGTTATCGCCTGCCACTGGCCTCGCAGCCGTGGGTGACGGCGGCGGACTATCCGTTCGTGCATCCCACCGATCCCAACCAGGACCTGGCCGACCTGCCGACCCCCTCACAGTTGCAAAGCCACGGGGAGGCGGCCGAGAGCAAAGACCGCATTCCGAAGATCGACGAATCCGCCGACTGGCTGACCCGCACCGCCCTGTGTGCCGAAGCACGGGAAGGCCGGCTCTACTTGTTCATGCCGCCGTTGGAGCGGGTCGAGGATTATCTGGAACTTGTGGCGGCCATCGAGGCCACCGCTGAAGAGCTGCATTGCCCGGTGCTGCTGGAAGGCTACGAGCCACCAAGCGACCCACGCCTGAGCAACTTCCGGGTGACGCCGGACCCGGGGGTGATCGAGGTCAACGTGCAGCCGTCCGCCACCTGGGACGAGTTGGTGGAGCGCACCGAGTTTCTCTACGAGGAAGCCCGGCAAACCCGCCTCACCACTGAAAAATTCATGATCGACGGCCGCCACACCGGCACCGGCGGCGGTAACCATTTCGTCCTCGGTGGTGCCACGCCGAAGGATTCGCCGTTCCTGCGGCGTCCCGACCTGCTGCGCAGCTTGATCAGCTACTGGCATAACCACCCGTCGTTGTCTTACCTGTTTTCCGGGCTGTTCATCGGCCCGACTTCCCAGGCGCCACGGGTCGACGAAGCGCGTAACGATGCGTTGTACGAGCTGGAAATTGCCTTCGCCCAGATGCCCGAAGTGGGCGAAGAATGCCCACCCTGGTTGGTGGACCGCCTGCTGCGCAACCTGCTGATCGACGTCACAGGCAACACCCACCGCGCCGAGTTCTGCATCGACAAGCTCTACTCGCCGGACGGCGCCACCGGCCGCCTGGGCCTGCTGGAACTGCGTGCCTTTGAAATGCCGCCTCACGCGCGCATGAGCCTGACCCAACAACTGCTGTTGCGGGCACTGGTCGCGCGCTTCTGGCGTGAACCCTATGCGCCGCCAAAGCTGGCGCGCTGGGGCACGGAATTGCACGACCGCTTCCTGCTGCCGCACTTTATCGAGCAGGATTTTGCCGACGTGATCGTCGAGCTGAACGCGGCCGGTTATCCGCTGCGGGCTGAATGGTTTGCTGCGCACCTGGAATTCCGTTTTCCCAAGGTGGGTGACTACGCCGTCAGCGGTATCGAACTGGAGCTGCGCCAGGCCCTGGAACCCTGGCACGTGCTGGGCGAGGAGGGCGCGGTGGGCGGTACGGTGCGCTACGTGGATTCGTCCCTGGAGCGCTTGCAGGTCAAGTTGAGCGGCCTGCCGCCCCAGCGTTACCTGCTGACCTGCAACGGCATCCCAGTGCCGTTGCAACCCACCGGGCGCGTGGGCGAGTTTGTGGCTGGCGTGCGCTATCGCGCGTGGCAGCCGGCCAACTGTTTGCAGCCGACGATTCCGGTGCATGCGCCACTGGTGTTCGATCTTTTGGACACATGGATGCAGCGCTCGCTGGGTGGTTGCCAGTACCATGTCGCCCATCCGGGCGGGCGCAATTACGACAGCCTGCCGGTGAATGCCAATGAAGCTGAAAGCCGGCGGATGGCACGGTTTTTCCGTCTGGGGCACAGTCCCGGTAAATTGCCGGTGCCGAGCGTGGTGATCAATGATGAATTGCCGATGACCCTGGATTTACGGCGCTTTGCAAAAAAGACAGAGGATTGAATGTACATAATCCCGAAAGCGACAAATCTCTAATGTGGGAGCTGGCTTGCCTGCGATAGCATCACCTCTGTACACCAGATGCACCGAGGTGCCTGCATCGCGGGCAAGCCCGGCTCCCACATACTGACTTCCCTTGCCTCTGCCGAGCGTTCCATGCCCGATTTGCTCGACCGTTACCCGCTGACCGCGGGCACTTATCACGAACTGCTGGACGACAGCGGCGCGGTTCGTGCCCATTGGCAGCGCCTGCTCGATCACCTGCAACGCAGCACCCCGGCGCAACTCGCCCAGCGCCAGGCCTTGCTGACCCGGCAGATCCAGGAAAACGGCGTGACCTACAACGTCTACGCCGACCCCAAGGGTGCCGATCGCCCCTGGGAGCTGGACCTGCTGCCCCACGTGCTGGCCGCCGATGAGTGGAAGCAACTTGCCGCCGGCATCGCCCAGCGCGCACGCCTGCTGAATGCGGTACTGGCCGATCTCTACGGCCCGCAACGCTTGATCGCCGAAGGCTTGCTGCCGGCTGAACTGGTGTTCGGCCACAACAATTTCCTGTGGCCATGCCAGGGCATCCAGCCGCCCGACGGCGCGTTTCTGCACCTGTACGCCGTGGACCTGGCGCGTACGCCGGATGGCCGCTGGTGGGTGACCGCCGACCGTACCCAGGCCCCGTCCGGCGCCGGTTATGCTTTGGAAAACCGCACCATCGTGTCCCGCGCCTTCCCGGACCTGTACCGTGACTTGCAGGTGCAGCACCTCACCGGGTTTTTCCGCACCTTGCAGGAAACCCTGGCCCGCCAGGCGCCGAGCGACGACCAGCCACCATTGATCGTGCTGCTGACTCCGGGCCGCTTCAACGAAAGCTATTTCGAACATTTGTACCTCGCCCGCCAGCTCGGCTACCCGCTGGTGGAAGGCGGCGACCTGACCGTGCGCGACGCCACGGTGTACCTGAAAACCCTCAGCGGCCTGCGCCGGGTGCACGCGATCATGCGTCGCCTGGACGACGACTTCTGCGACCCGCTGGAACTGCGCACCGACTCGGCCCTCGGCGTGCCTGGCCTGTTGGACGCTGTGCGCCAAGGCAATGTGCTGGTGGCCAACGCCCTGGGCAGTGGTGTGCTGGAGTCCCCCGGCCTGCTGGGCTTTTTGCCGAAGATCAATCAATTCCTGTTTGGCGAAGAACTGATCCTGCCGTCCATCGCCACCTGGTGGTGCGGTGAGGCGCCGGTGCTGGCCGAAGCCCTGGAAAAACTGCCGGAGCTGCTGATCAAGCCGGCGTTCCCGTCGCAAAGTTTCACCCCGGTGTTTGGTCGCGACTTGAACGACGAACAACGCGAGGCCCTGGCCGAACGCATGCGCGCGCGGCCTTACGCCTACGTCGCCCAGGAACTGGCGCAGTTGTCACAGGCGCCGGTCTGGCACACCGTCGACGATCACCTTCAACACCGCGCCATCGGCATGCGTGTGTACGCCGTAGCCAGCGCCGACGGTTACCGGGTTTTGCCCGGTGGCCTGACCCGCGTAGCAGCCGAAGCCGATGCCGAAGTGGTGTCGATGCAACGCGGCGGTGCAAGCAAGGACACCTGGGTGCTCGGCGAACGCGCCCTCGGTACCGAACAATGGCGCGCCCAGCGGGCCATCGGCGCCCACGACCTGGTACGGCGTGATCCGTACCTGCCGTCGCGGGTGGTGGAAAACCTGTTCTGGTTTGGCCGTTATTGCGAGCGCTGTGATGACAGCGCGCGCTGGCTGCGGATCGTCCTCGCCCGCTATGTCGACGGAGACGACCCGCTGGCGCTGCAGGCGGCCGTTGAGCTGGGTGAGAACCTGCGACTGTTGCCGGAGGAGGGCGAACTGCCTGAGCGGCTTCAGGCGGCGTTGCTCGGTGATGACTGGCCGTCGAGCCTGCGGGCCAACCTGCAGCGCTTGCAATGGGCGGCGTCCCAGGTGCGCGGCAAGCTGTCTCGGGAAAACTGGCAGGCGCTGGTGGAGTTGCAGCGCGAAGCCCTGGAGCTGGAGAGCGAAGAACCGGACTTCGGCGAACTGCTGGATTTCCTCAACCGCCTGGTGATGTCCCTCGCGGCGCTGTCGGGCTTTGCCCTCGACGACATGACCCGCGACGAAGGCTGGCGTTTCTTGATGATGGGCCGGCGCATCGAGCGCCTGCAATTTCTCAGCAGCAGCCTGGCGGCCTTCCTGCGTGGCGTGGCGGTGTTCGATCAGGCCGGGCTGGAGTGGTTGCTGGAACTGGGCAACAGCAGCATCACCTATCGATCGCGCTACCTCGCGGTGCCGCAATTGATCCCGGTGCTGGACCTGTTGCTGCTGGATGAGCAAAACCCCCACGCGGTGCTGTTCCAGCTGAAGCTGGTGAGCCGCACCTTGCGCCGCTTGAATGACGATTTCGGCGTGCCCCGGGAAACCGGACTGGCGCCATTGGTGGAGCGCCTGGCGCGCTTTGACCTGGGTTGCCTGGAGAACCCGCTGTTCGGCGAGTCCAGTGTGCGCGCTGCGCTGGATGGCCTGGCCGACCTGCTGCAAGCGGTGGCCGATGAAAGCGGGCAAGTCTCCGACCGCCTGGCCTTGCGCCATTTTGCCCATGTGGACGATGTCAGCCAGCAAACGGTGTCTGTGTGATGAGTGCCCGCTACCAGATTTTCCACGATACCCATTACCACTACGACAGCCCGGTGTCCCTGGCCCAGCAGCTGGCGCACCTGTGGCCGCGGCCTTGCGCGTGGCAGCGCTGCAGCTCGCAGCAACTGGAGATCAGCCCCGAGCCGACCTCGCGCCGGGATGAGCTGGACGTGTTTGGTAACCCGATCACCCGGCTGGCGTTCGAGCGGCCCCATGATGAACTGTTGGTCAACGCCGGGCTGACGGTGGAAGTGCTGGCGCGGCCGGTGCTGGATTTCAGCCTGTCGCCGGCCTGGGACCAGACCCGTAACGGCCTGACCTACAGCAGCCAGCCGCTGTCGGCCGAAGTGATCGAGGCCTGCCGCTATCGGTTCGAATCGCCCTATGTGCATTTGAAGAAAAGCTTCGTCGAGTTCTCCGAAGACTGTTTCCCGGCCGGTCGCCCGTTGCTGCTGGGTGTACAGGCGCTGATGGAAAAGATTTTCAGCGAGTTCACCTTCGATGCCGAGGCCACCCAGGTCGCCACGCCGCTGGTGGAAGTGCTGGAGCGCCGGCGCGGCGTGTGCCAGGACTTTGCCCACCTGATGCTCGCGTGCCTGCGCTCCCGGGGCCTGGCGGCGCGGTATATCAGTGGTTACCTGCTGACCCAGCCACCGCCCGGCCAGCCACGGTTGATCGGCGCGGATGCGTCCCACGCGTGGGTATCGGTGTTTTGCCCGGTGTCGGGTTGGGTGGATTTTGATCCGACCAACAATGTGCAGCCGGCACTGGAACACATCACCCTGGCCTGGGGCCGGGATTTTTCCGATGTTTCGCCGTTGCGAGGGGTGATTCTGGGGGGAGGGAGCCATGACCCGGAAGTGCGGGTGACGGTGATGCCGCTGGAGTAATGCACAAGATCGTTCCCACGCTCCGCGTGGGAATGCCTGCTGTGACGCTCTGCGTCACCCTGCACATATCTCAAATCGGGACGCGGAGCGCCCCAGGATGCATTCCCACGCGGAGCGTGGGAACGATCACCTATTCAGCGTCTTTCGGTGCTTCGGTTTCGTCTGTAGCCACTGTACCTTCAGCATCCGGGTTCAGTGCACCGGCTTCTTCGTCGGCTGCCATTTTCTTGCGCTGCAGCTTTTCCTCTTTCTTCTGCTCTTTGGCCAAGTCTCTCTGACGTTTGGCGAAGGAGTAATTAGGTTTTGCCATGGGCGATCCTCTGGGGTCGAAGGTGAGGTTGAGCGGCGCGTATTCTGCCTTTAATCGCGTCCCAAGGGTTAATCGGGTTTTTGGTCCACCCATTTGGGCAAGACCAGCGGTTGCCAGGCATCCAGTACGTCAAGCAGCTCAGCCGGCGATTCGCTCATTTGCAGCATGGCACGATGTGGTGCCCGGACGAAGCCTTCGCCGACGATATGATCAAGAAAATCGGTCAACTTGCGGTAAAAGCCGTTCACTTCGAGCAAGCCCAGCGGTTTGCCGTGGTAGCCGAGCTGGCCCCAGGTCCAGACTTCGAACAGTTCTTCCAGGGTGCCCAGGCCGCCCGGCAGCGCAATAAAGGCGTCGCTCAGCTCGGCCATTCGGGCCTTGCGGGCGTGCATGCCGTCGACCACTTCCAGGCGGGTCAGGCCTTTGTGGCCGATTTCGAGGTTTTTCAGGCTTTCGGGAATAATCCCGATCACTTCACCGCCGGCTTCCAGGGCGGCATCGGCAACGATGCCCATCAGGCCCACGGCGCCACCGCCGTACACCAGGGTCAGCTTGCGCTCGGCCAGCGCGCGCCCGAGGGCTACGGCTGCTTCACGGTAGGCCGGATTGGTGCCGCTGCTGGCACCGCAAAACACACAGACAGACTTCAAGGACATACCTGACTCCACTCAGTTGTGGCTAAAGAGTAAAGGCTGGCATGCGTCTCTCAAAGGATTAAACCTCGCGTTGAGGCGTTTCGCAGGTGCCGCTGGCGCCACAGGCATAGGCGGCAAGCAGGCTGCGGAACAGGCTATTGAGGGGCATGGCTCGGACTCCGGAAGGGTGATGGGCCGATCATAGGCCGGCACCCGTACTTTGGCCGGTAGATTGTGTCGATGAGTCTGATAGCCTAAAGTTGTATACAATCTGTTGATGCAGATCATAAGAATTCCCGCCTGCCTCAGGCACCCTTGTCGCACTATGCGTTTTTTAAACCCTGCCCTGGAGATTCACATGTTTGCCAAACTCGTTGCTGTTTCCCTGCTGACTCTGGCTAGCGGCCAGTTGCTTGCTGCAGAGTGCAAGGTCACTGTCGACTCCACTGACCAGATGTCCTTCAACACCAAGGCCATCGAAATCGACAAGAGCTGTAAGACGTTCACCGTTGAGTTGACCCACTCCGGCAGCTTGCCGAAAAACGTCATGGGCCATAACTGGGTGCTGAGCTCCGCCGCCGACATGCCTGGGATCGCCAGCGACGGCATGGCCGCCGGTATCGACAAGAACTACCTGAAAGACGGCGACACCCGCATCATCGCCCACACCAAGATCATCGGTGCTGGCGAGAAAGACTCCGTGACCTTCGATGTGTCGAAGCTGGCGGCAGGCACTGACTATGCGTTCTTCTGCTCGTTCCCAGGCCACATCTCGATGATGAAAGGCACTGTGACCCTGAAGTAAGCAACTTTCAGGCAAAAAAAAGCGCCCGTCGGGGCGCTTTTTTTTGGCTGTGGGCAAGCTGCTTTTGTGGCGAGGGAGCTTGCTCCCGCTGGGCTGCGGAGCAGCCCCAATAAGGTCACCGCGTATCAGGGGGCGCTTCGCGCCCCAGCGGGAGCAAGCTCCCTCGCCACAGCAAGCTCCTTCACCACAGCAAGCTCCTTCACCACAGCAAGCTCCCTCGCCACAGCAAACTCCTTCACCACAGCAAAGTCCCTCAGCACAACAAGCCCTTTTGCCACAATGAACGGCGACGTCAGCTCAGGGCGCAAACGGCATCACCCGCTTGTGCTCGGTCTTGCGATAGGTGTCGCAGATGATCTTGAAGGCTTCCTCGCGCACCGGCTCGCCGTGCAGGAACGCATCGATCTCGGCATAGGTCACGCCATGGGACGCTTCGTCCGGCTTGCCCGGCGACAGGTCTTCCAGGTCGGCCGTCGGGATTTTCTCCACCAACGATTCCGGTGCACCAAAGTGCCGGGCAATCGCGCGTACCTGGCTCTTCACCAGCCCGCTCAGCGGCGCCAGGTCGCAGGCGCCATCACCGAACTTGGTGAAAAAGCCCATCACGGCTTCCGCCGCATGGTCGGTACCGATCACCAGGCCACCGGCTGCGCCGGCGATGGTGTACTGCGCCACCATGCGCATGCGCGCCTTGGTGTTGCCCAGTACGAAGTCCCGGGAAACGGCGGCCTTGCCTTCAAACGCTGCCACTTCATTGGCCAGGGCTTTCACCGCCGGGCCGATGTTCACGGTGTGGCGCTCATCGGGTTCGATAAAGTCCACGGATGCCTGGGCGTCGTGTTCGTCGAACTGGGTTTCGTAGGGCAGGCGCACCGCGATAAAGCGGTAGGCGTCGTCTCCCTTGGCAGCACGCAACTCTTGCATCGCACGCTGGGCCAGCAGGCCGGCGGTCAGGGAGTCGACGCCGCCGCTGATGCCCAGCACCAACGTCTTGAGGCCTGAATTGAGCAGGCAGTCCTGGATAAAGGTAACGCGCCGGGCGACCTCCGCCTCAAGGGCGGCCTGGTCCTTGAACGGTGGTTGGACCTTGAGCTGTTCAGCAATCTCGCGCTGTACGGCTTGCATGATTCACTCCTTGCTGGGTAGGGCAGGTACTTTGAAAACGTGGCGCAAATAGGCGACAAAGTTCGGATCGGTGCAGTGGGTCTTGCCCGCTTCATCGGAAATCTTCGCGACGGGCTGGCCATTACAGGCAGTCATTTTAAGCACGATGCTCATCGGTTCCACACCGGGAATATCACAGGTCAGGTTGGTGCCGATGCCGAAGCTCACATTGATCCGACCACGCAGCGCGCGGAAAATCTCCAGCGCCTTGGGCAGCGACAGGCTGTCGGAGAACACCAGGGTCTTGCTCATCGGCTCGATCCCCAGCTTGTGATAGTGGGCAATCGCCTTTTCGGCCCATTGCACCGGGTCACCGGAGTCGTGGCGCAAGCCGTCGAAGAGCTTGGCGAAGTACAGGTCGAAATCGCCGAGGAACGCATCGGTGGTGATGCAATCGGTCAGGGCGATGCCCAGCAGGCCACGGTACTCGCGCACCCAGCAGTCGAGGGCGGCGATCTGGCTGTCGATCAGCCGGGGGCCGAGTTGCTGGTGGGCCATGATCCATTCGTGAGCCATGGTGCCCAGCGGCTTCATGTTCAGCTCGCGGGCCAGGTGCACGTTGCTGGTGCCGACAAAACGCCCGGGGAAGTCGTGCTTGAGCACGTTCACCACTTCTTCCTGCACGCGGAAGGAGAAGCGCCGACGGGTGCCGAAATCCGCCACCTGCAATTCGGAGAGCTCTTCGACGCTGGCGTTGGCGGTCAGCCAGTCGAACTTGCGATACAGCTGCTCGCGGGCTTGTTCGAGGATCACAGTCTGGTAGCGATAGCGGTTACGCACTTCGCTGACGATGGCCAGCATCGGCACTTCAAACAGAATCACGTGCAGCCACGGCCCGCGCAGGCGGATAAACAGCTCGCCGTTTTCGATGCCGGTGTGCACGTAGCGCAGGTTGAAGCGAAACAGCCCGAGGAAGCGCAGGAAATCCGGCTTCATGAAGCTGATGCGCTCCAGGAAACCCAACTGGTCGGGGCTCAGGCTCAGCTCGGCGAGGCGCTCGATCTGGTAGCGGATCTCCGCCAGGTACGGGCGCAGGTCTTCACTGTTACGGCAACGAAATTCCCATTCAACTTCCACGTTCGGGTAGTTGTGCAGCACCGCCTGCATCATGGTCAGCTTGTAGAAGTCGGTGTCGAGCAGGTTCTGCACGATGCGATCGGCAAACACACTCTCGCTCATAACGGGAATCTCCAGACGGGTCGGCGATGGGCGCCGACCTTTACGCACAATTAAGGAATGGCGCTAGTGGCGCATAGACCTGTGCTGTTTTGCCAGTGATTTTTTTGAGGATGGCTACTGGCGCCATCGCAGGCAAGCCAGCTCCCACAGATGAATGCATTCCAAAAGGTGGGAGCTGGCTTGCCTGCGATAGCGGTATTGCAGGCAAAAAAGGTCAATCAGACTCAACCTGCTCCATCATCCACTTCACAAAATCCCGCACCTTGGGCACTTCCGCCGAGTGCTCGGGGTAGGCCAGGTAATAGGCATCCTGGCTCGGCATCGCGTGCTGCCAGGGGATCACCAGCTTGCCTTCGGCCAACTCTTCTTCCACCAGAAACCTGGGCAATAGCGCCACGCCGCAGCCCACTTGTGCGGCGCGGATGCACATATAAAAGGTTTCGAAGCGCGGCCCGTGGTAGCTGTGTTCGGTGTGATAACCCTGGGCGGCGAACCAGTCGTGCCAGCCCTGGGGGCGCGAGGCGTTTTGCAGCAGCACCAGTTCGCTGAGTTGCGTGGGGTCGGTAAACGGTTGCGCGGGCAGGCTGTCGGGCGAGCACACGGGCACCAGTTCTTCGCTGAACAGCTTCAGGCTTTCGGTGCCGGGCCGTGAGCCCTGGCCGAAATAGAAGGCCAGGTCGGCCTTGCCTTGCAGCAACTCGTCGGGCTCCTGTTCGTTGCACAGGTCCAGGTGAATCTGCGGATGCCGCAGTCGCCAGCCCTTGAGGCGTGGCACCAGCCAGCGCGCGCCGAAGGTGTAGGGCGTGGAGACCCGCAGCACTTCAGTCTCGCCGCCGTAGGAGCGCAGGTAATGGGTGGACATCTCCACCTGGGTGAGGATCTTGCGCACTTCCACCAGGTACAGATCGCCCGCCGGGGTCATCTGCAAGCGACGGCGCACCCGGCGAAACAGCAGGTGCTGCAGCAGTTCTTCCAGCTGCGCGACCTGTTTGCTGACGGCGCTCTGGGTGAGGTTCAGCTCTTCGGCGGCGCGAGTAAAACTCAGGTGGCGGGTGACCGCTTCGAAACACTGCAGGGCGGTGATCGAGGGCAAATGTCTTTTATTCAGCACGGCACGCCTCTTTTTGTTCTTAGCATGAATAAACGGAATGATATCTCGCCTAATCGTCGTTTGTTGGCAAGTCTTGGGCCAGCTACAAATAAGGCCTGGATCGCCGCGAGCGTTGGCGGCGCCTATTTTGTTTTTACAGCTTGAAGGAGTGACCCATGGTTGCCGCATTGCTTGATCGTCTCGGGGTAAACCCGGCGCTGTACCAGTCGGGAAAACAGCCCGTGCATTCGCCCATTGATGGCAGCCGGATTGCCAGTGTGCACTGGGAAGGTGCCGCCGAGGTGGAGCAGCAGGTCAGTCGCGCCGAGCATGCATTCGACGCCTGGCGCAAGGTGCCGGCCCCCCGTCGTGGTGAGCTGGTGCGCCAGTTCGGCGACGTGTTGCGCGAGTACAAGGCCGACCTCGGCGAGTTGGTGTCGTGGGAAGCCGGCAAGATCACCCAGGAAGGTTTGGGTGAAGTGCAGGAAATGATCGACATCTGCGACTTCGCCGTCGGCCTGTCGCGTCAACTGTACGGCTTGACCATCGCCTCCGAGCGCCCGGGCCACCACATGCGTGAAACCTGGCACCCGCTGGGCGTGGTCGGCGTGATCAGCGCGTTCAACTTCCCGGTCGCCGTATGGGCGTGGAACACCGCGCTGGCGCTGGTATGCGGCAACGCAGTGATCTGGAAACCCTCGGAAAAGACTCCGCTCACCGCCTTGGCCTGCCAGGCGCTCTTCGAGCGCGTGTTGAAGAACTTCAGCGATGCGCCGCCGTACCTCAGCCAAGTGATCATCGGTGGCCGCGATGCCGGCGCCGCACTGGTGGATGACCCGCGTGTTGCGCTGATCAGCGCCACCGGCAGCACCCGCATGGGCCGTGAAGTGGCACCGAAAGTCGCCGCACGTTTTGCCCGCAGCATTCTCGAGCTGGGGGGCAATAACGCAATGATCCTCGGCCCAAGCGCTGACCTGGACATGGCCGTGCGCGCCATCCTGTTCAGCGCCGTCGGTACCGCCGGGCAGCGCTGCACCAGCCTGCGCCGCTTGATCGCCCATGAGTCGGTGAAAGAGGAAATCGTCACCCGCCTCAAGGCCGCGTATTCCAAAGTGCGCATCGGCCATCCGCTGGAAGGCAACCTGATCGGCCCGCTGATCGACAAGCACAGCTTCGAAAACATGCAGGACGCCCTGGAGCAGGCCTTGAGCGAAGGCGGCCGGGTGTTTGGCGGCAAGCGTCAGTTGGAAGACACGTTCCCCAACGCTTACTACGTGTCGCCGGCCATTGTGGAAATGCCGGAGCAGAGTGATGTGGTGTGCACCGAAACGTTTGCACCGATTCTGTACGTGGTGGGCTACACCGATTTCGCTGAAGCGCTGCGCCTGAACAATGCGGTGCCACAAGGCCTGTCTTCGTGCATCTTTACCACTGACGTGCGTGAAGCTGAGCAGTTCATGTCGGCGGTGGGCAGTGATTGCGGGATCGCCAACGTCAACATCGGCCCGAGCGGCGCGGAGATTGGTGGCGCGTTTGGCGGTGAGAAAGAGACCGGTGGCGGGCGTGAGTCGGGTTCGGATGCATGGCGCGGGTACATGCGTCGCCAGACCAACACCGTGAACTACTCGCTGGAACTGCCGCTGGCCCAAGGTATTACCTTCGACTGATACCTCAAGTCGGAGTGAGTTCAATGTGGGAGCTGGCTTGCCTGCGATAGCATCACCCCGGTGTCACTGATGCACCGAGGTGCCTGCATCGCAGGCAAGCCAGCTCCCACAGTTGAGCGGGTTCGCACATCAAAATAGTGGTTTGTTAGGTCTCATCGGAGTCTGGCAATGGCATTACGCGAAGCATGTTTGTGGGAACAACTCACCCCTGGCCGGCCGGATCGCGCCGCGCTCAAGGGCGAGGTCAAGGTGGATGTGTGCGTGATCGGCGCCGGGATCACCGGTTTGTCGGCGGCCATTCACCTGCTGGAACAAGGTAAAAGCGTCGCCGTACTCGAAGCCCATCGCACCGGCCACGGTGGTTCGGGGCGCAACGTGGGCTTGGTCAACGCCGGGATGTGGATTCCCCCGGACGAGATCGAAGCCGGTTTTGGCACAGCGGTGGGCAGCCAGCTCAACCGCATGCTCGGCGCGGCACCGTCCCTGGTGTTCAGCCTGATCGACAAATACAACATCGATTGCCAACTGCGCCGCGAGGGCACTTTGCACATGGCGCATAACGCTCGTGGCGAGGCGGATCTGCGCAGTCGTGAAGAACAATGGAAGCGTCGCGGCGCACCGGTAGAACTATTGACCGGCGCGGCCTGCGAGCAAGCCACCGGTACCAAAAAGATTGCTGCCGCCTTGCTCGACCGGCGTGCTGGCACCTTGAACCCGATGGCCTACACCAGCGGCTTGGCCAATGCTGCAGTCGGGCTGGGGGGGCAGTTGTTTGACCATTCCCCGGTCACCCAACTGGAACGCCAGGGCCCGCACTGGTCTGTGCAGACTGCCCAGGGCGCGGTGCAGGCCGCACAGGTGGTGATTGCTTCCAATGCCTACACCGAAGGCGAGTGGACCGAGCTGCGCCGCAACTTTTTCCCCGGTTATTACTATCAGGTGGCGTCGGCTCCACTGACCGACGAAGCCGCACAACAAATTCTCCCGGGCGGCCAAGGCTCCTGGGACACCCGCCAGGTACTCAGCAGCATCCGCCGCGACGCCGAGGGCCGGCTGTTGCTCGGCAGCCTGGGCAACGGCAACCAGAAACCCACCTGGTTCCTCAAGGCCTGGGCCGATCGAGTGCAGCAGCACTACTTCCCGTACCTCAAGCCGGTGCAGTGGGAATGCACCTGGACCGGCTGCATCGCCTTCACGCCAGACCACCTGATGCGCCTGTTCGAACCGGCGCCCGGGTTGGTGGCGGTCACCGGTTACAACGGGCGCGGTGTGACGACCGGCAGTGTCGTGGGCAAAGCCTTTGCGGACTACCTGTGTCACCAGGATCCACAGGCACTGCCGATCCCCTTCGCACCGATGCAGCCGCTGGCCGGTGTGGGCCTGCGCAGCTGTTTGTATGAAGCAGGATTCTCGCTGTATCACGCGGGCCAATGCCTGCGGATCGTGATCTGATCAACGAAATACCGCTCAGAAGCCTGCATTTTCCTTGCCGGCTACTAATCTGTATTGGTGCGAGTCGTAGCAGTAACGCACTGTAAATGTGCACTTCCGTTACGCATGCTGTTACAGGTTCAAGGGTGGCCGTTTGATGGCCGGGTTGCAGCGCTTGATCGGCCGGGTTGCACTTTATGAGTCCAATGGTTGCACCTGGTTGAGTTAGACGGTTGCACGTCCAATCAAAAGGCGCCCAAAAACCTGTAATTACAATGACACCGTGTCTTTTTGAATAATAAAAACGTAATGGCACGCCGCTTGCTCTGGGCTTTCGCTGAAAGTTTTTGAAGTGAAGCTGCAGTGCCAATTCAACAAAAACCTCGGAGCACCACTCATGTCCCAGACGTTTTACAAGAAAGGTTTCCTGGCCCTCGCCGTTACTGCGGCGCTGGGTGTTTCTGCGTTTGCTCAAGCTGATGTGAAGATTGGCGTAGCGGGGCCGATGACCGGTGCCAACGCGGCATTTGGCAAGCAGTACATGACAGGTGCCCAGGCGGCAGCCGACGTCATCAACAAGGCCGGTGGCATCAATGGCGAGAAAGTCGTGCTGGTTGCCGGCGACGATGCCTGCGAACCCAAGCAGGCCGTGGCCGTGGCCAACCGTCTGGTTGACCAGGACAAAGTGATCGGCGTGGTCGGGCACTTCTGCTCCTCGAACACCATTCCGGCCTCCGAGGTTTATAACGACGCGGGTGTGATTGCGATCACCCCAGGCTCCACCAACCCGCAAGTGACCGAGCGCGGCATGACCGCCATGTTCCGTATGTGCGGCCGTGACGACCAGCAAGGCATCGTGGCCGGCGACTACATTGTCGACGTGCTCAAGGGCAAGAAAGTCGCGGTTATCAACGACAAGGACACCTACGGCAAAGGTTTGGCAGACGCTACCGCGGCTCAGTTGACCAAGCGTGGCGTGAAGCCGGTGCTGGAAGAAGGCCTGACCCGTGGCGAGAAAGACTTCAGCGCCCTGGTCACCAAGATCCGCTCCACCGGTGCTGATGTCGTGTACTTCGGCGGCCTGCACCCGGAAGCCGGTCCACTGGTTCGCCAGATTCGTGAAGCCGGCTTGAAAGACGTCAAGTTCATGTCCGATGACGGCGTGGTCACCGATGAACTGGTAGCGACCGCCGGCGGCGCACAGTATGTGGACGGCGTGTACATGACCTTTGGCGCCGACCCGCGTCTGCTGCCAGACAGCAAGGCCGTGGTGGAAGAGTTCCGCAAAAGTGGCACCGAGCCTGAAGGCTACACCCTGTATGCCTATGCTTCGCTCCAGGCCCTGGCCGCTGGCTTCAATGGCGCCAAGTCCAACAAGGGCGAAGACGCGGCCAAGTGGCTGAAAGCCCACCCGGTCAAAACCGTCATGGGCGAGAAGACCTGGGATGCCAAGGGCGACCTGAAAGTCTCCGACTATGTGGTTTACCAGTGGGACAAGGATGGCAAGTATCACCAGCTGGAAAAGCAGAAGTAATAGTTAGCGCGATGGGTTAGACGCCACTTGACCCTGTGGGAGCCGGGCTTTTGTGGGAGCTGGCTTGCCTGCGATAGCTTCACCTCGGTTTGACTGACATTCCGAGGTGTCTGCAGCGCGGGCAAGCCCGACTCCCACACAAGCCAGCTTTCACGAGGGGACTTGGTTGCCAGCCTCTTTTGTGTCTGTCTTTTCCTCCTAGAAGATCCGCACACCCACAGGTGTGCAGGCTCTCACTGCGTGAGATTGCGTTATGGATGGTATTTTCCTGCAGCAACTGGTCAATGGGCTGACCCTCGGGTCGGTCTATGGCTTGATCGCCATCGGCTACACAATGGTCTATGGCATCATTGGCATGATCAACTTCGCCCACGGCGAGGTTTATATGATTTCCGCTTACCTCGCGGCGATCAGTCTGGCACTGCTGGCTTACTTCGGCATCGAATCCTTCCCGCTGCTCATCCTTGGCACCCTGATCTTCACCGTCGTCGTCACTGGCGTTTACGGCTGGGTCATCGAGCGTGTCGCCTACAAACCGCTGCGCAACTCCACCCGACTGGCCCCGCTGATCAGCGCCATCGGTATCTCACTGATCCTGCAGAACTACGCGCAGATCGCCCAGGGCGCCAAGCAACAAGGCATCCCGACGCTGCTGGCCGGCGCCTGGAGAGTCGACATCGGCACCGGCTTCGTGCAGTTGACCTACACCAAGGTGTTCATCCTGGTGGCCGCGTTTGTCGGCATGGGCCTGCTGACCTACATCATCAAGTACACCAAGCTCGGCCGCATGTGCCGCGCAACCCAGCAAGACCGCAAGATGGCGTCGATCCTCGGCATCAACACCGACCGGGTCATCTCCTACGTATTCGTGATTGGTGCCGCCATGGCCGCGTTGGCCGGGGTGCTGATCACCCTGAACTACGGCACGTTCGACTTCTATGCCGGCTTCATCATCGGCATCAAGGCATTTACCGCGGCGGTACTCGGTGGCATCGGTTCCCTGCCTGGGGCCATGCTCGGCGGGATCATCCTGGGTATTTCCGAGTCGCTGTTCTCGGGGTTGATCAACTCTGACTACAAAGACGTGTTCAGTTTCTCCCTGCTGGTGGTGATCCTGATTTTCCGTCCCCAGGGCCTGCTCGGTCGCCCACTCGTGGCGAAGGTATAACTATGTCTGCTGCCTACTCTATCGATATCAAGAAAAGTGTCGTCGATGCGGTACTCGCCGGGCTGATTTCGCTGATCGTGTTCGGTCCGATCGTCGGCGTGGTCCTCGACGGCTACAGCTTCAACCTGCAACCGGCGCGTGTCGGCATCCTGGTGGCCATTGTGATGGTCGGCCGCTTTGCCATGAGCCTGTTCCTGCAAACCCCCAGGGGCCTGCGGATTCTGCAAGGGTTTGAAAGCACCGGTTCCGGTGTGCATGTACTCAAGCCCGACTACAAATCGCGCCTGCGCTGGATCATCCCGGCGTTGATCGTGATTGCCATTGTGTTCCCGTTCTTCGCCAACAAGTACCTGTTGACCGTGGTGATCCTCGGGCTGATCTACGTGTTGTTGGGGCTGGGCCTGAACATCGTGGTGGGCCTGGCCGGGCTGCTCGACCTGGGTTACGTGGCGTTCTACGCCATCGGTGCCTATGGGTTGGCGCTGGGTTATCAATACCTCGGCCTGGGCTTCTGGACAGTGCTGCCGCTGGCGGCGATCTGCGCGGCGCTGGCGGGGTGCATTCTCGGGTTCCCGGTGCTGCGAATGCACGGGGATTACCTGGCAATCGTGACCCTGGGCTTCGGTGAAATCATCCGCCTGGTGCTGAACAACTGGCTGTCGTTTACTGGTGGCCCGAATGGCATGCCGGTGCCGTCGCCAACCTTTTTCGGCCTGGAGTTCGTGCGTAAGGCAAAGGATGGCGGGGTGCCGTTCCACGAGTTCTTCGGCATCGACTACAACCCCAACTTCAAATTCCTGTTCATCTACATCGTGCTGTTCCTGGTGGTGCTGCTGGTGCTGTATATCAAGCACCGCCTGACCCGCATGCCGGTGGGCCGCGCCTGGGAAGCCTTGCGCGAAGATGAAATCGCCTGCCGTTCCATGGGCCTCAACCACGTGCTGGTGAAGCTCTCGGCGTTCACCATCGGCGCTTCCACTGCCGGTCTGGCCGGGGTGTTTTTCGCCAGCTACCAGGGCTTCGTCAACCCGTCGTCGTTCACCTTCTTCGAGTCGGCGCTGATCCTCGCCATCGTGGTGTTGGGCGGCATGGGCTCGACCGTCGGCGTAGTGATTGCCGCGTTCGTGCTGACCGTGGCGCCGGAGCTGCTGCGCAGCTTCTCTGAATACCGCGTGCTGCTGTTCGGCGTGTTGATGGTGGTGATGATGATCTGGCGACCACGAGGCTTGATTCGTATCAGCCGTACCGGTGTAGTCCCACGTAAAGGAGTGGCGCCATGAGCAAGGAAGTCGTCCTCTCCGTGGAACACCTGATGATGCACTTCGGTGGAATCAAGGCCTTGAGCGATGTGAGTCTCAAGGTCGAACGCAACTCGATCTTCGCTTTGATCGGCCCCAACGGCGCCGGCAAGACCACGGTGTTCAACTGCCTGACCGGGTTCTACAAAGCCTCCGGCGGCAAGATCGAACTCAATGTGCGCGGCAAGCAGACCAACGTGATCCAGCTGCTGGGCGAGCGCTTCAAGGCCACCGACTTTGTTTCACCGAAAAGCTTCTTCAGCCGGGTGTTCTACAAAATGTTCGGCGGCACCCACCTGGTGAACCGTGCCGGTTTGGCGCGCACCTTCCAGAACATTCGCCTGTTCAAGGAAATGTCGGTGGTGGAGAACCTGCTGGTGGCCCAGCACATGTGGGTCAACCGCAACATGCTCGCGGGCATCCTCAACACCAAGGGGTACCGCAAGGCAGAAAGCGACGCCCTCGACCATGCCTTCTACTGGCTGGAAGTGGTGGACCTGGTGGACTGCGCCAACCGCCTGGCCGGCGAGTTGTCCTACGGTCAACAACGCCGCCTGGAAATCGCCCGCGCCATGTGCACCCGGCCGCAGATTATCTGCCTCGACGAACCGGCTGCCGGCCTCAACCCCCAGGAAACCGAAGCCCTCAGCGCGATGATTCGTCTGCTGCGGGACGAGCACGACTTGACGGTGGTACTGATCGAACACGACATGGGCATGGTGATGAGTATTTCCGACCACATCGTGGTGCTGGACCACGGCAACGTGATTGCCGAGGGCGGCCCTGAAGCAATCCGCAATGATCCTAAAGTGATCGCGGCTTACCTGGGCGCTGACGAAGAGGAGCTGGTATGAGTGAGCCAATCCTCGAACTGAAAGACCTGGACGTGTACTACGGCCCGATCCAGGCCCTGAAGAAAGTTTCGCTGCACATCAACGAAGGTGAAACCGTCAGCCTGATCGGCTCCAACGGCGCGGGTAAATCCACGCTGCTGATGTCGATCTTTGGCCAGCCACGGGCCGAGTCCGGGCAGATCATCTACCGCGGCGTCGACATTACCCACAAGTCGTCCCACTACATCGCCTCCAACGGCATTGCGCAGTCGCCGGAAGGGCGGCGGGTGTTCCCCGACATGACCGTCGAGGAAAACCTGCTGATGGGCACCATCCCGATTGGCGACAAGTTCGCCACCGAGGACATGCAGCGGATGTTCGAGCTGTTTCCGCGCCTCAAGGAGCGGCGTAACCAGCGGGCGATGACCATGTCCGGTGGGGAGCAGCAGATGCTCGCCATCGCTCGTGCGCTGATGAGCCGGCCCAAGCTGTTGCTGCTGGACGAGCCGAGCCTGGGGCTGGCGCCGATTGTGGTGAAGCAGATCTTCGCCACGCTGCGGGAACTGGCGTCTACCGGCATGACCATCTTCCTGGTGGAGCAGAACGCCAACCATGCGCTGCGCTTGTCGGACCGGGCGTACGTGATGGTCAACGGCGAGATTCGCCTTACCGGCACCGGCAAGGAGCTGCTGGTGAATGAGGAGGTGCGCAACGCCTACCTCGGCGGGCACTGATGTAACTCTGATCGTTCCCACGCTCCGCGTGGGAACGCCTCTGGTGACGCTCTGCGTCACGCTTTGGGACGCAGAGCGTCCCGGCCTGCATTCCCACGCAGAGCGTGGGAACGATCAGCGTGAGAACGCTCATCCACAGTGCTTTCCTGAAATTGTGGACAACAAATCCAGACACCTGCCAAAGCGCGACATATAGCCGCCGCAAATCCCTGTTTTGTCACAGTTTTGACTTGTCCCCAACCACTGTGGAACCGGCTGTGGGTAACGTGGGAGTAGCTGGCTGGAGCCCTTTGTTTCCGTGGCTTGTAGCGCGGTGGTTGTTTATTGATCAACGAGTTTTTCGCGACCACTCGAGGGTTTTGTCAACCTGTTTAAAGACACAGGTATATGACCGGAAGATGTCACTCCGGCCTGTGGATAAGTCTGTGACTAAACTCTGGAAAGAGTGCCGCAGAGGCCGGAATGACTGGCCCGGAGCCATCGTCCTGATTGCACCGTTTTGAAGCGGGCTACATAGGGCTCGCTCAAGGTCAAGCAAAAAACTTTTTGAATCGCGCTGAAAGCCTTGTGTACTGCGGCTTTCAGCTTTTGCACTTGCCCCCAAAGACTGTGGACGGGGCTGTGGATAAGGTGCGCGCACATGGCTGCACGCCGCGGCCTGTATGGCTCCCAAGTGATTGGTTGAATTTCGTACAGTATGAGCGGCATTCACCTGTGTCCACAGCGTGTATCAGTTGCCGCCAGCCCGGCAGCCGGGCATTCTGCTGGCTGATTTTTTACCTCGTAGCCCTGCAAGGAGAACACCATGTCCAATACGCTGTTTATTACTGGCGCGACCTCCGGTTTTGGCGAGGCCTGTGCCCGCCGTTTTGCCGAAGCCGGCTGGAAACTGGTGCTCACCGGCCGCCGCGCAGAGCGTCTGAACGCCCTGTGTGCCGAGCTCTCCAAGCAGACCGAAGTGCTCGGCCTGGTGGTGGACGTGCGTGACCGCAAAGCCATGGAAGAGGCAATCGCCAACCTGCCGCCGTCCTTCTCCACACTGCGCGGGCTGATCAACAACGCCGGCCTGGCGGTGGGCACCGACCCTGCGCCCAAGTGCAGCCTCGACGATTGGGAAACCATGGTCGATACCAACATCAAGGGCCTGCTGACCACCACCAGCCTGCTGTTGCCGCGCCTGATCGCCCACGGCCGTGGCGCCGGCATCATCAACCTTGGCTCCATCGCCGGCAGCTACCCGTACCCGGGCAGCCACGTGTATGGCGGCACCAAGGCCTTCGTCAAACAATTCTCGCTGAACCTGCGTTGCGACTTGCAGGGCACTGGCGTGCGCGTGACCAACATCGAGCCGGGCCTGTGCGAAAGCGAGTTCTCCCTGGTGCGGTTTGCCGGTGACCAGGCGCGTTATGACGCGACCTATGCCGGTGCCGAGCCGATCCAGCCGCAGGACATTGCGGACACGATCTTCTGGGTGCTGAACACCCCGGCGCACGTGAACATCAACCGCCTGGAACTGATGCCGGTCAGCCAGACCTGGGCCGGGTTTGCGATTGAGCGTGGCGCCAAGGGCTAAGCTCGTCGAGCTGTTGTGGTGAGGGAGCAAGCTCCCTCAGCACAGGTTTTGTCAGCCTTGAATAGGCGGCAAATCGGCCAAAACAGGACATCAGGTACACTCCACCCCTGAAAACCCCGCCGCGCTCTGCGGTTCAAAGGTTTTGACAGGAGGATATGTGAGTAACCGAGGTGAGCAGTCGCTGCTCAAACAATCGACCATCCTGATGTTCGCCGTGGCGATCGCCGGGATTGTCACGGGCGTGGTGTCGGGCGCCCAATCGATTTTATTCGACGGCTTTTTCTCGCTGATCGCCACCGCCATCAAGGTGCTGATGCTGATCACGGCCAAGCTGATCGCCAAGAAAAGCAACGAACGTTTCCAGTTCGGCTACTGGCACCTGGAACCCATGGTGCTGCTGATCGAAGGCAGCTTCCTGCTGTTGATCGCCATCTATGCGTTTCTCAACGGCGTGTTCGGCATTATCAATGGCGGGCGCGATATCGAGTTGGGTCTGGTGATCATCTATGCGGCGGTATTTACCGTCGTCGAGTTCGCCTATTTCTTCTACGTGCGTTATCGCAATCGCACGCTCAAGTCGTCGCTGATCCAGTTCGATAACATCAGTTGGCTGGTGGATGCGATGCTGTCGGTGGGGCTGCTGGTGAGCTTCCTGGCGGCGCTGTTGCTCAAGTCCCAGGGCTATGGGCAGTGGGCGGTGTATGTCGACCCGTTGATCCTGATCCTGCTGGCGTTGAGCATGCTGGCGCCGGCCTTCAAGATCCTGCGCCCGGCGCTACGCGACGTGCTGGGGATTGTGCCGGACCAGTTGGACGGCAAAGTGCGCGAAGTGATGGAGGCGGTCGTGGCCAGGCATGGTTTCGACGACTACGTGTCCTACGTGCAGAAGCACGGGCGGGCGCGGTTTATCGAGATTCATGTGGTGCTGCCGGCGGATTACCCGGTGGATAACGTCGCCACCCTGGACGGGCTGCGCGAAGAAATATCCACAGGGCTGGGCAAGCCGGACGCGGCCCGCTGGCTGACGATCAGTTTTACCGGGGATCGCAAATGGATTGCGTAAGGCCCAGGTAGCACGTCGCCAAGTGGTAAGGCGTGGTCGACGGCATGTCCCGTCGGCTGACTTGCCCCTTGGCATCCAGGCACTCATTCCAGCCTTTGTCGTGCAGGAAGCGCTGTTGCAGCGCCAGCAATTGGCGTTGCAGCACGGCTTCACTGTTGGGTCGCAAGGTCAGCGCCCGCAGGTATTCGGCCTGGGCCCAGATGCGTTGAGTGCCGTCACGCAGGCTGCCGTCCAGGGCCAGCATGCCGCTGACCGCACCGGTCAGGTTATCCACACCCTTTTGCTCGGCATAGCTGAACGCTTTGTTCAGGGACGCGTGCAGCGGTGTGCCTCGCAACAAGTCCGAAGACTCCAGCAGGAAGAACCATTCGAACTGGTGTCCCGGCTCAAACCAGTTATCCACAGCCCCCAGCGGTTTTTCCATCATCACGCCGTGCTGGCGGTCGATGAAGCGCTTTTGCAGGGCGTTGGCCAGGTCCAGCAATGCGTCCTGGGTGACGGCGTCTTCACGCACGGCCAGCGTGGCGAGGAAGCCTTCGGCCAGGTGCATCAACGGGTTTTGCAGAGGGCCGGACTTGAGGGACGACCAGTTACGCTCCAGCACCGCTTCGTACAGGCCGTCGCCGGTGGCGAAGCGTTCGGCGACCACTTCCAGGGCCGCGTCCAGCACCGACTCCACCAGCGATTCACGCACCTTGGCCCAATAGTGGGCGCAGGCGAAGATGATGAAGGCGTGGGTGTAGAGGTCCTTGCGTTTATCCAGTGGCTTGCCGTGGGCGTCGATGCTGTAGAACCAGCCGCCGTGCTCGGCGTCGTGGAAGTGCCGTTGCAGGGAACGGAACAGCGCGGCGGCGCGCTCCTCGGCAAAGGCTGCGCCGGGCTCGCCGATCAAGCTGGCGAACAGGTACAACTGCCGTGCGCAGGCCATGGCGCGGTAGCGTTGCGGCGGCAAAGGCCGATGATCGGCGTCCAGGGCCTCATAGGGCAGCGCCAGGTCGGCATTCCAGCCCGGGCCATGCCAGAGCGGCACGATCAGGTCGTGGAAGTGCGTCAACACAGCGGTCAATTGAGGCTTGAGGGCGGAGCTTGGAGCGATGGGCATCGGCTGGCGTCGTCACGGCAGGGGTGTTTGCGCGACATGGTATCAGGCTTGGGGGAAGTGGTGGCTGTGAGTCCGCCATCGCGGGCAAGCCCGGCTCCCACAGGTGATCGAGGACACCTGTGGGAGCCGGGCTTGCCCGCGATGGGGCCATTGGAAGCGCTGAAAATCTCAGGCCGCGAGCAACCAAACCCCAGTCGCCGCCGATGCCGCACCCGCCACCCGCACCAACGGCGCTGCCGCCGCCGGCAGGAAACGCACCACGGCATAACCCGCTGCATGCAGAACCGCCGTCGCACCCACGAACCCTACGGCATACGCCCAAGGGCTGGACATGTCCGGCAGCTCCAAGCCATGAGCCACGCCATGGAACAGCGCAAACAGTGCCGTCGCCGCCACCGCCACGAACAACGGTGGCCGCACCGCCAGCGCAACCGCCAGGCCCAGCGCCAGCACCGACGCGGCAATCCCGCTTTCCAGCGCCGGCAGTTCCAGCCCTTCAAAGCCCAGCATCCCGCCGATCAGCATGGTGCCGACGAAGGTGCACGGCAGCGCCCAGCGTGCTGAGCCTTTCTGTTGGGCGGCCCACAGGCCCACGGCGAGCATCGCCAGCAAGTGGTCAATGCCGCCCAGCGGGTGGCTGATACCGGCCACCAGGCCGTTGTCGCCATGGCCGGGGTGGGCGAAGGCGAGGGCGGGAGTGAGCAGCAAGGCTGCGGCTGCGAGAAGTGTATTGAGGCGCATGGACAGGCTCCTTGTTGAGGTTGATCAGGCTGCGGTCAGCAAGCCCTGGCGTTCGATGAAGGCGACGATTTCTTCCAGGCCGACGCCGGTTTTCTGATTGCTGAAGACGAAAGGTTTACCGCCCCGCATGCGCTGGGTGTCGCTGTTCATCAGCTCCAGGGACGCGCCCACCAGCGGTGCCAGGTCGATCTTGTTGATCACCAGCAGGTCGGATTTACAGATCCCCGGCCCGCCTTTGCGCGGCAGCTTGTCGCCGGCCGACACATCGATCACATAGATGGTCAGGTCCGACAGTTCCGGGCTGAAGGTGGCCGACAGGTTGTCGCCGCCGGATTCCACCAGGATCAGGTCCAGGCCGGGAAAGCGCCGATTCAGTTGGTCTACCGCTTCGAGGTTGATCGAGGCATCTTCGCGAATCGCGGTGTGGGGGCAGCCGCCGGTTTCTACGCCGATGATGCGCTCGGGCGCCAGGGCCTGGTTGCGCACCAGAAAGTCGGCGTCTTCACGGGTGTAGATGTCGTTGGTGACCACTGCCAGGTTGTAGCGATCACGCAGGGCCAGGCACAGGGCCAGGGTCAGGGCGGTCTTGCCGGAGCCGACCGGGCCGCCGATGCCGACGCGCAGGGGTTGGGTGTTCATATGATTCTCCAAAATAAAAGGCCCTAGGAACGGAACAGGCGGCTGTACTGGCGCTCATGGGCCATGCACGCCAGGGACAGGCCAAACGCGGCGCTGCCGTAGTGATCGGGGTCGAGTTGGCTGGCGTCCTGCTGGGCTTGTTGCAGCTGCGGCAGCAGTTCACTGGTCAGGCGCTGGGCGGCTTGCTGGCCCAGTGGCAAGGTTTTCATCAGCACCGCCAGTTGGTTTTCCAGCCAGCTCCACAGCCAGGCGGCCAGGGCGTCATCGGGGCTGATCTGCCAGGCGCGGGCGGCCAGCGCCCAGCCCAGGGCCAGGTGTGGTTCGGGGCGCTGGGCGAGAAACGCCCGCGCGGCGTCATCCAGTTCCGGCAAGCCGTTCAGCAGTTGGTGCAGGGAGTAACCCATCTGCCGGCTTTCCTGGTACAGCTCGCGGGTTTCGCGGCTGGCGCGGTGTTCTTCACACAACTGCGCGAGGCGCGGCCAATCCTGTTCAGCGGCAGCCGTGCAGTGGGCGAGCAGCAGCGGCGCTTCGAAGCGTGCCAGGTTGAGCAACAGTTGATCGCTGATCCAGCGCCCGGCACTCGCCGGGTCGGTCACGCGGGCTTGTTCCACGGCCATTTCCAGGCCCTGGGAATAGCTGTAGCCACCAATCGGCAACTGCGGACTGGCCAGACGCAACAGCGCCCAGGCTGGGTTCATAGACGTACGCCGAACTGATGCAGCTTGGGTGGGTAGTTGAAGTCTTCGTCGCCATGGCGGGAGTGATGGTGGCCACCGCCATAGGCGCCGTGTTCCGGCTGGAACGGAGCCTCGATGGTTTCAGTGGTGGCGCCCAACTGGTCGAGCATGGCCTTGAGCACGTAGTCATCCAGCAGACGCAGCCAACCGTCGCCCACTTGGAGGGCTACATGGCGGTTGCCCAGGTGATAGGCGGCGCGGGTCAGTTCAAACGCACTGCTGCAGGTGACGTGCAGGAGTTGTTCAGGCCGGGCGCACACGCGTACGACACGTCCGTCTTCGGCCTGTAGGAATTCGCCATCGTGCAGCGGCGGTTGGCCGCGCTCCAGAAACAGGCCGACGTCTTCTCCATCGGCACTGAAACAGCGCAGGCGGCTTTTGCTGCGGGCTTCGAAATTCAGCAGCAACTCTGCGGCCCAGACGGGTTTGGGGGCGATTCGGCGGTGGATCACCAGCATCAGAAAGCTTCCAGCTATGAGCGATAAGCAAGCTAGAGCAAGGGTCTTGCCAACCACGCGGGGAGTAGGAATTCCCTGTAGGCAGGCGACTTATGCCACCTGATGGCGCAGGAAATTATTCCAAAATGTTTCATTTTGGTGCGTGAGTGGATTTATAGCACCGGATTCGGGCGCTAGGCGTTGAATTCCATTGCTTGGTGCATGAAATTTCTTTCATCTTTTATGAGTTTTGATTGCTTGGGACTTTTCCTACGCACTTGCAGGATTTGCCGTGCGTTGCGTTACGCGCTGTTTCATTAGGATTCCGCTCCGTATTTAATCCTCAGCGGTTTCCACCATGTACAAGTCATTTTTCTGTTTAATCATTGTCAGTTTTTCGCTCGCCATTTCATCTGCTTCGGCCAATCTTCAGCGTGCCCCGGCATTCGCCCCGCCACCTTCTATCGACAACGTGATCGACCGCGCCCATGAGCTGTTGGGCACGCCCTACAAATTGGGCGGCGCTTCGGTGAAGCAGGGCTTCGATTGCAGCAGCTTCCTGGTGTACCTGTTCAAGACCGAAGCCAACATTCATCTGCCTCGCACCACCTCAGCGATGCACCGCTCAACCGCGGCCACGGTCAAGCGCGATGCGTTGCAACCGGGTGATGCGGTGTTTTTCAGGGGCAATGGGCGCGGCCAGGTCAGCCACGTTGGTCTCTATATAGGAGAGGGCAAGTTCATCCACTCGCCACGCACGGGCAAAAGCGTGCGCATCGACTCACTGGCCAACAGCTACTGGAACAAGAACTACACCACCGCCAAGCGTTTCCACGCCGTGCGCTGAGTTATTCGGTGCTGCCCAGGCCTTGCCAATGCTTGAGGCCGATAAAGATAAAACGCAGTTGCTGGGTGATCTTGGCTTGCGGCGTGAGGTGCGCAGGCAGCGCTTCGGCGGGCGGGTCGATGATGTCGGGCAGGGTGGCGAACACGCTCTTGACGATCAGGTCGGCCATCACGTGCAAGCCGTCGGCATCCAGGTGCTGGAGCTTGGGCATCAGGGTCAGGTCAGCGGCGAGGTCGCTGGTGATGTCTTCGCGCAGGGCACCAATGGCTTGGCGCACGGCGAGGCTGCCACCGTATTGCTCGCGGGCCAGGAACAGGAATTGCGAACGGTTGGCGGCGACCACATCCAGGAAAATCCGCACCGAGGCATCGATGATGCCGCCCATCACGAATTCGTTGTGGCGCACCAGGCGAATCGTGGCGCGGAAGGTCTGGCCGACTTCACTGACCAGTACCAGGCCCAACTGATCCATATCGGCAAAGTGACGGTAGAAACCGGTGGGCACGATGCCGGCGGTCTTGGCCACTTCACGCAGGCTCAGGCTGCCAAACCCACGGCCACACTCCATCAGATGGCGGGCTGCGTCCATCAGGGCGAGTCGGGTCTGTTGCTTCTGTTCGGCACGGGGCAGCATTGGCAGGCGGGCTTTGTGGACAAGGACAGCGACGCACTCTAGCAAATCAGCTTTGCCAGCGTCGAACTTCAAAAGGGAGAAGGGCGTTGCAGTTCACACAAAGTCAAAGCCCGATCGGCTGATCGGGCTTTTTTCCAGGGCCAGCACGGGCTTAGCTCTGTGCTTGATGCAGTTCTTGCAGACGGTCAGCACCGCCTTCCACTACGCCGTCAGCATAGGCGCGTTTGTTGGCACGGCTCGAACCATCTTCAACCAGACCTTTCTGTTCCAGGCGATCACGGCCACCTTCGGCAACAGCGTTGCGTTCCATCAGGCGATCAGCGCCACCTTCAACCAGGCCTTTCTGTTCCAGACGATCACGGCCACCTTCAGCAACGCCTTCGGTGTAAGCACGTTTGTTGGCTTGGTCCGAACCGTTTTCAGTGATGCTGCCGTTGTAGTCGGTGTTGTTCTTGTCCGAAGCGCCGCTGCGAGCCAGGGTTTGGCTTACGTGGGAAGCGTCGGCTTTCACTTGCGGAGTCGCCTGTTCAGCAGCTGGCAGGGCAAATGCGCTGGTGGCCAGGACGGACAGTACAAAGCTTGCGAGTAATTGGCGTTTCATGATGGGTTGCTCCTTGGGAGGGCGATAAATTGGGTACAGGGCTAATGCTACTCTTGATAAGTCGATATAAAAGTTCATAAACACAATGGTAATAATCAACAGAATTGATTGTTCCCGGCGAAGGCTCTATCTCGCAGGTCTCAAGCCCGCGCTTTTGCACCGAGGTGGGTATTTTCGACACGATCGTGGGTAACAACGGTGCGTGATTGATGATTGAAACTGTCGGGTTGGTCAGGAAAGGCGGTTTTTACCGCTAATTCATCAATGGGGTTAAACCCCCGTGCCGTTTGTCAGTCGTAGCCATATAAGCTGTAGTCAAAACGTGCGCCGCAAGGCGCCCGCCCAGTCGTAACCTGGAGTCCTGTGCAATGACGCGCACTCGTAAAATTCTCGCCTGGAGCTGCGCCAGCTTCGTGTTGTTAATCGCCATTGTGGTGTTGGTCCTGGTGTTCTTTGACTGGAACCGGATCAAGCCGCCGCTCAACGCCAAGGTCTCCGAAGAGCTGCATCGACCGTTTGCCATCAATGGCAACTTGGCGGTGGTGTGGCAGCGTGAGGCCGATGAAGGCGGCTGGCGCGCCTGGATTCCGTGGCCCCATGTGATTGCCGAAGACCTGACCCTGGGCAACCCCGACTGGTCGAAAACCCCGCAGATGGTCACCCTCAAGCGCGTGGAATTGCGCATCTCGCCCCTGGCATTGCTGGCCCAGCGCGTGGTGATCCCGCGTATCGACCTCACCGAGCCGAGTGCGCAGTTGCAGCGCCTGGCCGACGGCCGCGCCAACTGGACCTTCAAGTTCGACCCCAAGGACCCGAATGCCGAACCGTCCAACTGGGTGGTGGATATCGGCGCGATTGGTTTCGACAAAGGCCACGTAACCCTTGACGATCAAACCCTCAAGACCCAACTCGACGTAGTGATTGATTTGCTCGGCAAGCCGATCCCCTTCGGTGAGATCGTCGGGGATGCCGACGCCAAGAAAGCCCTGGAAAAAGGCTCGGCGCCGCAGGATTACGCGTTCGGCCTCAAGGTCAAAGGCCAGTACCACGGCCAGAAGCTTGATGGCACCGGCAAGATCGGTGGTCTGCTGGCGTTGCAGGACGCGGCCAAGCCGTTCCCGCTGCAAGCCCAGGCCAGGATCGGCGACACCAGCATCGCGCTGGCCGGCACCCTGACCGACCCGATGAACCTCGGCGCCCTCGACCTGCGCCTCAAGCTTTCCGGCAGCAGCCTGGGCAATCTCTACCCACTCACCGGCGTGACCCTGCCGGATTCGCCCGCCTATTCCACCGACGGTCACCTGATCGCCAAGCTGCACGAGGCCAGTGGCGCGTCGTTCCAGTATGAAAATTTCAACGGCAAGATCGGCAACAGCGACATCCACGGCAACCTTGGCTACGTCGCCAGCCAGCCACGGCCCAAGCTCACGGGGGCGCTGGTTTCCAATCAGTTGTTGATGACCGACCTGGCGCCGCTGATTGGCGCCGACTCCAACGCCAAGCAAAAAGCCCGTGGCGGCGAAAGCAAGCAGCCGGCAACCAAGGTGCTGCCGGTGGAAGAGTTCCGCACCGAGCGCTGGCGCGACATGGATGCCGACGTCGAATTTACCGGCAAGCGCATCGTCCACAGTGCCGAATTGCCGTTCACCGACCTTTACACCCACCTGGTGTTGAACGACGGTCAGTTGAGCCTGGAGCCCCTGCGTTTCGGCGTAGCCGGTGGCAAGCTCGACGCGCAGATTCGCCTCAACGGGCGCACCACGCCGATGGAAGGCCAGGCCAAACTCACCGCGCGCAACTTCAAGCTCAAGCAGCTGTTCCCGACCTTCGAGCCGATGAAAACCAGCTTTGGTGAACTCAACGGCGATGCGGATATTTCCGGGCGCGGCAACTCCGTAGCCGCCTTGCTGGGCACCTCCAATGGCGATCTGAAGATGCTGATCAACGACGGGGCCATCAGCCGGGGCCTGATGGAAATCGCCGGGCTTAACGTGGGCAACTACGTGGTCGGCCGCCTGTTTGGCGACAAGGAAGTGAAGATCAACTGTGCGGCGGCAGACTTTGGCATCAAGTCCGGCCTGGCGACGACTCGCCTGTTTGTGTTCGACACCGAGAACGCGATCATCTACATCGATGGCACCGCGAACATGGCCAGCGAGCAGCTTGACCTGACGATTACCCCAGAGTCCAAAGGCTTCCGCCTGTTCTCCCTGCGCTCGCCGTTGTACGTCAACGGGCCGTTTATCAAGCCGAATGCTGGCGTGAAGGCGGTGCCGCTGATGTTGCGTGGCGCGGGTATGGTTGCACTGGGTGTGATTGCCGGCCCGGCGGCGGGTTTGCTGGCGCTGGTGGCGCCGAGCGGCGATGAGCCGAACCAGTGTGCGCCGCTGCTGCAACAGATGAAGGAAGGCAAGGCGCCTAAAACAGTGAAGGGCTAGCTGCCAAAACCGGGAACCAAATGTGGGAGCGGGCTTGCTCGCGAAGGCGGTGGATCAGTCAAGAATGTGCCGACTGATCCACCGCCTTCGCGAGCAAGCCCGCTCCCACATGGGTTTTGCGGTGTTCGTGTGTTAGTTACAGGTCCTTCAGAATATCCGCCATGTCGTCAGCGTGTTCTTCTTCCTGGGCCAGGATCTCTTCGAAGATCCGGCGCGTGGTCGGGTCTTTGTCGCCGATGTACTGGATGATCTCGCGATAGCTGTCCACCGCGATGCGCTCGGCCACCAGGTCTTCGTAGACCATTTCCTTCAGCGTATTGCCGGCCACGTACTGCGCGTGGGAGTTTTTCGACAGCAGGTCGGGGTTGAACTCCGGTTCGCCGCCCAACTGCACGATGCGCTCGGCCAGCTTGTCGGCGTGTTCGGCTTCCTGGGTGGCGTGCTCGAGAAATTCCTCGGCGGCGACATGCGCCTTGACGCCATTGGCCATGAAGTAGTGGCGCTTGTAGCGCAGCACACACACCAGTTCGGTGGCCAGCGATTCGTTGAGCAGACGCAGGATTTCCTGGCGGTCGGCGTCATAGCCCTCAGTCACGGCACCGTTTTCGACGTTCTTGCGGGCGCGGTCACGTAAAGTGGCTACGTCAGACAAATGTGAGTCAGTCATCTCATTCTCCTGGTACTAATCCGGTTTTGCGCCACGCTCTGCCGGCGTGATCGCTCCAAGTTGTGAGTCCCAGGCAACGCAAAAAGTTTTATCGGATTTTACCGGGCGTGCCCCGACAGCCGCGCTTCCTCCTGCAACCACTCAAAAAACGCCCGGACCGGCGGGAGCTTCTGAGGTGGGCCTTAAGTCGCTTCAGGCGCGCTGACATTGCTGCGAACCGGTGTCGTCCAGCGCTCCGACAAAATCACCCCGCCCAAGGTCAGCAAGCCGCCCACCAGGTGATACATCGCCAGTTGCTCCTTCAACACCACGGCGGCAATCAACGCGGTGATCAGCGGCAGCAGGTTGAAAAACAGTGTGGTGCGGCTTGGGCCGAGGGTCTTTACCGAGTGCATCCACGCCAACGGCGCGAGCATCGAGGCCAGCAGGCAGGCGTACAGCACCAGCGGGATATTCGACCAGCCAAGGCCGGCCTTGTCGGAGAACAGAAACAGCGGAAACAGCACCACCACCGCCACCAACACCTGCAAATACAGCAACACCAGCGGCGGCAACCGCAGCTGCCATTTTTTCAGCAGGGTGCTGTAGACCGCGTAGGCGAGGGTGGCCACCAGCATCATCGCGTCACCCATGTTCAGCCCGTGTTGCAGCAGCGCGCTGAGGCTGCCGGCGGAAACCACCACCACCACGCCAGCGAACGACAGTACGGCACCGGTCAGCGCGCCGAAGGTGAGGCGTTGGCCAAGGCTGATGATGGCGGCAGTGAGGGCCATCAGCGGCATCAGCGAGAGGATGATGCCCATGTTGGTGGCCGAGGTCAGGTTCGCGGCGTAATACGCCAGGCTCTGATACACCGCCATGCCCAGCACGCCGAGGATGAAGATCTTGCCCAGGTTGGGGCGAATCAGCGACCAATTGGCGATGACGGGTTTGAGCATGAACGGGGTAAACAGCACGCCGGCCAGCAGCCAGCGATAAAAGCCGATCTCGGCCGGGAAAATCGTCCCCACCGCGAGTTTGTTGACCACGGTATTGCCGGCCCAGATAAAAATGGCCAGTAATGGATAAGCGTATTGCATTGAAAGGAACCTGTTGCGTCTATGAGCGGCGATTATCCTTTGTCTGGATCGAAGCCTATACTTCGATCCAGCCATCCGACCTCTGTATCCAGACAATATGCTCAAGAAGTACATCAACCTTCCCGATTTCGACCAGTTGCCATCCCCGGTGTATTTCCGCTATTCGGAATTCGAGGCCGACACCCATGCCAGTGCCCACCAGCATGCCTGGGGTTCCCTGGACTACTCGGCCCGTGGCGTGATGCGCTTTGAAGTGGCCGGCAGCCGCTTCATGTCGCCGCCGCAATACGCAGTGTGGATCCCACCGAATACCCAGCACAGTTCCTACAATGCCCAGGCGATTGTCTATCGCTCGGTGTACCTGGCGCCCGCGCTGTGCGAGCAGTTGCCGACGCAGCCGTGCACCCTGACCATCAGCGATATCCTCAAGGCGATCCTCAGTGATTTCGCCGAACGTGACGTCAACATTCCCGAGAATGAAGCCGATGTGCGCCTGGCCCAGGTGCTGGTGGACCAGCTCCGGCAGGCCCCGGTGCACGATTGTTTTCTGCCGTATGCCAGCCATCCCGGGCTACTCAGCGTGCTGGAGGGGATGCAGGCCGATCCAGGCGATAACCGCGCGCTGGCCCTTTGGGCCGAGCAGGTACATGTCAGCGAGCGCACCCTGGCCCGGCAATTTGTGCGGGAGCTGGGGATGAGTTTCGGCGAATGGCGCCAACGCCTGCGTTTCCTTGCGTCCATCGAAGCGTTGGACAGCCCGCGCAGCGTCCAGGAAGTGGCCTTTGACCTGGGCTACAGCACTGCCTCGGCGTTTATCGCGATGTTTCAGCGCCAGGCCGGCTGCACCCCGGAGCAGTACCGTCGGACGAATATTCGTAGCAGGTGAACGTGTAACAGGGTTTGACTACACTGCTGGGGAGGCCGTGCCCCTCGGCACGGTAACAGGGAGAAAACTCCATGAAGATGCTGCGTATTCCGCTGTTGATGATGGGCTTGCTGTTGTGTTCCCAAGGCTTTGCCGCGACTGCTGCACAGACGGCTCAGCAACAAAAAATGACCACTTGCAACGCCGAAGCCAAGACCAGTGGCAAAACCGGTGATGATCGCAAGGCATTCATGAGCACCTGCCTGAAGGCCGCCCCGGCCGCCAACGACGCCAAGACCCTCACGCCACAGCAGCAAAAGATGAAAGACTGCAACGCCACGGCGAAAACCCAGGCGCTGACCGGCGATGCACGTAAAACGTTTATGAGCACCTGCCTGAAGAAATAATGATGCAGAACCCTGTGGGAGCTGGCTTGCCTGCGATTGCGACCTGACAGTCGATGCCTTTGTTGACTGACCCACCGCTATCGCAGGCAAGCCAGCTCCCACATTGGACCGCGTTCAGACTTCTCGCTTGATTCACCCAAGGCTGGCAGACTGCCCATCCTTTAACGCCGTTCGTTTTGAGGCTGTATGCCAACGTTTTCTCAGCGTCACGTGTTGTTGTTGGTCAGTTGCGTGCTGATTTTTGGCGGGCTGCTGCTGGTTTTGCCGTTGAAGTTGCTGCCGAGCCTGCTGGCCGGGCTGCTGGTGTATGAGCTGGTCAACATGCTCACCCCGCAGTTGCAGCGATTGATCGAAGGCCGGCGTGCGCGCTGGTTGGCGGTGGCGTTGCTCGGGACTTTGATCGTCAGCATCCTGGCCCTGATCTTTGCCGGGGCCATCAGCTTCCTGCTGCACGAAGCGGAAAACCCGGGGGCTTCCCTTGATAAATTCATGGGCGTGGTCGACCGTGCCCGCGGCCAACTGCCGCCGTTCCTTGATGCCTACCTGCCGGCCAGCGCCGCCGAGTTCCGCGTGGCCATCGGCGAATGGCTGAGCAAACACCTCAGCGAATTGCAGTTGGTGGGCAAAGACGCCGCGCACATGTTTGTGACCTTGCTCATTGGCATGGTGCTGGGCGCGATCATCGCCCTGCAGCGTGTGCCGGACCTGACCAAGCGCAAACCCCTGGCGGCCGCGTTGTTCGACCGCCTGCACCTGCTGGTCCAGGCCTTTCGCAACATCGTCTTCGCCCAGATCAAGATCGCCGCGCTGAACACCGCGTTCACCGCGATCTTCCTTGCCGTAGTGCTGCCGCTGTGCGGGATTCACCTGCCGCTGACCAAGACGTTGATCGTGCTGACGTTCCTGCTGGGCCTGTTGCCGGTGATCGGCAACCTGATGTCCAACACCCTGATCACCATCGTGGCCTTGTCGCTGTCGATCTGGGTGGCGGTGGCGGCGTTGGGCTACCTGATCGTGATCCACAAGGTCGAGTACTTCCTCAACGCGCGGATCGTCGGCGGGCAGATCAGTGCCAAGTCGTGGGAATTGCTGTTGGCGATGCTGGTGTTCGAAGCTGCCTTCGGCCTGCCGGGGGTGGTGGCGGGGCCGATTTATTATGCGTACTTGAAGAGTGAGTTGAAGCTGGCGGGGATGGTGTAGCGATCGGCTTTTTGTGGCGAGGGAGCTTGCTCCCGCTGGGGCGCGAAGCGGCCCCAAAAAAACGGGCCTGCTGCGCAGCCCAGCGGGAGCAAGCTCCCTCGCCACACAAGCCGTGTAATCAGTAGCCGTACCGCTTGCTGGCCTCAATCGCCAGACCACTGCCGATACTGCCAAAGATGTTCCCTTCCACATGCTGCGCATTCGGCAGCATCGCCGAGATGCTGTGGCGCAGCGCCGGAATCCCGCTGGAACCCCCGGTAAAGAACACCGTGTCCACCTGGGCCACGTCCACCGAGGCGTCGTTGAGCAGTTGCGTCACCGCATTGCGCACCCGCTCCAGCAGGCCGTCGATGGCCGACTCGAACAACGCCCGGCTCAGTTCCACGCTCAACCCCGGCTCGACCCGGTCCAGCAGCACATGGCGGCTGTCCTGCCGGGTCAGCTGGATCTTGGTTTCTTCCACTTCCATCGCCAGCCAGTGCCCGGCGCGCTGTTCGATCAGGTTGAACAGGCGGTCGATGCCGCCGGTGTCCTCGATGTCGTAGCGCATGCTGCCCAGCGCCAGCTTGGATTTCTGTGAGTACACCGAGTTGATGGTGTGCCAGGTCGCCAGGTTCATGTGGTGGCTGGTGGGCATGTAGGCGCCGCTTTTCATGCGGCTGCCGTAGCCGAACAGCGGCATCATGCCGGCCAGGGAGAGTTGCTTGTCGAAGTCGGTCCCGCCGATGTGCACGCCGCCGGTGGCGAGGATGTCGTCGTGGCGGTTATCGATCTGGCGACGCTCGGGCGACAGGCGCACCAGGGAGAAGTCAGACGTCCCCCCGCCGATGTCGACGATCAGCACCAGTTCTTCTTTCTCGATGGTGGACTCGTAGTCGAAGGCCGCGGCAATCGGTTCGTACTGGAACGAGATGTCCTTGAAACCGATCTTGCGGGCCACGTCCACCAGGGTGTTTTCGGCTTCCTGGTCGGCCATCGGGTCGTCGTCGACGAAAAATACCGGGCGGCCCAGCACCACTTCGTCGAACTCACGCCCGGCGGTGGTCTCGGCGCGGCTCTTGAGTTGGCCGATAAACAGCGCCAGCAGGTCGGTGAACGGCATGGCCGTGCCCAATACGCTGGTGTCGTGCTTGATCAGCTTGGAACCCAGCAGGCTCTTGAGCGAGCGCATCAGCCGGCCTTCGTAGTTTTCCAGGTACTCGTGCAAGGCCAGGCGTCCGTACACCGGGCGGCGTTCTTCGAAGTTGAAGAACACCACCGACGGCAGCGTGATCTTGTCGTCCTCCAGCGCGATAAGCGTTTCCATGCCGGGACGAATCCAGCCGACGGTGGAGTTGGACGTGCCGAAGTCGATACCGCAGGCACGGGCTGGGGATGGGTTTTTCATGTCAATCGGGTTCCGGTTGAAAAACGGCCGCGCAGTGTATGCCACCCGCGTGCAGATGCGTAGGCCGACTATCCGCTAAATACAACGGACTTGTTACCTTGAAAGCCCGGTGTTTGCCCCCAAATCCTCCCCATACGGTTGGTGGCTGCAGGATTCTGCCCGCAGCGCCGATAAACTTCTGACGCACCCTTCGGTCACAAGATTGAGATCGGTCAATCCAGACGCCGCAAACAGGCGCATGCTGTGACGCTGGCAGTGCGATATCGATAACGGACGGTGATACTCCCGATGGACTTCAAAGACTATTACAAGATTCTTGGCGTCGAGCCGACTGCCGACGACAAGACAATCAAGGCCGCCTATCGCAAGCTGGCGCGCAAATATCACCCGGACGTGAGCAAGGAAAAGGACGCCGAAGCCAAGTTCAAGGACGCGTCCGAAGCCTATGAAGCGCTGAAAAGCGCCGACAAGCGCGCTGAATACGACGATTTGCGCAAATACGGCCAACATGGCCAGCCGTTCCAGGGCCCGCCAGGCTGGCAGAGCCGTGGTGGCTATGGCGGCGGTGGCCAGGACACCGGCGACTTCTCGGACTTCTTCAGCTCGATCTTCGGTTCGCGCGGCAATGGTTTTGGTGGTGCCCAGGGCCGTAGCGCCGGGCGCCGGGGGCAAGATGTGGAAATGGAACTGCCGGTCTTCCTTGAAGAGACCCTGTCCAACGAGTCCAAACAGGTCAACTTCCAGGTGCCGCAATACAACGCGGCCGGCCAGCACGTCAGCAACACCACCAAGAGCCTGAACGTGAAGATCCCGGCCGGTGTGGCCGACGGCGAGCGCATCCGCCTCAAGGGCCAGGGCGCGCCGGGGATTGGCGGTGGGGCCAATGGTGATCTGTACTTGATCATCAAGTTCGCGCCACATCCGAAATTCGATGTGGAAGGTGAAAACCTGATCATTACCCTGCCGCTGGCCCCGTGGGAGCTGGCGTTGGGCACGGAAGTGGCGGTGCCGACCCTCACCGGCAAGATCAACCTCAAGGTGCCGGCCGGCAGCCAGAACGGCCAGCGCATGCGCGCCAAGGGTCACGGCTTGTTGAACAAGGCCGGGCAGCGCGGTTACCTGTTTGTGCAACTCAAGGCGGTGATGCCGAAAAACACCGACGACGAGGTCAAGGCGTTGTGGCAGGAACTGGCACAAAAAGCCGCCTTCGATCCAAGAGAATCATGGAGTAGCTAACGATGAGCAGTCCCCGTTTGGTTCAAGTGAACATGGCAGAATTCTGTGAGGCCACCGACCTGTCGGTGGCCTACGTGATCGAAATCGTCGAGCACGGCATCGTTGAACCGGTGGGGACCAGTCCCGAGTCCTGGCGTTTCACCGATTACGAACTGGCCCTGGCCAAGCGTGCCTCGGCGCTGCAAAAGGACCTGGAGCTGGAATGGGAAGGCGTCGCCCTGGCGCTCGACCTGCTGGAGGAAGTCCAGCAACTGCGGGCCGAGAACCAGATGCTCAAGCAACGGTTGGGGCGGTTGGTGCAGACACCCTGACGCGTCAGACGATGAGGCAACCTTCTTTGCATGGCTTCAGGGCGCCGATCCAATCCTTGAGGGTCAGTGATTCAACCAGCCTTGCCTCTTCAATCGACAGCTGCAATTGCACATCCTGCGCCTGGGTTTCGTAGTCGGCGTCGGTCAGCACGCCCGCCTCGTGTTGCTCGGACAACCCTTGCTCACGCAGTTGGAACGGCTCCCTGAGGGCCTCGAACTGTTCGGCATATCGGTTACGGATAAAGGTCTGCCAAAACTCTCTGCCCAGTAGCGAGTGCAGGTACAGTTCGGTGTTATCCAGTCTTTCAATCTGTGTGGCAGTGCTGTCGAGCATCGCTTGGGACACCCTTCCCGATGCGGTGTAACGCGCGTCCGAGGGTTGGCCCGGCAGCTCAAGGCGTTCGCTCAGGCCCATGCGGTAGGCCAGGCGGATTTCGATGTCTTCCAGTTTGGCGATATCGGCGAGCTTCTGTTCAGGTGTGCGGTTCGACAGGCGGATTTGTGCTTCCCGGCTGCCGATGTTCCGACTGGCGACCTTTTCAACCTCGTCCAGGCGAAACAGACCCCGCGCCAGGTGCAGCAGGGGCGTGCCGACATCGCCGTCGCCTGCCATGCGCGTGGCTTTCCAGGTCATGACCTTGATTTCCATGTCGCTGAACACCAGCGCCGCGCGATCGCCGCAGCGTGGATCGCCGGCTATGGCGAACAGCTCTTCGCGCAAGTCGTGAGCGCCAGCGGCCTCGATCATTGCCCAGACACGCGCCTGCAAGTCGGCATACGCGGAGCGGTATTCCGCCGACTCGCGAAGATTGTTCAGGATACCCAGGAACACCTCGGCGCCCGGTTGGGTGGCAATGGTCTCCCACATGGCTTTTCGGCGAGTGACCTGCTCGGGCGCCAGACCCTCCATCCAATGCCCGGATTGCGTTTCCACCTCCGACTCGTCCGACGCTTCAATGGGCTCTTCCTCTGCCGGGCGGGGCCGGGGGGCTTGATAGCGCATGCTTCCCTGCAGCCGTCCGGTGGCTGTTTCGGGGTACTGTGCAAGGGTATTGAGCCGGTAGTTCATCAGCTCGACCTGAGCGTCCTCCGTCAGTGGGTTGCCCTCAATAAACGTCACGTTGTTGGCCCGAATGGCAGCCACTGCCTGGTCGGGTGTCGGGTTGATTTGGGCCTGTGGCAGCGTGCTGATGCGGTTGTCGCGCAGATCAATGAGGTCCAGCACCGGCTGTACGCCAAGCCCGTCGGGCCACTGGGTGATGCCGGTGTTTCTCAGCATCACGCCGCGCAACTGCGTCAGCGCGCCGAGGTTTGGCGCACGGGGCAAGGGGGTGCTGCTCAGGTCAAGGGATTTGAGGGTCGTGATGCTTTCAAGCACGGCCAGGTCGGCCTCCGTCATCGTCAATTGCAAGCGTTGAAGGTTCAGCCGGGTCAACCGGGTCAGCCTTGCGAGCGAAGGTGGGATCGCGCTCAACCTTGATTGCGACAGGTCTAGCCAGCGGGTGAAGGTGAAGTGCTCCAGAAAGCGATCCAGCCCGGCATTCAACGGCATGTCACGGACAGTGAGCACCCCGACATGGCTGAAGTCCGCCTCCAGGGTGGGCAGCTCGCCGATATTCAAGCCGGACAGGTCGAGTTCGTGACCGATGGGCCTGCCGTCGTTGGACCGGGCGATGGGGGTGCTGCGTTGCCAGCATTGCTTGAGCCGTTCGGCAAATTGGCGTCGTTCAACGGCGCGGCCGCGGTGGATGCGATCATTGCCGGCGTCAACCATGAAGTGTTCTTCGACCCAGGTCTCGAGGCGGGTGCTCAGGGTTTGCCACTCGGTTTCCAGGCGGGTCAATGCCGCTTGCGCATCGGTGCCTGCCTGCAGCACAAAGCGCTCGGCGTCTGCCTGGTTGAAGCCGGGGAACAGATTGCGCAGGCGCGCCACCTGTGGGTCGTTGCTCATGGGCACCCGGAACGCCTCTGGCAACCCGGTGTTACGCCATCCGGGGCGAGTACGCGCCATGCGTAAAAGGTAGGCGCGCATCTGCTCGTTGGCTTCAAGGGTGAACGGGTTGTGGTGCAGCAGGGTCACGCGGTTGAGCCGGATGCTGGCCTCAACCTGAGCGGCGGGAGGGTTGAGCTGGCTCTCGGGCACTGCTGTCAGGCGATTGGCCGACAGATCAACCACCTCCAGCGCCGGCAGGTCGAGCAACCCTGGCGGCCATTGATCGATGCCGGTGAGGCGAAGATTGAGCGTGCGCAGTCGGGTCATGCCGCTGAAGTCGGGCAGTTGGCCCAACGGGTTGCTTTTCAGGTTCAGTACTTCAAGCCGGGTCAGGCCCGCCAGTCGGGTGGCCGTGGACTCGGTAAGGCGGATGGCATTGTCGCTGAGGTCCAGATAGGTGAGCTCTTTCATGGCCGTGATGGCTGCGGGCAACTCCGTCAGTGTGTGTTGCTCCAGACCGCCGAGAAACTGCAGGGTCAGACGCTTCAGGTTCGGAAAGTGGCTCAGGAACTGCTCCGGCGTATCGGTAAGGCTCACCTGATCGAGTATCAACTCGTCAACATGGCTGAAGTCGGCGCTCAAGCTCGGCAGCTTCACCTGCGCATTGATTTTCAGTTGGCGCCCGGTCATCTCACCTGCGCTATCGATGGACTGACGGCGCCAGCAATCTTTCAACCGCCCGGCAACTGCTTGCTCCCTGCTCCCGGGCGAATAGGAAGCCGAGTCGCGGGAGCGCTCCTCGCGGGCGCTTTGGGTCACCCAGGCTTTCAGCTCGCGCTTGAGGGTGGCGTATTGCTCTTCCCGGCGTGTCAGCTCGTTGCGTACGTCAGCACCCTGGGTTTCGATAAACCCGTTGACCTGCTCTTCGGTGAAGCCCGGGTACAGCTTGCGTACCCGGCCGGCGGGGCTGCGCAGTTGGTTCAAAGACAGTAGCGGCATGCCCCCCAACAGCCTTGGATTGCCTGTCAGGGGCTGCCTGAACACGGGGTATTCCAGCAGTACGGGGCGCAGTGCATCGCGGTTCAACGGCGCCTGCCGTACTCGCGCTCTCAGGGTTCCGGCGTCGCGTGCTGTATTGCCCAAGGCGCGCCGCTGGACATGGTTGAGTGCTGCCAGCACCGCGCCATAGAGGTCGGTTTGGCCGAACAGGTTATCCGGGTCCATGGCCAGCACCCTTTTATAGGGAGCGGATTGCGCGCCGATGGCATCTACCAGTGACCCTCGCTCGCTGCCCAGGCGGACTTCCAGACGCAGGTCTTGCGGCCAGCCCGGAAGGGTTTCCAGGGTATGCAGGGCCAGGCGCCGGCTGTCCTGGCTTTCCAGGACGTCAAGGAATAGCCCTTCATAGGCCCGCTCGAGGCGCACTTCCTGTTGGTATTCGCGGGCCAACGCTCTCAGGCGCGGCGATATCCCCGGCTGTGCTGCCTCGGTGGTGGTTTCCAGCAATCGGCTGGCCACGCTGCTTGGCAAGTCACTGAACTCATCCTTGAGGCGCTGTACGTGCGGGTCCCGTGTGGCGTCATACGCACGATAGCGTGTGTCGAACAGCGACCTGCGGATCTTGCTCGCCTCGCGGGCCATATCTCGACGCCACCGGGCCAATTGTTCAGCCAGTTCCTGCCGGGTGCTGCCAGGAGCCGGTTCATGGCTGAGCCCGCTGTGATCGACGATTTGCTCCTGCAACAGTGGGTCTGCCTGGGTATAGACGAGGGGATCATCGCTGCTCATTTGCTGGATAAACGTGTCGATCTGCTGGTTGATCCGAAACCGTTCCAGGCTATCGGTCAACAGCGCGGGTGGCGGTTGATGCTCGACGTGCAGTTGGCGCAGTTGATCCTTGCTGGTGCCACTGGCCACGCGCACCTGTTCCAGTTGCGCGTCGCTCAAGCCCTGGGTGCGGTAACCCAGGCGGCGCATCAGCATTGGGCCGTCCCAGGTCGACGGTTCTTCGCCTTCATGGCGCCAGGCGCCGGCACCGTTATGCGCCACTTCGGGGGCATAGGCGTCCGGTCGCGTCGGATGCTGCACACGGTAGGTGTCGCTGCCTGGCTCGGGCTTGAGTTGGTAGAGCTGATCGTCGAGGGGCAGCAGGGGGTGTTGCTCATGACGGTGCAGGCCCAGGTCATCGACGACGGCGTCTTCGGGCAGGGTGACCTCGCTGCGGTAAGGAGCCAGGTCCGGCTTCCACAACCGCTGCTCGCCGCTGGGCAATTTGACTGGCTTGAGGCTTTGAATCAGTGCTGGCGCCGGCGGGAGAGTGAGTTTTTGCAGGCCTTTTCCGGCGCCGGCCAGCACAGCCATGACGGCCAGGTTCTGGGCGACATCAAGCACGTGCTGTTTCGCCGCTTCTCGGTCGCCTTCGCTCCACTCCATCACGCCCTCGAATGTTTCATACAGCAACTGTTCGGCCATGGTTGCCATCATCAATTCACCGAGTACCGGGACGAACATCGACACCAGGCCCAATACGGCCGCGCCGCCCTCCAGCAGATGCGCAATCTTTTGCGCACGTACCCGCGCGTCGACATCGGCAGTCGGCACGGCCTGCGTGCGGGCGTCGCTCAGGTGTTTGTCGCGACCCTGTTCGTACAGGTCGTTCCACAGGTCGACATTGGCCGCCCACAGGCCGCGCCTTGAAACCACCATCGGATAGAGATTGGGGCTTTCGGCCCGCACCCGGGGGCCAGGTTGTGGCGGCGGAAACTCCTGCGGCACGGCCAACTGCGTCAGGGTAGGGAAGGCAATTTGCAGCAGCGTCTGGGTGATCGGTGAGCGCGCAACCGCCTCGCCTGTCAAGAGAGGGCCGGGAGCCGGTTCGGTGAAGCGGTTGAAGAAGGGGGCCTTGTCAGCCTCGTCGAAAAACTGGCTGATAAAACGCTGATAGCGGGTGGGGGCCGGGCGGCCTTCGGTGTCGGCTTCGACGGGTTGCTTATCCTGTGCAAGCAGTTGGCGGGTCAGCGCTGATTTCAGATCGGCAAAGCTGTCATAGCGCTTGAGTGGGTGTACCGGGTCGTGGGGGATGTAGACGATGAAGTCCTCGGCATAACGGTATTTTTCCACCGGGGTGAAGACCACGCAGCCCTTGAGCACACGGTTTGCCAAGCTCAGGCAACTGAACCACACCGGCTTGCCTGCAAGGGTCGGGTTGCGTTCGCCGTCGATGACTTGCTGCATCAGGATGAAATCTGCGGGGCGAATATCCTGCTTGAGCAGTGCCAGGTAGGCGGCGGCCCTGAGGGCGTCTTTCTGACTGGTGATCACCTTGTTGCGCCGCTGGGTGGCGATGGCTTCATCGGCGGGCAGCAGGGTCTCCTTGAGGTGCGCCTGGTAGCGGGCACCGATGTCCAGTGTGCGGCACAGCGTTATAAAAGCCGGCACCCCCAGTGTGGGGGTAATGCCAGGCGAGGTGCCGGTCTTGTCTGGATACTGGGTAAACCCTGAGGAAACATCAAAGGCGCCGGCTTCACATTCGCTGGCTTCAAAGTTATGCAGGGCCGCCTGTAACAGCGAAACCTCCATGACTTTAAACGTGTTCACTTTTACGCCGAACGTGCCCAGTTTCAAGGGTTTGTACAGGCGAAGATAAGTGCCTTCTATATCCAGGCTGATGTTGAACGTGTCCTTGAGCGCCTTATTTAACAAAGGCGCAGCGAACGCCTTGAGTGTCTGTACATTTTCCAGCTCTTTATCCACCGCCTGTTGGGACTTCAAGCAGGCTTCGTTAACGCTTTTCAATGTCCTGCGCTGCAGCGGCGACAGGCTGTCCATCCATAGCGAACGCTCGAGATCGACCGAGCTAAACGCACTGATGCGCTGGGCTGACGACTGGGCCAGCCAGTCCGGGATGGACTGTTTGATAAATTCACTGTTGTCGTCGTTCCCATGAACGGCGGGCACTGCGGACGTCTCTGACATGATTCATTCCTTTGATAAACAAAGGAAAAGAGTAACGAGTCGAGCGGAAGATTAATAAGTCGAAAAGGTGTTGGGTGAGCTGCAATAGTTAATGAAATAGCCCGGCTTTATCAATGCGACGCATAGTTAAATACCACGCGGAAGTTTCAAATCATGAGGTCGCAGAAACGATGGGGTTGTGCGTCTTCCTTTGATTTATATAGCTACCACCGGACACCGGCAGGGGCTGGCTAAGGTCCGTACTTTATTTCCACCAAGGTACTTGGATATGCCAGCACCTCAAGCCCCAGCGCCCCTCTTGCCGGGCAGTGAAGGGCGCCACTATGAACAGATCAAGGCTGCTATTCCCCAAAGTCTGATCAACGCGTCACCTTCTCTGCGTGCTGCGATCAGGCAAGTTAAAGCAGCAGAGATCCCCGCTTGGTACTCGGCCATTTCCCCGGCCCAGAAGGACCAGCTTAAAAGCCTGGTCGAGGCCAGTTTCAATTCCCATGCGGCCCTCGAGCAGTCCATGCACAAGGTGCAGGAGGCCAGTGCCTTTGGCCAGCCGTTGCTGGAG
Organism: Pseudomonas sp. MWU16-30323; assembly: GCF_020515595.1. Classification (NCBI taxonomy): domain Bacteria; kingdom Pseudomonadati; phylum Pseudomonadota; class Gammaproteobacteria; order Pseudomonadales; family Pseudomonadaceae; genus Pseudomonas; species Pseudomonas sp. MWU16-30323. The sequence continues at coordinate 281,124 of NZ_JAIWYM010000004.1, forward strand.
GCCGCGTTAAGGGAGAAGGGCTATGTGCTGGATGTGAACCAGACTTATGTGCGCCTCTATAACCCGGTTGAGGACAGCTTCGGCCGGCGCACGGGGGGCTTCAAAACCCAGACCTTTTCCCTGCTGCAAGCTGCCTTGAACAACTTCGAGGAGCCCGCGACACGTGCCGGTTTCTTTAACAGCGCCTCGGGTTTTATCACCGCCCCGGATGCCGAGGGCCACTTCGAGCGCCATCCCACGTCGCTGACCGTCGAGGTGTTCGCCCAGCTGTGTCGCACGCTGGACCTGGGGAGTCAGTACCAGGATCACCTCACCACCTTTTTGCGGCCCACCCAGACCGTCTCGAAAAACCTGCTGCATGACCGCTTCATTGCCCGGCAGAAGGACGCCTTCAAGGCCGCGGCCTACGTGGCGCTGCTCAAGGGCGACATCGGTGCCGATGACCACGCATTGCTGATGCGGGTCGCCAGCGGGGAACGGCGGATCATGCTCGGCGACAAGCAAGTCTGGTATCGCCGGCCCTGCATCATGAACCTGCATCTGCATGGCTGCGTAATCATTGATCCCTGTGTGCAGTACCGCTATTCAAACTGGTTTATCGCCTACATTCCGGATGACCCGGAGCACCCGATCAAACGCTACGAGTCGTTTGCCGAGTTTCGTCAGGAACTGACCCGGCAACTGACACAGTGGCCCAACCCGGCCGGTGCCAGGCCGACCGTACCCGTACCGACCGATTACCAGCATTTCCTCAGCCGCTTCATCGCTCGCAAAGACCTGGCGTATTTCTATCGACGTTTCACCGAGGAGGTCGAAGACGCGCCCGATAGAGGCTGGGCCCTGAAGTGGCTGCGTTCCGAAAAGGGCCAGTTCTGGTCCTCGATCCTGGAACCGAACATACGGTCCATCGAGTCAGTGCTGGGGGGACCGGCCCATACCGTAAGGGTGCCCCAACAAGGGCCCAACTTGCATATCGAGTGCGATTCGATGAAAGGCCTGTGGGTCGACGTGGACCTGTGGGAAGAACTCTACGACGGCACCCGCAAGCGTATGTTCGAGGACGCCCTGGTCATGGCGGTACCGACGATCATGGCGGACGCCAACCATCGTCATCGTCGCCTGTCGCACTACATGAACCTCGGCCTGCTGGTGCTGAACCTGGTGTCGATGGCCATTCCGCCGTTGGGGGCGTTGATGGCGGTGGTCACTGCCGGCCAGTTGTTGTACGAGGTGCTGGAGGGGGCGATCGAACTGAGTGAAGGCGACCGGGAGGCAGGCTGGTCACATGTAGGCGACGTATTGGAAAACGTGGCCATGCTGGCAGTGGGCGGGGCGGCGTTTCATTTCACCGTGTCACCGTTTATCGAAGGTTTGAAGTCGGTCAGGTTGCCTTCCGGGGCGCAGCGTTTGTGGAAGCCGAACATCGAGCCTTACGCGCTCAAAGCCGGTCCGCCCGCCACCTCGACGCCTGACGAGGTGGGCGTGCATCACCTTCCCGGACGCCGGGTGCTGGCCCTGTCCGACAGGCACTATGTGCTGAACGAAGATCCCTATTCCGGGCAATACCGCATCCAGCACCCTGAGCGGGCCGAGGCTTATCAGCCGCAGATCCGCCATAACGGTTCGGGCGCCTGGTTACACGAGGCGCAACGACCGCTGCGCTGGCGAGGCCCGACGCTGATGCGCCGTCTTGGGCCGGTGCTGAACGCCATGAGTGACGGGCAACTGGAGGCCATCCGGCGTATCAGTGATGTGGACGACAGCGTGTTGCGCCGGCTGCACGCGGAAAGCGAGCCAACCCCTGCGCTATTGCGTGACACGATTCGCCGGTTTCAGGTCTACAGCGATGTGGGCGTTCTCGGCGAGCAGATACGCGCGGGGCGACTGTCCGAGTCGTTGTGCGATTACGCGGCCTTGCTGATGGTGGACATGCGGGGATGGCCTGCGAGCAAGGCCATCCAAGTGTTTCACGGCACGGGGGAGCCGATTCAGTACGGTGATGTGGCCGCGCGGGACCTGATCCGCATCAGCCGCGCTGACCTCATGGCGGGCAAGTTGGCCGAGCGGGTGGTCGACGCGCTCGATGAGCAACCGCTCAAGGCACTGCTCGGTCAGCACCTGCCCGAGGGCAGGGTATTGCGTAGCGAGCAGTTGCAGGCGCGTTTGGCGGACCATGCGCAAAACAATGTGAGGCGACTGTTCCAAAGCCGCTACAGCGAGGCGCACTTGCCCCGCAGCCTTGAGGTAGAAACGGTGCAGCGCGATTTTCCCAGGCTGCCGAACGTGGTCGCCGAAGAGCTTTTGAGCAACGCCACGCCCGGCGAGCGGGAAGCGCTCCGCAGCACCCGCAAAATTCCCTTCCCGGTGGCCCGGCAAGCACGCCTGATGCAAGCGCAACTGCGCCTGACCCGAGCCTACGAGGGTGCATACCTGCCGGGGCTGGCGGGGCCTGACACCGAAGCCCTGGTACTCAATACGCTGGAGCAACTGCCGGGGTGGCGTGACAGCCTGCGCCTTGAGGTCCGCGACGGATCCTTCAACGGTACCTTGCGCGCCAGCTCTGGCTCACCGCAGGCGGCAGCTCGCAAGGTGCTGGTGCGGGTGGGCGCCGGACGATACCAGGCCTACGACACTAATGGCCAAACCCTGCACGGCATCGATGGTTTGTACGAGTCCTTACAGCACGCGCTGACCGATGCACACCGCATTGCCGTGGGCTTGCGGGACGTGGGGCAGGGCCTGGCGTTGCAGGAAAAGGTCCAGCAGCACCTGCTGCCACGGGACCGCTTGCGGTTGGCCCTGGGGATGCAGTCGGTCAAACGGCCATTTTTCGAACCGCCCCGGTTGCTGGCTGATGGCCGGCGGGGCTACCCGTTGAGTGGGCGCGGGCCGGGGAGCAGGGTTCAACAAATAAATGACCGTCTCCGTGACCTCTACCCGGACATTACCGACGAAGAAATCGAAGCCATCAAGCCCGATCAAAATCCGCTCAATGACGGCTGGCTCACCGTGCTTGAGAACGAGCACCGAACCTTGATGGCAACCTTGCAGAGGTGGGCCGCCCAGCACAAGGAAGGGGTGGAACAATTCGGCCCGGAGGACCGGGCAGCGCTAAAGGCCAAGAGACGGATTCTTCAAACCCTGGACGACGCCTGGAGGCGTGTCGGCCCTCGGGACAACGACAGGAACGGTGTTTACCAGGGGCAGAAAATCACCTGGGATGAGGTCGAGTTGCACGAGCAACTGCGCACATTGCCGGCGTTGAGTGCCGATTTCAATTATGTCAGCCGCATCGAACTGGTGGAAATGAGCGTGACCAGCGATGACCTTGAGCCATTTCTGGCCAACTTTCGCGGGCTGCGCCATTTGGGCGTGGAAGCGTGTGAACTGACACGCTTGCCGGTAGCGATCGCACGGATGCCTCATCTGAAAAACCTGTACCTGGGCGCCAATGAGATTGTTCTGACCCCGCAAGCCGTCCTACAGCTCAAGGACATGACTCAGTTGGAGGAGCTGGGCCTGGACAATAACCCGTTGGGTATGGCTCCCGATGTCAGTCGCATGGCTGAGTTGCGACTGCTGTGGTTGGGCGGCACCGGTTTGCAGGAATGGCCGGCCAGCGTGTTTCGTCTGTCCCGGCCGCGCCAGTTTATCCTGGACATACGTGACAACTTCCTCAGCCGTATCCCTGTATTTGCGCCGGGCTCCGACAATGCGTTGATCGTGGCGCGAACGGCGCTGTCCCGGGAACACTTGGCGCCGGCGTTGCTCGATCAGTTCAAACTGTACATCGAGGCGGCGGGTAATGACCCGCAGCGTCAGTTCCCTGTCCGTGGCGCGTATGACAGTCGTCTGTGGAAAACCGGTCTTTCGGAGGATGAATGGCTGGGCAAGCAACCGCTGTGGGATTTTCTGGAGCAGTCATTGGGCTCCGAGCCTTTTTTCAACGAATTGCGTGCCCTGCGCAACTCCGGTGATGCCTCGGTTGACGGTGGCCGACTGTTACCGGAACTGACCGAGAAGGTTTGGCGCATGCTGGAGGCCATGGGGGAAAGCGCCGAGTTGCGCGACGAGTTGTTCCGGATGGCAGGCACTCCGACGGCCTGCGTGGACGCCGGGGCGCAGTTGTTCAATGCGATGGGGGTGGAGGTGCTGCGGCGGGAGGCGTATCTCAGCGACGACCCCAATGTGGTAAGGCGTGCGGTATTCAAGCTGGCCCGGGGCAAGTGGCGTATGGACGAATTGGGCCGCATCGCCCACGACCGCGTGGCGCAACTGTTGGCGCTTGGTGTCAGGTACCCGGAGTACGACGAGGAGGGTGCGCGGGTCATTCACGTCGATGAGGCGGGTGAAGAGATACTAGACATCGATGAGGTCGAGATCTACCTGGCGTATACCGCACGACTGGCCACGCGTCTGGATTTGCCATGGCAGGCCAAGAGCATGCTGTACCGCGAGGAATACGTGACGCCGCAGATGATTGAGGCGGCTTTTGAGCGCGTCATGACCCTGGATCAAGGTGAGCAGCTGCGTACCAATTTACTGGAGCAGCCGATGTGGACCGACTTCCTGCAAAAGGCCAATAAAGCGGACTACGCAAAGATCCAGGCCAAATTCGAGGCGCTGATCGATTATCAAGCGGCGCAAGCGGATTGGGCCGGGGATGGCAACCTGTCGGACGCGACCAAGGACACCCTGCGCCTCACCATCGACCGGACCGCGCGCCTGCTGGGCCGTTCGAGTAACGCCAGCTTGCCGGGGACCCTCATGAGCCAGGAGGAGTACACTGCTTCGTTTATCCAGATCGACAGCGAGTACAGCGCCTTGGGCAAGACTCTGACCGACCAGGCGATCACAGCCATCCTCGGGACCTAGAACAGGAAATAGCGCTGAGCCATCGGCAGCACATCCGCCGGCTCGCACCACAACAACACGCCGTCGGCCTTGACCTGATACGTCTGCGGGTCGACCTCGATATCCGGCAGGTAATCGTTGTGGATCAAGTCGGTTTTCTGCACCGCGCGGCAACCCTTGACCACGGCGATCTGCTTCTTCAGGCCCAATTGCTCGGGCAAGCCTGCCGCCAACGCCGCCTGGCTGATAAAGGTCAGGCTGGTGGCGTGCAGCGAGCTGCCGAAGCTGGCGAACATCGGGCGGTAGTGCACCGGTTGCGGCGTCGGGATCGAGGCATTGGCGTCGCCCATCAGGCTTGAGGCAATCGCGCCGCCCTTGAGAATCAGGGTTGGCTTGATCCCGAAAAACGCCGGGCGCCACAGCACCAGGTCGGCCCACTTGCCCACTTCAATCGAGCCCACTTCGTGGCTGATGCCATGGGTGATCGCCGGGTTGATGGTGTACTTGGCGATGTAGCGTTTGGCGCGGAAGTTGTCGTTGCCTTCGCCGTCACCCGGCAACGGGCCGCGCTGTTTTTTCATCTTGTCGGCGGTCTGCCAGGTACGCGTGATCACCTCGCCGACCCGCCCCATGGCCTGGCTGTCGGAGCTGATCATCGAGAACGCTCCGAGGTCGTGAAGGATGTCTTCGGCGGCAATCGTCTCGCGGCGGATGCGGCTTTCGGCAAAGGCTACGTCTTCGGCAATGCTCGGGTCCAGGTGATGGCAGACCATCAACATATCCAGGTGTTCGTCGATGGTGTTGCGGGTGAACGGCCGGGTCGGGTTGGTGGAGCTGGGCAGCACGTTGGGGAAACCGCAGGCCTTGATGATGTCGGGGGCGTGGCCGCCACCGGCACCTTCGGTGTGGTAGGTGTGGATGGTGCGGCCCTTGAAGGCGGCGAGGGTGGTTTCGACAAAGCCGGATTCGTTGAGGGTGTCGCTGTGGATCGCCACCTGCACGTCGTACTCGTCGGCGACGCTCAGGCAGTTGTCGATGCTCGCCGGCGTGGTGCCCCAGTCCTCGTGCAGCTTCAAGCCAATGGCGCCGGCCTTCACTTGTTCGATCAACGGCTCCGGCAGACTGGCGTTGCCCTTGCCGGTGAAACCGATGTTCATCGGGAACGAGTCGGAAGCCTGGAGCATGCGCGCCAGGTGCCACGGGCCAGAGGTACAGGTGGTGGCGTTGGTGCCGGTGGCCGGCCCGGTGCCGCCGCCTATCATGGTGGTGACGCCGCTGGTCAGCGCCTCTTCGATTTGCTGTGGGCAGATGAAGTGGATGTGGGTGTCGATGCCGCCGGCGGTGAGGATCATGCCTTCACCGGCAATCACTTCGGTGCTGGCGCCGACGCAGATGGTCACGCCGGGCTGGATGTCCGGGTTGCCGGCTTTGCCGATGGCGGCGATGCGACCGTTCTTCAGGCCAACGTCGGCCTTGACGATGCCCCAGTGATCGATGATCAGCGCGTTGGTGATCAGGGTGTCGACCACCTCATGGGCGAGCAGTTGGCTCTGGCCCTGGCCGTCGCGGATCACCTTGCCGCCGCCGAATTTCACTTCTTCACCGTAGACGGTGAAGTCCTGCTCGACTTCGACGAACAGCTCGGTGTCGGCCAGGCGGACCTTGTCACCCACGGTGGGGCCGTACATGTCGGCGTAGGCTTGTCTGGAAATCTTCATATGCTTAATTCCTTGATCGTTCCCGGTATGTGGCGAGGGAGCTTGCTGTGGCGAGGGGGCTTGCTCCCGCTGGGCTGCGCAGCGGCCCCAAAATCCTGGGAGCGCTTCGCACTCCAGCGGGAGCAAGCTCCCTCGCCACAGGTCAGTCGAGGTCGCCCATGATGCGTCCGGCAAACCCGAACACCCGGCGCTTGCCGCTCAATTCCACCAGTTCCACTTCACGGCTCTGCCCCGGCTCAAAGCGCACGGCGGTGCCGGCCGGGATGTTCAGGCGCATGCCACGGCTGGCGGCACGGTCGAACGTCAGGGCGTCGTTGGTCTCGAAAAAATGATAGTGGGAACCGACCTGGATCGGCCGGTCGCCGCTGTTGGCCACGCTCAAGATGGCGGTGCGCCGACCCACGTTGAGTTCGATGTCGCCAGGCTGGATCTGAAATTCGCCAGGAATCATGCAGGTTGTCCCAGGGTCTTGAAGTAGATGGCGGTCGGGGTGAAGCGCCCGTCCGGGCTTTGGCAGTAGTTGGGCAATTCGCCGATCTTGGTATAGCGCAGCGACTGGTAGAAGGCTTCGGCGTCGGAGCCGGCTTCGGTGTCCAGGTACAGCAGCCCGCGTTTGTACTGGCGGGCGCTCAGTTCCAGGGCGCTCATCAGTTGCTGGCCGAGGCCTCGACGCCGAGCCTCGCTGTGCACCAGCAGCTTCTGCACTTCGGCACGGTTCAGGCCGTTGGCTTTCATGCACAACGCCAATTGCACGCTGGCGATGACCTGCTCATCGCGCACCACCACCCACAGCAGCAGGCTGCCGTCGGTGAGGCTGGCCTGCACGCCGCTGAGATAAGCGCTGGCCTGGGCTTCATCGAAGTCGGCCATGAAGCCCACCGAGGCGCCGTGCTTCACGGCGTCCAGCAACAGCTCAATCAAACCCGGACGGTAATGGGCAAAACTTTCGGCATTGACTCGACGCAGTTGGGCGTTCATCGGTGTCACTCCTTGGGCGGCGTAGCGCCTGGGTTGAGCGTCAGTTGCATGAAGGTCAGGTCCAGCCAGCGCCCGAACTTGGTGCCGACCTGGGGCATCTGCCCGGTGGTGATGAAACCCAGGCGCTCATGCAGGCGGATCGAGGCCTGGTTGCCGCTTTCGATAGCGGCGACCATCACGTGTTTGTCGCAGGTTTTCGCCCGCTCGATCAGCACCTGCATCAGCTGTGGGCCGAGGCCTTTGCCGCGCTGGTCGTTGCGCACGTACACCGAGTGTTCGACGGTGTGGCGAAAGCCCTCGAAGGGCCGCCAGTCGCCAAACGAGGCATAGCCGATGACCTGCTCGTCTTCGACGGCCACCAGGATCGGGTAAAACTGCGACTGGCGGGCACTGAACCAGGCCTGGCGGTTGCCCAGGTCTACCGGTTGTTCGTTCCAGATCGCCGTGGTGTTGAGCACCGCGTCGTTGTAGATATCGCGAATCCCTGGCAAATCGGCGTGCACCGCATCACGAATCAAAAAGGACATGGCCGGGCCTCAGGCGATGGGTTGGTGGACGGTGACCAGCTTGGTGCCGTCGGGGAAGGTGGCTTCCACCTGGATGTCCGGGATCATTTCCGGGATGCCTTCCATCACCTGTTCGCGGGTGAGCAGGGTGGTGCCGAAGTGCATCAGCTCGGCGACGGTGCGGCCATCGCGGGCGCCTTCCATCAGCGCGGCGGAGATGTAGGCGATGGTTTCCGGGTAGTTGAGCTTCACACCGCGCGCCAACCGTCGCTCGGCCACCAGGCCGGCGGTGAAGATCAGCAGTTTGTCTTTTTCCCGTGGGGTCAGGTCCATCGTTCAAGGTCCACTATTAAATACATTCGTAAAAACACCGGAGATCCAATGTGGGAGCGGGCTTGCTCGCGAATGCGGTGTGTCAGTGAATGCATCTTTGGCTGACCCACTGCATTCGCGAGCAAGCCCGCTCCCACATTTTTAATCTTCATGTGCTCCAGATTCTCGGTGATACAGCCTCTCGGCCCAGCACGGCCGGGCGCAGCAGGCGCCACAGCGCGATCAGCCAGCCTCGCGCCAGCAGCGCTTCACTGGCCAGGCAGCGGGCCACCAGCAGGCCGGGCAATTGGGTCAGGTCGCCGCGTACCGCGTGGGGCAGGGAGCGGCATTGTTCGAGCAGTTCAGGGTCGATTTCGCCGGTCACCAGCAAGGTAGCAAACACCGGTTGCCCACCCAGCCCGATGGGCGAGTCGAGCAAGCCGTCGGCGCCCACAATGCGCTGGCGTTCATGCCAAATCAACTGGCCGTCGCGGCGGATATCCAGGTGCGACTGGAAGTGCCCGAGGTTGAAACGTTCGCCACTGGCGGGGCGCCCAAGGGCCACCACGTCCCAGTAGAACAGCCGGGCATCGCCTTGCAGGTCAATGCGGGTGGTGAGTTCGGCCTGGGCGGCGCTGAACACGATGGTCTCCTGCGGCAGCCATTCCAGCGTCGCGCCAGCCTCAACCGTCAGCTCCAGCTTCTGATAGGCCGGACCGCCGGCGCGGTACCACTTGGCCGCGCCGGGGCTGGTCAGTTGCGCCCAGGCACCCTCGGCGACATGGGCGCTGATATCGAGGCGATCACCGCCGGCAATCCCGCCCGGCGGGTGCACGATGATGTGCTGGCACACTTCGGGGCCTTCGGCGTACAGGTGCTTTTGCACCCGCAGCGGGCCGAGGTGGCGGCGCATTACCGGGCGCGTGGTGTCGCCGAAGCGCGCGTAGCCGAGCTCCAGCTCGGCGTGCCAGCTGGGGGTGAACAGCGCGGTGGGGGCAGGTAGGGTCATGGTCAGTGCTTATCGTTAGGACGCTACAGATTAGATCGTAACGAGCCCGCGCACACCCTCGCTTTCCATATTTTCTCCGCGCCCCTGCTGGACAATTTCGCCCCGGGACATCACCAGGTACTGGTCAGCCAGTTCAGCGGCAAAATCATAGAACTGCTCCACCAGCAGAATCGCCATGTCACCGCGTGCCGCGAGCTTCTTGATCACCGCGCCGATCTCCTTGATCACCGATGGCTGGATACCTTCGGTGGGCTCGTCGAGGATCAACAGGCGCGGGCGGCTGGCCAGGGCGCGGCCGATAGCCAGCTGTTGTTGCTGGCCGCCGGACAAGTCGCCGCCCCGGCGTTGCTTCATTTGCAGCAGCACTGGGAACAGCTCGTAGATGAAGGCCGGCACTTCCTTGGCTTCGGAGCCGGGGAAGCGCGACAGGCCCATCAGCAGGTTTTCTTCCACGGTCAGGCGGCCAAAAATCTCCCGGCCCTGGGGCACGTAGGCGATACCGGCGTGCACCCGCTGGTGCGGCTTGAAGCCGGTAATGGCCTTGCCTTCCCAGTTCACCGCGCCTTCCTTGGCCGGCAGCAAGCCCATCAGGCACTTGAGCAAGGTGGTCTTGCCCACGCCGTTGCGGCCCAGCAGGCAGGTGACTTCGCCGACTTTTACCTCAAAGGAAAGCCCGCGCAGGATGTGGCTACCGCCGTAATACTGGTGCAGCTTGTCGACTTGCAGCATGTTCAAAATCTCCTCAATTCCTTGTGGGAGCTGGCTTGCCTGCGATACAGGCGACTCGGTGTATCAGTTGCACCGTGTCGATGCCATCGCAGGCAAGCCAGCTCCCACATAAAGCATCAGCGACCGAGGTAAACCTCGATCACCCGCTCATTTTCCTGCACCTGCTCCAGGGACCCTTCGGCCAGCACGCTGCCCTGGTGCAACACCGTCACATGGTCGGCAATCGAGCCGACAAAGCCCATGTCGTGCTCCACCACCATCAGCGAGTGCTTGCCCGCCAGGCGCTTGAACAGCTCGGCGGTGAACTCGGTTTCGGCGTCGGTCATGCCCGCCACCGGTTCGTCCAGCAGCAACAGTTGCGGGTCCTGCATCAGCAGCATGCCGATTTCCAGGAACTGCTTCTGGCCGTGGGACAGCAAGCCGGCGGGGCGGTTGACCGAGGCGGTCAGGCGGATGGTGTCGAGGACTTCGCTGATGCGGTCTTTCTGCTCGCCGCTCAAACGCGCCCGCAGGCTGGCCCACACCGACTTGTCGGTCTTCTGCGCCAGCTCGAGGTTTTCGAACACGCTGAGGGCTTCGAATACCGTGGGCTTCTGGAACTTGCGACCGATGCCGGCCTGGGCGATCTGCACTTCGCTCATGCTGGTCAGGTCGAGGGTTTCGCCGAACCAGGCCTTGCCGTGGCTGGGCCGGGTCTTGCCGGTGATCACGTCCATCAGCGTGGTCTTGCCTGCGCCGTTGGGGCCGATGATGCAGCGCAGTTCGCCGACGCCGATGTACAGGTTCAAGTCGTTCAACGCCTTGAAACCGTCGAAGCTGACGCTGATGTCTTCCAGGGTCAGGATGGTGCCGTGGCGGGTGTTCAGGCCTTTGCCGGCCGCCTGGCCGAGGCCGATGGCATCGCGGGCGCTGCCCTGGTCTTTATTGGGTTCAAGGATAGGTTCGAGCATAAATTCCGCCGTCGCTGTGATCCTCATTGGTCGCCCCTTTTCTTCAGCAGGCCAATCACACCCTTGGGCAAATACAGGGTGACGATAATGAACAGCGCACCGAGGAAGAACAGCCAATACTCAGGAAACGCCACGGTGAACCAGCTCTTCATGCCGTTGACCACACCGGCGCCCAGCAGCGGGCCGATCAAGGTTCCACGCCCGCCGAGGGCCACCCACACGGCGGCCTCGATGGAGTTGGTCGGCGACATTTCGCTGGGGTTGATGATGCCCACTTGCGGCACATACAACGCGCCCGCCAAACCACACAGCACCGCGCTCAACACCCACACAAACAGCTTGAAGCCACGCGGGTCGTAGCCGCAGAACATCAGGCGGTTTTCCGCATCCCGCAGTGCCGTCAGCACCCGGCCGAACTTGCTTTGGGCCAGGCGCCAGCCGATGTACAGGCTGGCCACCAACAACGCCACGGTGGCCACAAACAGCACCGCCCGTGTGCCCGGCTCGGTGATGCCAAACCCAAGGATGCTGCGGAAATTGGTAAAGCCGTTATTGCCACCAAACCCGGTCTCGTTGCGGAAGAACAGCAGCATCCCGGCGAACGTCAGGGCCTGGGTCATGATCGAGAAGTACACGCCCTTGATCCGCGAGCGGAAGGCGAAGAACCCGAACACCAGCGCCAGCAAGCCCGGTGCCAACACCACCAGGCACATCGCCCAGAGGAAGTGGCTGGTGCCGGTCCAGTACCACGGCAATTCGGTCCACGACAAAAAGGTCATGAACGCCGGCAGCTCATCACCGGACGCCTGGCGCATCAGGTACATGCCCATGGCATAGCCGCCCAGCGCAAAGAACAGGCCGTGGCCGAGGGACAACATCCCGGCATAACCCCACACCAGGTCCAGCGCGAGAGCGACGATGGCGTAGCACAGAATCTTGCCCACCAACGTCAGCGTATAGGCGGAAACGTGCAGCGGGTTTTCCGGTGACAACAGCGAGAACAACGGCAACGCCAGCAGCAGGATCAGCAGCACTGCACCGACTGCGACGGTCACCTTGGGGCCGGCCTTTTGCGCGGCTGTGAGCATCAATGGCTGGTTCATCAGTCGATCACCCGTCCTTTCAGTGCGAAGAGTCCTTGCGGGCGTTTCTGGATGAACAGAATGATCAGCGCGAGGATCAGGATCTTGCCGAGTACGGCACCGATCTGCGGTTCGAGGATCTTGTTGGCGATCCCCAGGCCGAAGGCGGCCATGACGCTACCGGCCAACTGGCCGACGCCACCGAGCACCACCACCAGGAACGAGTCGATGATGTAGCTCTGGCCGAGGTCCGGGCCGACGTTGCCGATCTGGCTCAGGGCCACGCCACCGAGGCCGGCGATGCCGGAGCCGAGGCCGAAGGCGAGCATGTCCACGCGCCCGGTGGGCACGCCGCAGCAGGCGGCCATGTTGCGGTTCTGGGTCACGGCGCGCACGTTGAGGCCCAGGCGCGTCTTGTTCAGCAGCAGCCAGGTCAGTACCACCACGAACAGCGCGAAGGCGATGATCACGATGCGGTTGTAGGGCAGCACCAGGTTGGGCAGCACCTGGATCCCGCCGGACAGCCACTCGGGGTTGGCCACTTCAACGTTCTGCGCACCGAACACCAGGCGCACCAGTTGGATCAGCATCAGGCTGATGCCCCAGGTGGCGAGCAGGGTTTCCAATGGGCGGCCGTAGAGGTGACGAATCACCGTGCGTTCCAGGGCCATGCCGATGGCGGCGGTGACAAAAAATGCCACCGGCAGTGCGATCAGCGGGTAGAACTCTATGGCCTGGGGCACGTAGCGCTGCATCAGCAACTGCACCACATAGGTGGAGTAGGCGCCGAGCATCAGCATCTCGCCGTGGGCCATGTTGATCACCCCGAGCAAGCCGAACGTGATCGCCAGGCCGAGCGCGGCCAGCAGCAGGATCGAACCCAGGGACATGCCGCTGAAGGCCTGGCCGAGGATCTCGCCCACCATCAGTTTGCGTTTGACCTGGGCCAGGCTGGTCTCGGCGGCGGTGTGTACCGTGGCGTCGGCTTCGACGCCGGGGGCGAGCAAGGCTTCCAGGCGGGTGCGGGCCAGCGGGTCGCCGGTGCCGCCGAGCAAGCGCACGGCGGCCAGGCGTACGGCCGGGTCGGGGTCTACCAGTTGCAGGTTGGCCAGGGCGAGGCTGAGGGCGACGTGTACGTCGTCATTGGTTTCGCCGGCGAGCTGCTGGTCGAGGAATTTCAGCTGCGCAGGTTGTGCGCTTTTTTGCAGGGTTTGCGCGGCGGCAAGGCGTACCTTGGGGTCGGCGGCGAGCAATTGCTGGCTGGCTTGCACGTTGTCGATCAAGCCGCGCAGGCGGTTGTTCAGGCGTACGGTCTTGGTCTCACCGTTGACCGTGATCTGGCCTTGTTGCAGGGCGTCCACCAGCTCGATGCGCGCCGGGTCGGGCTGGGCGGCCCAGTCCTGGAGCAGCTTGGCTTGTTGCATCGGGTTGGCGTTGATGAAGTCTTCGGCGTCGCTGGCGTGTGCGGCGAAGGGCAGCAACAGCAGGGCGGCGAGGATGAAGCGGTGGAGGGCAGTGGGCATGGCAGTTTCCTATAGATCGTTCCCACGCTCTGCGTGGGAATGCCGCCTTGGACGCTCTGCGTCCGCTGTGTGACGCAGAGCGTCACGGGATGCATTCCCACGCGGAGCGTGGGAACGATCAGTGCGGCGGTCTTAGTTGCTCTTGACGGCGTAATCCGGCTTCTTGTCATTCCCCGGAATGTACGGGCTCCACGGCTGCGCCCGAATCGGCTCCTGGGTCTGCCACACCACCGAGAACTGCCCGTCGGACTGGATCTCACCGATCATCACCGGCTTGTGCAGGTGGTGGTTGGTCTTGTCCATGGTCAGGGTGAAACCGGACGGCGCGGCAAAGGTCTGCCCGGCCATGGCTTCACGCACTTTGTCGACGTCGGTGGACTTGGCTTTCTCCACCGCCTGCGCCCACATATGGATACCCACGTAGGTGGCTTCCATCGGGTCGTTGGTCACGGCTTTATCCGCGCCCGGCAGGTTGTGGGCCTTGGCATAGGCTTTCCAGTCGGCGACGAATTTCTTGTTCACCGGGTTCTCCACCGACTGGAAGTAGTTCCAGGCGGCGAGGTTGCCCACCAGCGGCTTGGTGTCGATGCCGCGCAGTTCTTCTTCACCCACGGAGAAGGCAACGACCGGCACGTCGGTGGCCTTCAGGCCCTGGTTGGCCAGCTCTTTGTAGAACGGCACGTTGGAGTCACCATTCACGGTGGAGATCACCGCAGTCTTGCCGCCGGCCGAGAATTTTTTGATGTTGGCCACGATGGTCTGGTAATCGCTGTGGCCGAACGGGGTGTAGACCTCTTCGATGTCTTTATCCGCTACGCCCTTGGAGTGCAGGAACGAACGCAGGATCTTGTTGGTGGTGCGCGGGTACACGTAGTCGGTGCCCAGCAGGAAGAAGCGTTTGGCACCGCCGCCTTCTTCGCTCATCAGGTATTCCACCGCCGGGATCGCCTGCTGGTTCGGCGCCGCACCGGTATAGAACACGTTCGGCGACATCTCTTCGCCTTCGTATTGCACCGGGTAGAACAGCAGGCCGTTGAGTTCTTCGAACACCGGCAATACCGATTTGCGCGACACCGAGGTCCAGCAACCGAACACCACGGCGACCTTGTCCTGGGTCAGCAACTGGCGGCCCTTTTCAGCGAACAGCGGCCAGTTCGACGCCGGGTCCACCACCACCGGCTCGAGCATCTTGCCGTTCACACCACCCTTGGCGTTGATCTCGTCGATGGTCATCAGCGCCATGTCTTTCAGCGAGGTCTCGGAGATTGCCATGGTCCCGGACAGCGAGTGCAGGATGCCGACCTTGATGGTCTCGGCGGCCTGCACCGTCCAGGTCATGCCCATCGCGGCGATGGATGCCGACAGTGTGAAAGCCTTGATCAAGCTGCGACGCTTCATTGTGCAATCTCCATGACTCAACGTTGTGATGAGGGAGTGATTGCAAGGGGTGTGCCTAGTCGGCAAAAGGCAGGAAATGGTCGTTTTTGCGCCTTGGCCAGCGACAGCGGCGCACCATGAACTGGCACCGAAGGCGCGCTGGTGCGCCAATGTGCGCTACAACGGGGCGATGGCGAAAGGGCGTCAGCGCTTGCGCATCAAACCGATAAAAAACAACCCGCCAATCGCCGCCGTCGCCACGCCGATGGGCAGGTCTTCGGGGGCAATCAGGGTGCGGGCCGCCACATCGACCCACACCAGGAACACGCTGCCCAACAGCACGCACACCGGCAGCAAACGCCGGTGTTCGGCACCCACAAGGCGCCGGGCGATGTGCGGCACCATCAGCCCGACAAAGCCGATGGAGCCGCTGATGGACACCAACACGCCGGTCATCAGGGAGGCGATCAAAAACACTTTGAACCGCACATTGCGCGCGTTCAGGCCCAGGGTTACGGCGGTCTGTTCGCCGGCCATCAGCGCGTTCAACGGACGCGCCATGCCCAGCAGCAACATCAGCCCCAGCAATACCGTGGCGAAGGGAATCGCCAGCAGCTCCCAGCGCGCCAGGCCGAGTCCGCCGAGCATCCAGAACATCACCGCCGAGGCCGCGCGATGGTCGCCCATGAACAGCAGCAGGTTGGCCACCGCCATCATCACGAATGACACCGCCACCCCGCACAACAGCAGGCGGTCGCTCTCCAGCCGACCGTTGCGACTGGCCACCGCCAGCACCACGATCATGCTCAGCAAGGCACCGATGAACGCCGCGATGGGCAGGGTCAGCAAGCCGATCACTTCACCCACATGCAACACCACGATCACCGCGCCGAGGGTGGCGCCGGAGGTCACACCCAGCAGGTGCGGGTCAGCCAGCGGGTTGCGTGTGACGGCCTGCAACACCGCACCGATCAACGCCAGCCCGGCGCCCACCAGGGCACCGAGCAACATGCGCGGCACGCGGATCAGCCACACGATATGTTCCTGCCCGGCGCTCCAGTCCACCTCGCCCATGCCGAAGGCTTTATGCAGCAGGATCCGCCACACCACGTCCACCGGCACCCGCGCCGAGCCGAACCCCAGCGAGACCACGCACGAGATCAGCAACAACGCGCCGAGGGCACTCAGCAGCAGGGCATAGCGACGGGTGATCATTCGCCGTGGAACCCCTTGGCCAGGGTTTCAACCGCCACCACGTTGTCGATGCCCGGCGTGGCTTGCACGTAGGGGATGACGATAAAGCGTTGGTTCTTGATCGCGTCCACCGATTGCAGCGCCGGGTTGTTCAGCAGGAACTGCTCTTTTTGCTCGGCGGTGATTTCGCTGTAGTCGACGATCACGATGACCTGCGGATTGCGCTCCACCACGGTTTCCCAGTTGACCCGGGTCCAGCTGGCGTCCACGTCGTCGAGGATATTGCGCCCGCCGGCGGCATCGATCAGCGCTTGGGGCATGCCCAGGCGGCCAGAGGTCATGGCGCGGTCTTCGCCGCTGTCGTAGAGGAACACGCGAGGCTTGTCGGCCGGCAGGTTTTTCTGCACTTCGGCGACCTGTGCCTGCATCTGTGCGATCAGTGCATTGGCGCGGTCCTGCACGTCGAAGATCTTGCCCAGGTTGCGCAGGTCGTTATAGGTGTCTTCCAGGGTGGCCGCCGGGCGCTTCATCACGAAGGCACAGGACTCGGTCAGCTCGTAGACATTGATGCCCAACGGTTGCAGGGTTTGCGGGGTGAGGTCGCCACCGACGCGCATGCCGTAGTCCCAGCCGGCGAAGAAGAAGTCGACGTTGGCGTTGAGCAGGGTTTCCACCGACGGGTATTTGCTCGCCAGTTCCGGCAGGCCGTCGAGGATCTGCGCCATTTGCGGGGTGACCGACTTCCAGCCGGTGACGCCGCTGTAGCCGGCCATGTGCGACTTGAGGCCCAGGGCGAGCATCATCTGGGTCATGTTGATGTCGTGGCTGACCGCGTGTTTCGGTGCCTCGGCGAAGGTCACCTCGCGGTTGCAGCTCTTGATTTTCAGCGGGTAATGGGTCGCTTCGGCGAACGCCTGGCAAGTGCCGAGCAGCAACGCGAGAGACAGCAGGGAGCGCAGGATCATGGTTGGGTTATCCAGGTAATTCGGGGGTAGCCGGACAAGGGGTGAGTGTCGATCAATGCTTCAACGCCGAACACCTCGCGCAGTAATTCGGCGGTCAGTACCTCGTGAGGTGTGCCGCTGGCGACGATACGCCCGTGGTTGATCACGTACAGCCGATCACAGAACGCTGCGGCCAGGTTCAGGTCATGAATGCTGGCCAGGGTGCCGATGTTCAGGCGCTTGACCCGTTGCAGCAATTGCAGCTGGTAGCGTGGGTCGAGGTGGTTGGTGGGTTCGTCGAGGATCAGCAGTTGCGGTTGCTGGGCCAGGGCGCGGGCCAGGATCACCCGCTGTTTTTCTCCACCCGAGAGAGTCGCGAAGGCGTGGTCTTCAAAGCCCAGCAGGCCGACGGATTCGAGGGCCTGGCGGATCAGGTTGCGGTCTTCAACGGTGTCGCTGTCGAACAGCCCTTTATGAGGTGTGCGGCCCATGGCGACCACTTCATCCACCCGCAGGCCGAACGCATCGGGAAATTCCTGGAGCACCACGGCGATACGTTGGGCGCACCACTTCGAGGATTGCTTCCAGACGTTCTGGTGTTCCAGCAGCACCTCACCTTCGGCCGGCTTGCTGAACCGATAGGCGCACCGCAGCAGGCTGGTCTTGCCACTGCCGTTGGGGCCGATCAGCCCGACAAACTCACCGGCACCCACCCGCAGGCTGGCATCACGCAGTTGGAACTGGTGATGGCAGTGCTCGTGGCCGGGAGGGGCCCAGGCGAGGTTGGTGAGGTTGAGTGATGTCATGCAGTTCTCATTAAAAGGTGTAGTCCGCTGTCACGAAGAACGAGCGCGGCTCGCCAGGGGTCCATTGCTGGCCGTAGGTGCCGTCGAACTGGTTATTCAATTGCAGGACGAGCAGGCACAGGCCGCACGCATAGTACTTGTTCATCGCACCATAAATCGCTTCTTCGAGGCGGTACTCGCCGCAGGGCGCGGCGAGTGGGAGAGCGGATTAGGCGTTATAATGTAACACTTTGTGCGGCGTGGGCGAAAGCCCGCGCAAGACTACATAACCCCTCCAGGCAGGGCATCTCGCCCGTTTCACGCTGAACCTGAAGCCGATTCACGTTGGCCAAACCATCGCGAAAGCACCAGGCGATCCAACGCCCAGACCACGATCAACGAGGCGCCCACCAGCGGAAAGATAATCGCCAGCCCAAGCATGATGACCATCGCGGTTTTCCATTTCGGCAGGTCATGGCGCAGCGGTGGAACCCCCAGCCCACCCTGCGGCCGGCGCTTCCACCAGATCACCACACCACTGACGGCACTGAGCAGGATCATCAGGCAGATCAGCAAGACGATGATCTGATTGACCACGCCAAACATCTTGCCTTCGTGCAGTATCACGCCGGATTCGGTAGCCCGCGCCACGCTGTTGTAGTGCTCCCAGCGCACATCGGCCAGGACCTTGCCGGTGTATTGGTCCACATGCAGGGTCGCGTCATTGCGCGGGTCGTTGGCGAACACCGCGATAGTGAACACGCCTTCGGCAGTGGTGGGGAAGGTGATGCTGTAGCCGGGCTCGACCTTGCGTGAGCTGGCAAGGTCGACCACCTGTTGCAGGCGGATACCCGGGGCTGCCGGGCCCTGGCTCATGCCGGCGTGTTTCATGTGCTCGGCATGCTCGCCGGACATTGGCATCGGCGTGTTTTCCATCGCCCAGGGCACGGTCTGTTGGCTCGCGGTGTTGAGGCTGCGGGCCTGCTGGTCGGACTGCGGTACGTTGTTCCACATCGCCGCCGGGAATCTATTCCACAGTTCCGCATATTGCTTGCCCCAGAAGCCGGTCCAGGTCATGCCGCTGAGCAGCATCACCAGCAGGAACGCCGCGCCCCAGAAGCCGGCGACCGCATGCAAGTCCCGCCAGAACAGCCGGCCGCGACTGCCCAGCCGTGGCCACAAAATGCCCGCTGCTGACTTGTTTCGCGGCCACCACAAGTACAGGCCCGAGATCACCAGCATCACGCCCCAGCCGGCAGCCAGTTCCACCAGACGATCACCGACGGTGCCGATCATCAACTCACCATGCAGCGCACGGGCGATGGCTTGCAGGTTGTACTTGGCGTCCTGTTCGCCGAGCACGGTGCCGCGATACGGGTCGATGAATACCGTCACGTCGTGACCGTCGTTATGCATCACGAATTGCGCGCTGCTGGTGGTGTCGGCAGGGGGCAGGTACTTGCTGATCTTGCCTTGGGGATAGGCGGCCTGGGCGCGTTGCAGTTGCTCGTCGGCACTCAGTGCGTGCTCGGCGCTTTGCACCGTCAGCAGGTTGCCGTACATCAGCGGGTCGAGCTGAGGCTTGAACAGGTAGATGATGCCGGTCAGGGCCAGCAGCACCATGAAGGGGGCGACAAACAGCCCGGCGTAAAAATGCCAGCGCCAGGCCAGGTTGTAGAAGGAAATCTTCGGTGGGTTCATCAGGGTGTGCTCCGCAAAGGCTTGGATTTTTTGTGTTATCGAGGACGCCATCGCGGGCAAGCCCGCTCCCACAGGGGTATGCATTGCAACTGTGGGAGCGGGTTTGCCTGCGATGCGCTTAGAAGCTCATGTCCACCTTGGTCCAGAGCGTACGCCCCGGTTCCTTGATGGCTTGCGGGTCATTGGCCGGGTAGCCGAACCCGGCGTTGCCGGCCAGGTTCAGGTGTTCGGCGTACGCCTTGCCGAACAGGTTGTCGACGCCGGTGCTGACCTTGAAGTTTTTGTTGATGCGATACGCTGCGTTCAGCGAGAACACACCAAAGCCCGAGCTCTTGTCGAAGTCCTTGCCCACCACGTTGCCCTTGTTCTGGTCGATGCGGTTTTGCGCCGCGACCACCCGCCACAAGGCGCCGGCGCTCCAGTCGTCCTGGCTGTAGGTGAGCCCGAAGCGCGCATCCAGCGGCGGGATCTGCGGCAGCGGCTTGCCGTCGCTGCTGTTCTTGCCCCAGGCGTAGGCGAAGGTGGCGTCGGCTTTCCAGTTGGCGGTCAGCTTGTAGGCTGCGCCCAGTTCACCGCCCATGATTCGCGCGTCCACATTGCGCGCCTGGGAGGTGGTGCCCATCATTCCCGGCTGGTAGTCGAACAGGATGAAATCGCGCACCTGGCCGACGTAGCCCGAGGCCCAGGCGTCGAGATCGGCGGATTTGTATTGCAGGCCAAAATCCAGCTGGGTGGTTTTTTCAGGCTTCACCCCGTCGAAGGCATTCACGGAACCGACCGACCCAGTGTCGGGAGAAAACAGCTCCCAGTAATCAGGGAAACGCTCCGAATGCCCAAGCCCTGCGTACAGGGTGGTAGGGCTGTCCGCCAGATCGTGCTCGTAGCGCACAAAGCCGGACGGCAGCGTATCGGCGCGGGTTTTACCGGCGGTGGGGTTGGGGCTGCTCATCATCCCGGAGCTGATGGTTTGCCGGAAATCCTTGGCCGAGGCGCGGTCGACGCGGGCGCCGGTGATCAGGCGGTCGCGGTCGGCGGCGTACCAGGTCAGTTCGCCGAACACCCCGTAGTTGTGGAAGTTGGCATCCTTGCTGCGGGGCAGGTCCTTGTAGGTGTCGACACCCATGGCGCTGCGTTCGCGGTGTTCGTTGGTTTGTGCATCAAGGCCGCTGATCAACTGCACATCGGCCCAGCGCCAGGTGGCCTTGATGCGGGCGCCGAGGGTGCGGCGGTCGACGTTGGCCGCCATGGGCCCGGCCATCATCCCGGTGCCTGAGGGGACGCGCAGGGTGTAGTTGTCCATCACATGGTCGGCGTAGTTGTAGTAGACCTGCGCTTCGACCTTATCCAGCACCTCGCCGATATTCGATTTCTCGAAGCGCAATCCGAGGCTCTCGCGCAAAAACTGCGAGCCATCCATGCCACGCCCGGCGTAGCGGGCTTCGCCATCGCCACGGCCAGCGGTGAGTTCCAGCAAGGTGTCCGCGTCCGGGGTCCAGCCCACGGCCACGTCGCCGTTCCACTTGTCGTAGCGCGAGGCAACGGTGTCGTTGTTGCCGTCCTTGTAGTCGTCGGCGTGGGCCTGGTTGCCGATCACCCGCACATACCCCAGCGGCCCGCCGGCTGCCGCATCGACAACTTTATCGAAGCGCCCGTTGGAGCCCGCCAGGATGCTGGCGTTGACCCGCGTGCCCAGCTCGCCGAACTGCTCGGGCTCGCGTTCGAACAGGACCGTGCCCGCCGAAGCACCCGGCCCCCAGAGCACGGTTTGCGGGCCTTTGATGACCGTCAGCTTGTCGTAGGTTTCCGGCGAGATATAGGAGGTGGGCGCATCCATCCGGCCGGGGCAGGCGCCGAGCATCATGCTGCCGTTGGTGAGGATGTTCAGGCGTGAGCCGAACATGCCCCGCAGCACCGGGTCACCGTTGGTGCCGCCGTTGCGCACCAGGGCGAAGCCGGGGATGGTCTTGAGGTAGTCGCCGCCATCGCTGGCGGGCACCGGTTGGCGCGGGTCTTTCGGGTCAGTGACGACGGTCAGCGGGGAGCTGGGGGCGATCGCGGTGATCACCGTCGGGCTCAGTTCATTGTGGTCGGCGTGCTCGTCGGCGTGGACCTGTGGAACCAGCAGCGCGCCACACAGAACAGCGAACACGGGAGTACATCCCAAACGGGTGTCAGCAGAAAACCTGGACATGAAAAATTCCATCAATCATTCGTAAACAACACGGCCAGCAGCCTGCGGCTGTCTGTCTAAAGTCGGCCGGGGTGAAGTAACGGTGTGAAGTGCTTACGCGATGATGGGTGGGGCGCGGCTGCGGGCACCGGGGAACACGGTTTGCCGGGCATGCCCCAGTCGTGGGGCGGGGATGAGGGCATTGGCGGGTGGCGGGCTGCCAAGGGTGACAAACGACACGCTGACCGGCAGCGCCGGGCAACTGAAAAGCAGGCTGCAATAGCCGCACTTTTCCCAGAGCACGTGGTGTTCGTCGGGGGCCTTGTTGTGGTCGGTCGCAGGCGATGCGTCGCCATGGCAGCTCGGGCCGTCCATGGACATTTCCATGGACATACCGGCGTGATGATCCATCGGCATCGCTTGGGAAATCAGCGGACCGATAAAGATCATCAGCATGGCGAACAGGCTGATCCAGCTGCCGCGCATAAGGCTCACAGGCTTACGGCGGTGTGGCGACAACCTGGCGCGTGGGGCGCCCATCAAGCGTTATCTATTGGGCGTGCATGTGCTCGTGGCCGGCCATGGGCGGTTGCTTCTGCACCGACACTTGCACCTTCACCGGCCCGGCCTTTTCAAAATTCAGGGTCAGCGGGAAATGCTGGCCGTCACGCAATGCGCTGCGGTCCTTCAGGTCCAGCAGCATCACGTGGTAGGCCATGGGGGCGAACGTCAGGTCGCCTTTGGCCGGCACCGCGACGCTGGGCACCTGCTGCATCTTCATCAGGTCGCCCTGCATCACATGCTCATGCAGCTCGGCCTTGGCGGCCACGGGCGTGTCGACGCTGAGCAGCCGGTCAGCGTTTTCGCCCTGGTTATGAATCACGAAATACGCCGCGACGGTCGGCGCGTTGGGCGGCAGTTCCTGGGACCAGGGTTCGCTGACCACCAGTTCGCCGACCTTGAAGTCTTCGGCATTGGCAGCAGCACACACCGGCAGCAACAACGCAGCCAGAAGCAGGGAAGATTTGAGCATGGCAGTTCTCCAGAACGGTTCTAAACGCAGTTCACTTGCGAAGAAATCAGACCGTTGGAGAGGCGCGGGGGTTAAGGCTTGGCCATTGCTGGCGCGGGGTAGGGGATTGCAATGACGGCGGTGGCAGGTCTTGCACCGCGTCGAATCGTGCGAAATACAGTGTTGGTGAGTGCCCCGGCAACGCCACTAATGGCGCCGAGCCCGAGCAGCACCAGCAATGCTGCATGGTGGAGTGATCGTCCTGCTGCGGCGCCGGAATCTCCAGCTTGCCCAGGGCAATCGCCGTCAGCTTGTTGGCATTGGAGGAGCAGAAACTGCCCCAGAGCAGTTGGTCGAGGGCATTGTCCGAACGCTGCATCGCCCCGGCCATCGGCATGGCAAACGCATTGAACAGCACTGCAAAGCAGGCGATCCAGGCAAATGCAAAGCGTTGACGGGCCATGGCGGACAATCCGTAGGGTTAAGCGATCAGGTGGGTATTTAGCCTGATCGGGGGGGATAAGTAAAAAGGAGCGGTGTGGTTTGGTGTCGCAGTGCTGGGTTTCAGGATAGACGGGAATCAGGGATTTCCATTTTTTTCAAATGGGCCCGATTCGAATGTGGAGGCCGTCCACGGAAATTTCCGGCTGATCAGTGCGACGAATACAACTCATCAAAACAAAGAATTGGCGCCGACAAACCGATCACCGTAAAACTTCAAAAAAAAGGAAAGTGCACTCCATGACCTTACTGATGTTTGTCCTGCTCAGCTTATTCGCCGGCTTCGCAGTGCCCTTGCAAGCCGGGACTAACGCAAAATTAGGCAGTCTCCTGGGCCACCCTTTGTGGGCAACCGCAGTTTCCTTGTTGGTCAGTCTGGTCGTCCTCATCGTTGTCATCATTGTTGTCAAAGCGCCCCGTCCGAACTTGTCGGCGGTACAAGAAGGTCCGTGGTGGATTTGGATGGGCGGTGTCGCAGGTGTGTTTTACATCACCGTCGCCTTATTGATGGCCCCCCGGCTCGGTGCGCTGAACTTCATCATGGCGGTATTGGTCGGCCAGCTTATCGTTTCAATCGCGATTGACTACTTTGGCCTGATCGGCTTTCCCAAGCAGTCTCTTAATATTAATAAACTGGTCGGCGTAATCGTCGTCATTGGAGGTTTTCTTATTACTACGCGCACTTGAAAACAAACCTGCGAAGCCGAACGGGCCAAGCACCCTAAAGGCTATTGGGATGATTTCGAGCGCAACTGCCTGCTAACCGGGCTGATCTGCACCCTATGAAAGCCGGGCACGCGGCACCTGGGTGCGCGTGCCTTTTCTTTACCGCAGCAGGAAACCAGCGTTATGACTTCCAAGGGTTTCAACCATTGGCCGGTGTTCGACGGCCCCTTGACCGACGAGATGACCGACCGCTTTTTGATGGGCCTGCCTGAGCACTTCCAAGACGCGCTTAACCTGAAGCTGCCCCTGGCCGCCTGGCGCCAGGTCTCGGAAGAGTCCATCGAACAGTTGGCTGAACGCGCGGAAAACCCGGTCTCGCCACTGGCCTGGCGCTATGCCGCCGCCCAACTGGGGCAAGACCTGCGTTTACGCCTGCGCCCCGATCAATCGACCAGTACGGTATGAGCCACCACTTGCTTGACTTGATCGCGCAACCACGCATGTGCCGGATCGTCACAGAAACGCTGGTGCCAGATCTGCACAAACGGAAAGCGCGGAATGCTGAACGGTGGCGGCAATTGCACCAGGTCCGGGTTAAGCAGAGTGTCCTCCAGGGTTCGCGTCGCGACGGTGAGGATCAGGTCAGTGTTGTGCAACAAGCCTGGCGCGGTGCGCCAGTGCGGCACGCTCACGGCGATACGACGGCGCAAGCCCTCGGCGCGCAACACGCTGTCGACTTCGCCATTGGCGCCACCGTCCATGGACACCTGGATATGCGGGCGCTCCAGGTAGCTCTCCAGGTCCAGCATGCCTTCCTTGGACAAGGTCCGTCGGTCGAGCAGGCAGGAAAAACTTTCCTCGAACAACACTTCCATCGACACATCGGGCGTCAGGCTGGGGAACACCCCCAGGGCCAGGTCGATCTTGCCCTGCGCCACTTGCTCAAACATCCCGTGCCGGCTGCCCTGGGTCACCACCAGGGTGGTGTTCGGCGCCTCTCGACGCAGTCGCACCAGCAATTTGGGCAGGATAATCGCCGCGCCATAATCCGACATCGCCAACTGGAAGGTGCGTTGAGAACGGGCCGCGTCGAAGTCGATGGACTTGCCGAACAGCGTTTCAATCTGGCTGAGAATCTCGCGCAGCGGGTCCTGGATGTTTTGCGCCAGGGCGCTAAGCATCACCTCATTGCCCTTGCGGATCAGGATCGGATCGTCCAGCAGCACTCGCAACTTACTCAGGGAATGACTGATGGCCGGCTGGCTCAAATTCAGCCGCTCCCCCGTGCGGGTGACGTGTTTTTCGGTCAGCAGTGCATGGAGTACCACCAACAGATTCAAATCGATGTTGCGCAGTAAGACCGTGACCATGCGATGAATTCCATTTCAGGGAGCAACCCTTTAAAAAGGAGCAAAACATGCCTCAAATCAAACGAATTATTGAGACCGCGCTGTACGTGGATGACCTTGAACGCGCCAAAGCGTTTTACAGCCAGCACCTGCAACTGGAAGTGATGGTTGAGAGCAGCGTGCTCGTCGCGTTCAACGTTGGCCAACAGAATACTCTCTTGCTGTTCAAACGGGGCGCCTCCGTGCAGACCAAGTATTTGAGCGGCGGCGAGATCCCACCCCACGACGCCAGCGGGCGTATTCATATCTGCTTTGCCATCGATGCCGAAGACCTGCCGACCTGGGAGACGCGCCTGGGCGCGGCCGATATCGCCATCGAAGGGCGTACGCATTGGCCCAAGGGCGGATCGAGCGTTTACTTCCGTGACCCGGATGCGAACCTCGTCGAACTGCTGACACCGGGCTGTTGGCCCATTTACTGATTGCTCTTCAAGGAATGAAGCTTATGCCTCACGTCAGCACTCCGGGACGTGCCGTTTCCCGAACCACCGTGGCATTGCTGATCGCCGCGCTCCTGTTGCTCGCCCTGGCCTGGGGCTTATGGCGCTGGAGCCATCCGGCCGTTGCCTCCTACGCCCCGGCGCCGATAAAAGTCGCGATTGCGCCAGTCAGCGATGCACCGTTCACCCGCTACCTGGAGGCCATTGGCGAACTGGAGGCGGTGCATCAGGTGAGCGTGCCCGCCGAAGTCGGCGGGCGCGTGGTGCAATTGCCGGTGGAATCCGGCCAGCGTGTCGAGCGGGACCAAGTGCTGGTCAAGCTCAACGACGCGCCACAGCGCGGCAGCCTGATGCGCCTGCAAAGCGAGCTGGAAAACGCCAAGGTCAAGCTGGAACGTTCGCGCAGCCTGGTCAAGGTCAACGCCATCTCCCACGAAGCCTTCGACAATGCCCAGACCGAGTACACCACGGCTCAAGGAGCCCTGCAGGAACTCAAGGCGCAGATTGATCAACTGACCATCCGCGCCCCTTTCGCCGGCACCTTGGGGATTCGCAAGGTGCACTTGGGGCAGTACGTCAATCCGGGCGACAGCCTGATCAACCTGGTGGGCGACCAAGGCCTGTACGTCAATTTCAGCGTGCCGGAACAAGCGTTGGCGCAACTCAAGGTCGGCAACCGCGTGAACGTGCAGC
The DNA here is from genome assembly GCF_020515595.1 of Pseudomonas sp. MWU16-30323. Lineage (NCBI taxonomy): Bacteria > Pseudomonadati > Pseudomonadota > Gammaproteobacteria > Pseudomonadales > Pseudomonadaceae > Pseudomonas > Pseudomonas sp. MWU16-30323. The sequence goes on from NZ_JAIWYM010000004.1 coordinate 307,677, forward strand.
TCGATGCCCTGCCGGGGCAACGCTACACCGCGCGCATCAGCAGCATCGACCCGTTCCTCGATCGCGCGCGCACCTTGAGTGTCCAGGCGCTGCTGCAAGCGCCGACGCCCGGCGCCTTGCCGCGCATGTTCGCCAAAGTGCGCCTGCCCCAGCCGCTGCCGAGCAATACCCTGACCGTGCCGGAAACCGCGATCACCTATAACGCCTATGGTGAAGATGTGTTTGTGGTGCAACCCTCGCCAGACGCCAACACCCCGCCTATTGCACGGCGCGTGCTGGTCAAGACCGGCGAACGCCGGGAGGGCCGGGTAGTGATCGACTCGGGGTTGAATCCGGGTGAACAGGTGGTGATTTCCGGGCAGATCAAGCTCAGCGACGGCGCCGCCATCGAACCCCTTGAGCGCACGGTGTTGAACGACGCCAACACGCCCCCACGGCTGAGCATGTCCGGAGAGCAACCGTGAAATTCACCGACCTCTTTGTGCGCCGCCCGGTGCTGGCGCTTGTGGTCAGCCTGCTGATCGTGCTGGCCGGCCTCAAGGCTTACCTCGACCTGCCCGTGCGCCAGTACCCGCTGCTGGAAAGCTCGGTGATCAGCGTCACCACTGACTATCCCGGCGCCCCCGCCGAGCTGATGCAAGGCTTTGTGACCCAGCCGATCAACCAGTCCCTGGCCTCGGTGGAAGGCGTGGACTACGTCAGCTCGACCTCGGTGCAGGGACGCAGCCAGATCACCTTGCGCATGGCCCTTAATCAGGATTCGGCCAAGGCCCTGAGCGATGTGATTGCCAAGGTCAACCAAGTCAAATATCGCCTGCCGGAACAGGCCTACGACCCGGTGATCGAGCGCTCCGCCGGCGACGCAACGGCCGTGGCCTATGTGGGGTTTTCCAGTGATTCGCTCAGCGCTTCGGCCTTGAGCGATTACCTCAGTCGCGTGGTGCAGCCGCTGTTTTCCACCATCGAGGGTGTGGCCAAGGTCGAGACCTTCGGCGGCCAGCGCCTCGCGATGCGCCTGTGGCTCGATCCGCAGCGCATGGCAGGCCACGGCATCAGCGCGGCTCAGGTCGAACAGGCCATCCGCGACAATAACTTCCAGGCAGCACCGGGGCAGATCAAGGGCCAGTACGTGGTCTCCTCGATCCAGGTCAATACCGACCTGAGCAGCCTGGATGAATTTCGCAACATGGTCATCAGCAACAATGGTGACCACCTGCTGCGCCTGCGCGATATCGCCACCGTCGAGCTCGGCTCGGCGGCCTATGAAACCAGTGCCCTGATGGATGCCAAGCCGGCGGTACACCTGGGGCTGTATGCAACGCCCAAGGGCAACCCGCTGCTGATCGTCGCCGATATCAAGCGCCTGCTGCCGGCCATCGAGAAAACCTTGCCGCCGGGAGTCAAGGTGGCGCTGGCGTTTGAGACCGCGCACTTTATCGAGGCGTCGATCATCGAAGTGATCGAGACCCTCATCGAAGCGATCCTGATCGTGGTGGTGATCATCTACCTGTGCCTGGGCTCGGTGCGCAGCGTGATCATCCCCATCGTCAGCATCCCGCTGTCGATGCTCGGCGCTTTGGGGCTGATGACGTTGTTCGGGTTCAGCATCAACCTGCTGACGCTGCTGGCGATGGTGCTGGCCATCGGCCTGGTGGTGGATGACGCCATCGTGGTGATGGAGAACATCCACCGTCACCTCAAGGAAGGCCGCACGGCCCTGCAAGCCGCGCTGTTCGGCGCACGGGAAATGGCTTCGCCGGTGATCGCCATGACCATCACCCTGGCCGCCGTCTATATGCCCATCGGACTGATGAACGGCCTGACCGGCGCGTTGTTCAAGGAGTTCGCCCTGACCCTGGCCGGCGCGGTGCTGGTCTCCGGGGTCATCGCCCTGACCCTGACCCCGGTGATGTGCGCCAAGCTGCTGCCCAGCCAGGAACACGAAGGGCGCATGAGCCGCCTGGCCGAGCGCTTCTTCCAGCGTCTGGCGCGCCTCTACCAGCGCGCGCTGCTCGGCTCGTTGCGCAGGCGAGGGCTGATCCTGCTGCTGGGCGCACTGGTGCTGATCAGCCTGCCCTGGCTGTACGGGCAGGCCAGCAAGGAACTGGCGCCGAATGAGGACCAGGGCAACCTGCTGCTGGCGATCAAGTCACCGCAACACGCCAACCTCGATTACGTGGAGCGCTACGCCTATCAGTTGAGCGAGATTCTCGGCCAACTGCCGGAGACCGTCAGTACCTGGATCATCAATGGCAACGACGGGGTGGCGGCCAGCTTCGCCGGCGTCAACTTCAGCGAGTGGTCGCAACGTTCACGCAGCGCCGCGAGTATCCAGGCCGAACTGCAACAGAGCGTGGATGCGGTGGAGGGCAACTCGATCTTTGTGTTCCAGTTGCCGCCACTGCCCGCTTCGACCGGCGGTTTGCCGGTACAACTGGTGATGCGCAGCACCGAGGACTACCGCTCGTTGTACCAGGCCATGGAAGAGCTGAAGACCCAGGCGCGGGCCAGCGGCCTGTTTGCGGTGGTCGATAGTGACCTGGCCTTCAACAACCCGGTGACCCAGGTGCGCATCGACCGCAGCAAGGCCAACAGCCTGGGGATTCGCATGCAGGACATCGGCAGCACCCTGGCGGTGTTGATCGGCGAAAATTACACCAACCGCTTCGCCTTGCAGGGCCGTTCATATGATGTGATCCCCCAGAGCCAGGCGTCGCGCCGCCTCACGCCCCAGGACCTGAATGCCTTCTACCTCGATACCGACGCCGGCCAGCAGGTGCCGCTGTCGACCGTGGTCAGCCTGCACAGCGTGATCGAGCCCAACAAGCTCAAGCAGTTCAATCAGCAGAACAGCGCGACCTTCCAGGGCATCCCGGCGCCGGGGGTCAGCCTGGGTCAGGCGGTGGCGTTTTTGCAGGCGCACAGCCAGCAGCTGCCGGCCAGCTTCAGCCATGACTGGCAGGCCGATTCGCGCCAGTTCATTCACGAAGGCAATGCGTTGATGCTGACGTTCCTGTTTGCGCTGATCGTGATCTACATGGTGCTGGCCGCGCAGTATGAAAGCCTGACCGATCCACTGATCATCCTGATCACGGTGCCGCTGTCGATCTGCGGCGCGTTGATCCCGCTGGCCCTGGGTTTGGCCACGATCAACATCTACACGCAGATTGGCTTGGTGACGCTGATCGGACTGATCAGCAAACACGGGATCTTGATGGTCGAGTTCGCCAACGAGTTACAGCCGCTATACCGCTGCACGCCGGCCCAGGCGATCATCCGCGCAGCGCGAATTCGTCTACGCCCGATCCTGATGACCACCGCCGCGATGGTGGTTGGCCTGGTACCGATGCTGTTCTCGTCCGGCGCCGGCGCCAGCAGCCGATTTGGCCTGGGGCTTGTGATCGTTATCGGGATGCTGGTGGGCACCTTGTTTACGCTGTTCGTGTTGCCGTCGGTCTACACCCTGCTGTCACGAGCGCATAAGCCGGTAATTGATTGGGAGGTGATAGAGAAAACAGCCGCTGGCTTCAAGCCTCAAGCTTAAAAGCAAAACGGGCGTCCTGAGGACGCCCGTTTCAGTCAGTGCCTGTAGCCGATGGAATCCGCACCGAAGACCTGTTGGTCAACCTCATTGATGCACTGGCCTCGGCCAACCGGCTGAGTTGCGACTTGGCATTTGTTCGTGTCAGGTCATAACGACTGTAAGGCTTGTAGTACCGAGTTGACGGTCGTGAACTCCCGGTCCACCTCCGGCAACACCGGCCGCTTCAACACCAGCACCGGCACCCCACGTTCCCGCGCCACTTCCAGCTTTGGCTCCGTGGCGCTGCTGCCGCTGTTCTTGCTGATCAGTACATCAATCTGCCGGCGCTCAAACAACGCCCGCTCATCCTCGATCAAAAACGGCCCACGGGCACCGATCACTTCGCAACGTTCATTGCCCGGGTATACGTCCAGCGCGCGCAGCGTCCAGAACTGCTCGGCGGGGATTTCGTCGAGGTGCTGCAACGGTTCGCGCCCCAGGGTGAACAGCGGCCGCTTGAAGGGTTTCAGGGCTTCGATCAACTCCGCCCAGTCACTGACCTCGCGCCAGTCATCACCGGCCTGTGGCTGCCACGCCGGGCGGCGCAGGGCCCAGCAGGGAATGCCGCACCTACCCGCGGCGCGGGCCGCGTTGGCGCTGATCTGCGCGGCATACGGATGAGTCGCGTCCACCACCCGTTCGATGCCTTCGTCGCGAATAAACTGCGCCAGGCCCTCAGCGCCGCCATAGCCGCCGACGCGCACTTCACAAGTAAGGTCGGTCGGCACCCGACCAACACCGGCCAGGCTGTAGATATGCTCCGGCCCCAGTGTGCGGGCAATGGCCAGGGCTTCCGTCACGCCGCCCAGCAGCAGGATGCGTTTCATAGCGGCTTGATCACTTCCAGCAGAGTGATCGGCAGCGCCTGGCGCCAGGTATCAAAGTCCCCCAGCGGCTGGGCCTGGGCTACATGAATGCGGGTCAGTTCGCCGCCGTGTTGTTCGCGCCAGGCCATCAGGGTCATTTCACTTTGCAGGGTCACGGCGTTGGCCACCAGCCGACCGCCGGGGCGCAGTTGTTGCCAACAGGTGTCGAGCACGCCGTCGCGGGTGACGCCGCCGCCGATGAAGATAGCGTCGGGCGCTTCCAGCCCGTTCAGTGCATGGGGCGCCGTGCCGCGAATCAGTAGCAGGCCGGGGACGCCAAGGGCGTCGCGGTTGTGTTCGATCAACAGTTGCCGGCCTTCATCGGCTTCGATGGCCAGCGCTCGGCAACTGGGGTGGGCACGCATCCATTCGATCCCGATGGAGCCGCTGCCCGCGCCGACGTCCCACAGCAGTTCGCCGGGCATCGGCGCGAGGCGGGCGAGGGTCATGGCGCGCACGTCACGTTTGGTCAGTTGGCCATCGTGCTTGAAGGCCGAGTCCGGCAGCCCCGCCAGGCGTGACAGGCGGGCTGTGTTGGCGTCGGCGACGCAGTCGATGGCCACCAGGTTCAATGCCGCAATCGGTTCACCTGGCCAATCCCGGGCGATGCCGTCGAGGTGCCGCTCATCCGGTCCACCGAGGTGTTCAAACACCCTCAGGCGACTTGCGCCAAAGCCACGCTCAGCCAACTGCGCCGCCATCGCCGCCGGGCTCTGGCCGTCATTGCTCAGCACCAGCATGCGCACGCCGCTGGCCAGGTGCGCATTCAGCGCCGCCAATGGCCGGGCAACCACCGACAGCGTCACCACGTCCTGCAGCGGCCAGCCCAAACGCGCCGCCGCCAATGACACCGACGAAGGCGCCGGCAGAATCAGCAGCTCATCGGCGGGCACCTGCCGCGCCAGGCTCGCGCCTACGCCATAGAACATCGGATCGCCGCTGGCCAGCACGCACACCGCTTCACCGCGCCTGGCCAGCACCGGTTCCAGGGAAAACGGGCTCGGCCACAGCTGGCGTTCGCCACGGATACATACCGGCAACAAGTCCAGCTGGCGCTGGCCGCCAACAATGCGCGAGGCGCGCAGCAGGGCATGCCGGGCGTTTCTGCCCAGGCCCTTGAAGCCGTCTTCACCGATGCCTACTACCGTCAGCCAGGGCGACATATGAATTCCTTGAACGACATCCGACGGGCAGGCTTTTCATGCCGCCGGACAAAGCAGGCATAATACCGCGCCTTTACCCGTGAACCGGTAGCCCTGTGAAACCAATACCACCGTCCAATACCTTGCGCCCCTCGGCCTGTCCGGGGTTGCTGCGTATTGTCCAGGCGCTGGATGGCGGGATTTGCCGGATCAAGCTGGCCGGTGGTTCGATCCGCGCCGAGCAGGCCTTTGCCGTGGCTGATGCGGCCCATGCCCATGCCGGCGGGGTAATCGAGGCGACCAACCGCGCCAACCTGCAGATTCGCGGGATAGGTGCCGAACAGGACGCATTGATCGCCGCCTTGCTGGCCGCTGACCTTGGGCCCAGAAGCGCCGCCGGTGACGATGTGCGCAACCTGATGCTCAGCCCCAGCGCCGGCATCGACCGCGAGATGCTGTTCGACACACGGCCGCTGGCCGACGAAATCCTCGCCACCCTGGAAACCCACCCGCGATTCCATGAGCTGTCAGCCAAGTTCGCCGTGCAACTGGACGGCGGTGAAGCCCTGGCGATGCTCGAGCATCATCACGACCTGTGGCTGTCGGCGTTCGACGCCAATGGCCAGACGCTGTTGGCATTCGGCCTGGCAGGCTGCCCGGCGCAGGACGCGCCATTGGCCGCCGTGCCTTTGGCGCAAGGGCATGCACTGGTGGTGGCGGTTCTGGAGCGGTTCCTTGAACTGGCCCGGCCCGATCAAACCCGCATGCGCCACCTGCTGGCTGAAACGGCTGTGGATAACGTTCTCGGGCGGCTAAACCTGCCGTTGCAGCCGGTTGACGGCTTTTCACGCCATTCCAACCCCGCGCCGCTGCACCTGGGAAGTTATCCACAGCGGCAAAAAAATCGAGTCTACGTCGCTGCCGTCGCCCCCTTGGGCCGCCTGGATTCGGCGATGCTCAGGGGCGCCGCGCAGCTGGCCGTCGACCATGGCGACGCTACCCTGCGTGTCACGCCATGGCAGGGCCTGCTGCTGCCCAATATCCGTGACGCGGCGGCTGTCATTGAACGCCTCGAACGGCTTGGCTTTTTGTGCTCGGTGGACCAGCCCCTGGCGCGCCTGATCGCCTGCACCGGCTCCAGCGGATGCGCCAAAGGCCTGGCCGACACCAAGACCGACGCCCTGCAATTGGCAACGCTCGCGCCCGGCCACAGCGTGCACCTGTCCGGCTGCCCACGTTCCTGCGCCGCCGCACACACCGCGCCCGTCACCTTGCTGGCGGTAAGCCCCGGCCACTACGACCTCTATTTCCGCGACGCAGGCCAGCCCGGTTTTGGCCGCCTGCACGCGCGCACTCTTTCCATTGAAGCGGCGGGCGCCTTGTTGCGCGCCCACCCACGGAGCAACACCGATGATTGATTACATCCGCGACGGTCAGGAGATCTATCGCAACTCCTTCGCGATCATTCGCGCAGAAGCCAAGCTGGATCGCATTCCTGCCGACCTGGAAAAACTCGCCGTGCGGGTGATTCATGCCTGCGGCATGGTCGACGCCATCGACGGCCTGCAATTTTCCGAAGGTGCCGGCAGGGCCGGGCGCGAAGCCCTGGCCGTCGGCGCGCCGATCCTGTGTGATGCGCGGATGGTTTCCGAAGGCGTGACCCGTACGCGCCTGCCGGCCAACAATCAGGTGATCTGCACCCTGCGCGATGACAGCGTGCCGGCGTTGGCCCGCGAGCTGGGCAACACCCGTTCCGCCGCCGCCCTGGAGCTGTGGCGCCCGCACCTGGAAGGCAGCGTGGTGGTGATCGGCAATGCGCCGACAGCGCTGTTCTACCTGCTGGAAATGCTCGACGCCGGGGCGCCAAAACCCGCGCTGATTCTCGGTTTTCCGGTGGGCTTTGTCGGCGCCGCCGAATCCAAGGCGATGCTGGCGGCAGACAGCCGCGGCGTACCGTTCGTGATCATGCAGGGCCGCCTGGGCGGCAGTGCGATGGCCGCCGCCGCGGTCAACGCCTTGGCCACGGAGGTCGAATAATGCCGGCACGCGGACGTTTGATTGGCCTGGGCGTAGGCCCCGGTGACCCGGAACTGATCACCCTGAAAGCCCTGCGCCTGCTGCGGGAATCGCCGGTGGTGGCGTACTTCGTGGCCAAGGGCAAGAAAGGCAACGCGTTCGGCATCATCGAAGACCATTTGGTGCCGCAGCAAACCCTGATGCCGCTGGTGTACCCGGTGACCACTGAAGTGTTGCCCGCGCCGCTGTCCTACGAGCAAGTGATCAGTGATTTCTACGACACCGCCAGTGTCGACGTTGCCGCACACCTGGATGCCGGGCGCGATGTGGCGGTGATTTGCGAAGGTGACCCGTTCTTCTACGGCTCCTACATGTATTTGCATGACCGCCTGGCCGAGCGCTACGACGCTCAGGTGATCCCGGGTGTGTGCTCGATGCTCGGCGGCGCGTCCGTGCTGGGGGCGCCGTTGGTGTATCGCAACCAGAGCCTGTCGGTGCTCTCCGGCGTGTTGCCCCATGACGAACTCAAGCGTCGCCTGGCGGATGCCGACGCGGCGGTGATCATGAAGCTGGGCCGCAACTTCACCAAGGTGCGTCAGGTATTGGAAGAGCTGGGGCTGGCGAGCCGGGCGTTGTACGTCGAGCGCGCGACCATGGCCAATCAGAAAATCGTCGCCCTGGACCAGGTCGATCCAACGTCTTCGCCGTATTTCTCGCTGATCATCGTTCCCGGTGAAAGGTGGCAAGGCTGATGACGGCTCCCGCGATTGTCATTCTGGGGCAGGGCAGCCTCGCCACTGCCCGGGCTATCCAGCAGGTGTATCCCGCCGCACTGATCCACGGCCTGGCCGGACGGGTTGAAGGTGCGGATCAGGCCTATAACGAATTCGGTGTCACCGTGCGCCAGTTGTATCAACAGGGCACGCCGATCATCGCCCTGTGCGCCGCCGGAATTGTGATCCGCACCCTGGCGCCGCTGCTGTTGGAGAAGGGCGTCGAGCCTGCGGTGCTGGCAGTTGCCGAAGACGGCAGCGCCGTAGTGCCGCTGCTCGGTGGCCTGGGGGGCGTGAACGTAATGGCGCGGGAAATCGCCGCGGCCTTGGGCGTGGCCGCCGCGATCACCACCAGTGGCGAACTGCGTTTCGGCACCTGCTTGCTCAACCCGCCCAGCGGTTATCAGCTCGGCGATCTGGAACTGGGCAAACGCTTTGTTTCCGATTTGCTGGCGGGGGAATCGGTCCGCATTGAAGGCGCGGCGCCGTGGCTGGATCAGGCCAACTTGCCCCAGGACCAGCAGGCGCGTCTGGCGATTCACGTCAGCAGTGCCGAGCGTACGCCTGCGGCTAATGAGCTACTGATTTATCCGAAGAACGTGTTGGTCACCTGCCAGCCGGGGCCGCAACTGGCCGCGCGCATTCGTGCGGCGTTGCAGGATGCAGGGCTCGCCGTGCAGTCCCTGGCGTGTCTGCTGGCGGCTGAAACCGAGATGGCCGATTCGTCGCTGCATGAGGCTTCAATCGAGTTGGGCGTACCGTTGCGCTTCGCCGGTTTGCCGACCCAAACGGACATCGCCATTACGGTGGCCGATGCACCGCTGGACCTGTCCCTGATCGGTCGCCCCCGCGGCCGCCTGGCGGTCATCGGTTTGGGCCCCGGCGCTGCGGAACTGATGGTGCCAGCGGTGAAGGCTGAACTGGCCCGCTGCACCGACGTGCTGGGTTACGAAACCTATGTGCGCATGGCGGGGCCGTTCCGCCCGGATCAAATCCAGCATTGCACCGACAACCGCGAAGAGATGCAGCGCGCCCGTCATGCCTTTGAGCTGGCGGCGCAGGGGCGTTCGGTGGTGGTGGTGTCTTCGGGTGACCCAGGCGTATTCGCCATGGCGGCTGCGGTGATCGAGGCCCTGCATGAGTCCAGCGACCCGGCCTGGCATCAGGTCGACCTGGAAATCCTGCCGGGTGTGTCGGCATCCCTCGCCACGGCGGCGCAGGCGGGGGCGCCGCTGGGGCATGACTTCTGCGTGATGTCGCTGTCGGACAACCTCAAGCCCTGGTCGATCATCGAGAAGCGCCTGGACCTGGCTTCCCAGGCCGACCTGGCGCTGGCGTTCTACAACCCGATTTCCCGTGCTCGGCCCTGGCAGTTGGGGCGCGCCCTGGAGATCGTCGCGCAGCACCGCACGGCCGAGACGCCGGTGGTGTTGGGGCGCGATATCGGTCGACCGGGCCAGACCCTGCGAGTCACCACCCTGGGGCAACTGACCCCGGAGCAGGTGGACATGCGCACCATGGTGCTGATCGGATCGTCCACCACCTGTGTCTTTGCGCGGGCGGGTGGTGGCGAGTGGGTGTATACGCCACGTTGGTATGGCGAGAAACCGGTCTCCTGAAAACGACGGCGGCCTCGCCATGGGGCCGCCTTGAAACGTCAGTCATTGATGCCGGAAAGGTCTGCTTGCCGAGGTTTTTTTGCATCGACTCACGTCATACCTTTCTCTACGGTTTGAAGAAAAGCACGGCGTCTTTGTGCGCCGTCGCCTCATCCCCAGCGTTTACTCATCTGTGCCCTCTGCAGTGATTTTTCCGGCGGGTCGCGGCGCGTCCCGTGGTCAATTTCCAGCAGCTCAAAATCCCCGGCAAGTCGACTAGTGTTGGCGTTAAGCCCCATGTTGGGGGTTATGGAGAAATGGCTATGGAGCGAAATAACAGACGGATCAACAGCGCAAAAAGGAGGAAGCTGATTGCCGCCTACCGGCTTCCGGGCGCGCCCGGCCTGGCGTCGGGGTTGCGCGCGCCGGAGAAGCTCGACGGTGATGATGAGCTGAACGCGGCAGTGGTGAACAACAGTGTCATGTCGTTTGTGGAAGGCATGACGAGCCTCAACAAGGAGTACACCCGCAAAAGCTATTTGCTGGCGAGCAGCTACGTCAGTGATGTGTTGCGGATCGCCCGGGGAACGGAGGCCTGGTACAACGAATTCATCAAGGTGATGAGCAGCCTGGGCTGGATGCCGGTCAGGAGCAGTTTCGAGCGGGTATACACGACCCGCAAAGGATTGTCGGTGCAGCTGGCGGCGCTGAACCTGGTGGCGGCCACCGTGGCCTCGACGTTCCTGTCGGGGCCATTGATCAGTGTACTGCCCAAGCGGGTGGGGGAGGCTATCGAAGCCTTGAAACAGCTCCCGGCCTCATTTGAGTTATTCAAACGAAATACCACGACCCGTGAGGGCGGCGATTTCGGCTTGGCATCCTGTTCGGAAACGGCGGGGGAAGTGTCGATGGTGCTGGTGACTTACAGCTCCCACGGCGTCAGCAAGCAGTGGGGCATGCCGTTTCTGGAGTGGGACAGCGCGTCCGTTGAAGCCTTCAGTGGCCGCACCTGCCTGGTGCTGAACAGTTCGGTGGTCAACGAAGCCACGATTCAATTGATGCGCGACAGCGCAGGGGACAAGGTCCGCCTGGCCATCGCCCAATACAGGATTTGACCTACGGCACCAGGTAACCGCGTACCCCGGTGAAGATGATTTGTGCGGCCAGGGCGCACACAAACAACCCCATCAAGCGGCTGACAATCTGCAGGCCCTGGTCGCCGAGAATGCGTTCGATACGGTTGGACAGGTACAGCACCACGCCCACCGTAAGGCTGGCCAGGGCGATGCTGAGGATGGCGGTGATCTTGTCGTCCCAGTGCGGCTGGCTGACGCCCATCACCAGCAGCGCACCGATGGTGCCGGGGCCGACGGTCAGGGGGATGGTCAGCGGGACGATGGTCACGTCCTGCTGCACGTTGTCGGTCTGCACCGCCGACTTGCCTTGGGCCATGCCCAGGGCGGAGATAAACAGCACACTGCCGGCGCCGATGCGGAAGGCGTCGACGGTGATGCCGAACACACTGAAAATCACCCGGCCGAACAGGTAGAGCAACACGCTTGATACCAGGGTGGCGAGGGCCACTTTCCAGGCCAGGCGCCGCCGCTCCTTGCTGGAGTAACCACGAGTCAGGCTGATAAAGCAGGAAAGCACGAAGAAGGGGCTGTAGAGCACCAGCATCTTCAGGTAAACGCTGAATAGCACATGGAGCATGGGCGCGGCTCGCGGCGGGGACGAGTGGGGAGTCTATCAGGCGCCACGGAACAAATGTGGGAGCTGGCTTGCCTGCGATGACGGTGTATCAGCCAAAAAATCAGGTGTCTGATGCACCGCTATCGCAGGCAAGCCAGCTCCCACAGGGAGAGCGTATTTCAGGTCAGGTAGGCGCGTGCTCTGGCCGCTGTTGGCGCTGTGCCACCCAGTACTCCACCAGCTCGCGCAACTGTGACAACTCCACCGGCTTGGCCATGTGCCCGTCCATCCCGGCCTGGCGCGCACGCTCTTTGTGCTCCGAAAGAATGTGCGCCGTCAGCGCCACCACCGGCGTACGAATGCGCTGGTTGCTGACTTCCCACGCCCGCAGTTGCTGGGTGGCGGAGAAGCCGTCGAGAATCGGCATTTCACAGTCCATCAACACCAGGTCATACCGCTGGGTTTTCATCGCTTGCAACGCTTCTTCACCATTGCTCGCGGTGTCCGGCTGCAGGTTGAGCTTGCCGAGCATGCCGCGAATCACCTTGGTGGAGATGCTGTTGTCTTCGGCCACCAGAATCCGGAAGTCATTCGGCACGGTCACCGGGACCGGCGCGCTGATCGCCGCCTGGCGCGGTTGCACAGTGCCCTTGCTGCGCTGGGTCAACTCGTCGGCCAGGGTGGTCTTGAGGGTGTAGCCGGCCACGGGTTTGGCGAGGATGCGTTTGATCCCGCAGTTGCGCGCGATGATCTTGCTCGGCGCATTGCTGATGCCGGTGAGCATGATCAGCAAGATGTCGTGGTTCAGGCTCGGGTCTTCCTTGATCTTCGCCGCCAGTTGCATGCCGGTCATGCCGGGCATGTTCTGGTCCAGCAGCACCACATCGAAGTAATCCCGCAGGTGCGCCTTGGTGCGCAGCAGCGCCAGGGCTTCCTTGCCCGAAGGCACGGCACTCACGTTCAGGCCCCAGGCCGTGCATTGCTGCACCAGCACTTTGCGGCAGGTGTCGTTGTCGTCCACCACCAGCACGCGCGCGCCCTTGAGCGGGCCGTCGAGGTCGGAGGTGGGATGTTCGAGACGTTCCGGGTCCAGTGGCAGGGTCAGCCACAGGGTGCTGCCTTGTTGGCTGCCACTCTTGATGCCGAACTCGCCGTTCATCAGCAGGATCAACTGGCGGGCAATGACCAGGCCCAGATGGCCGCTCAAACGTGTGGCAGACAGGAAATTCTTGCTGTGCAATTCGCTGTGCAGCAGGGCGTCGCGCTCGGCGGGCTCCATCGGCAGGCCGCTGTCTTGCACCGCAATTCGCAAACGCGGCTTGCTGCTGCGCTCGTCCAGCGCCACGACGATCAGCACTTCACCTTCATCGGTCTTTTGCAGGGCGTTTTCCAGCAGGCTCAACAGCGCCTGGCGCAGGCGCGTCGGGTCGCCGCTGATGACTCGTGGCACCTGGGGCTGGATAAAGCTGATCAGCTCGACGTTTTGCTGCTCGGCCTTGGCGCGGAAAATACTCAGGCAGTCTTCGATCAACGCATTGAGGTCGAACTGCACGTCGTCCAGTTCGATCTGCCCGGATTCGAGCTTGGAGATGTCGAGAATCTCGTTGATCAACGTGAGCAATTCGTTGCCCGCACTGTGGATGGTTTGCACGTAGTCGCGCTGCTTGACCGACAGTGGCGTTCCCAGCAGCAACTCGGTCATGCCCAGCACGCCGTTCATGGGGGTGCGGATTTCGTGGCTGATCTTCGCCAGGAACTCGGCCTTGGCGGCGATTTCGGCATTGCTGGCGGCCAGGTCGCGGCTGAGGCTGAAGTTGTCTTCGGTGATGGCGCGCTGGCGTTCGCCCAAGGCCAGGCTCATCAACAGGCCGCTGAGGCAGATAAAACCGAGCAGGGTGACGATCAAGCCTTGGGGCGCCACCAATGTCAGGCCCAGCAAGGCCGGCAGGATAATCAGCGTGCCGATGTTGAAAATCACCATCGCCACCATGAACAGGCGCGCCGGGCGATAACCTTTTTGCCAGTGATAGGCCGAGACGAACAGCATGCTCAGGCCGGCCAGCGCCACCAGGGCGTAGGTGATGATGTTCAGTGGCAGCGTGTTGACGAACAGCAGCAACAGCCCGCTGAGAACGATCAGCAGAATGTCGGCCATCAACAGCTTGTTCAGCGGATGCGGGCCAAGGGGCGCAAAGAAGCGATAGGCAAACATCAGCCCGCACGGCGCCGTCAGCAGCAGGGCGAGGTATGCACCAGGGGTTTGTACCGCGTGCCAGTTCGGCAGCCACGGCCCGACCAGGTTGAGCAGCAGCGCCAGGCTCAGCAGCAACAACACTTCGCAGGCGGCGAGCCACAGGCTGCTGCGGGAGCGATGGTAAGCGTAGCGGGTCAGGTTATGCAGGATCAGCATCACCAGGCAGCCGAACAGCAGCCCGTAGATCAGCGTCTGGTTCTGGTTGGCCGCGGCGAGTACGGCGGGCTCCAGGGTGATGTAGGGGCGCAGCTCGTGTTCCGAGACCATGCGCAGGTACACGTCCAGCGGCTTCTGGCTTTGGGGCATCGGCAGCATGAAGTCGCTGCTGGGCAGCGGGCGCTCGGCCTGGGGCTGGCGGGTGCCGGTGGCTTGCTGCTCCACCAGGGTGTCGCCGTCGAGCACGTACAGGTTCAGGTGTGCCAGGTCTGGGGCGAATACCCGTAGCACTTGCTCGTGCTTGCCGGGTTGCAGCCTGAAGCGCACCCATAACGCACCGTCCGGTTGCGCGGCGGTAATCCGGTCCAGTTCGATGGGGCTGAATTGATTGATGTAGCGGGGCGAGCGGATGTCGCTCAGTTGCAGATCGGCCTGTTCGTCAAGCAATACCGCCCAGCCACTGCCTTGTGCCGCGGCCTGGGCCGGAAGCAAGCAGAGCAAGGTCAGCAGACTGACAGTGAAACCTATGGCGATCCTGAGCCAGCGCACGGCGAAATCCCTTCGTAGGTTGATGCATGGGTATAACTATGCGCGGGGCCACAAGCGTAGGGCAAGGGCCAAGGGCCCCTGCCTAACCGAACGGATAGCTGTTTACTGACTTTCGCCACGCTCACGGGCAATGGCGCGGTAGCCAATGTCGGTGCGGTAGAAGCAGCCTTTCCAGTCGATCTTCGCCGCCAGCTTGTAAGCCTGTTGCTGGGCGGCATCTACGCTGCTGCCCATGGCGGTGGCGCACAATACGCGACCACCGGCGGTGACGACCTTGCCATCCTTGAGCGCGGTGCCCGCGTGGAACACCTTGCCTTCCAGCGTAGCAGCCGCCTCCAGACCTTCAATCACATCGCCCTTGGCGTAGTCGGCCGGGTAGCCGCCAGCGGCCAGCACGACGCCGACGCTTGGGCGCGGGTCCCACTGGGCTTCGACCTTGTCGAGGGCCTGGGCCAGCGCCGCTTCCACCAGCAGTACCAGGCTCGATTGCAGACGCAGCATCACTGGTTGGGTTTCCGGATCGCCGAAGCGGCAGTTGAACTCGATGACTTTCGGGTTGCCGGCCTTGTCGATCATCAAGCCGGCGTACAGGAAGCCGGTGTACACATTGCCTTCTTCGGCCATGCCGCGCACGGTTGGCCAGATCACCAGGTCCATCACGCGCTTGTGCACTTCGGCAGTCACTACCGGAGCCGGGGAGTAAGCGCCCATGCCGCCAGTGTTCGGGCCGCTGTCGCCGTCGCCCACACGCTTGTGGTCCTGGCTGGTGGCCATCGGCAGTACGTTCTTGCCGTCGACCATCACGATGAAGCTGGCTTCTTCGCCGTCGAGGAACTCTTCGATCACCACCCGGGAACCGGCTTCACCGAAAGCGTTGCCGGCGAGCATGTCGCGCACGGCGTCTTCGGCTTCAGCCAGGGTCATCGCGACGATCACGCCTTTGCCGGCGGCCAGGCCGTCGGCCTTGATCACGATCGGTGCACCGACCTCACGCAGGTAAGCCAGGGCCGGCTCGATCTCGGTGAAGTTCTGGTAATCGGCGGTCGGGATCTTGTGGCGTGCCAGGAAATCCTTGGTGAAGGCTTTCGAGCCTTCCAGCTGGGCAGCGCCGGCGGTTGGGCCGAAGCAGTCCAGGCCACGGCTGCGGAACAGGTCCACGACGCCAGCCACCAAGGGCACTTCCGGACCGACGATGGTCAGGGAAACGTTTTTCTCGGCAAAGTCCGCCAGTTGCTCAAGGGCCAACACGTCGATGGCGACGTTTTCGCACTTGGCTTCAATGGCGGTACCGGCGTTGCCGGGGGCGACGAACACTTTCTGGACGCGCGGGTCCTGGGCAACTTTCCAGGCCAGGGCGTGTTCACGGCCACCGCTGCCAATGATCAAAACATTCATTTCAAAAACCTCAAATTCTGTGGGCGCTGCACGAGCGCTTTAATGTGGAGCCGGACTCTTGTGGCGAGGGAGCTTGCTCCCGTTCGACAGCGCAGCTGGAGCCCGCTTTTGGGGGCGCTTCGCACCCCAGCGGGAGCAAGCTCCCTCGCCACAAAACCGGCTCCCACATTTCGATCGAGTTGGCTCAGTGACGGAAGTGGCGCATGCCGGTGAAGACCATGGCGATGCCGGCTTCATCAGCCGCTGCAATCACTTCTGCGTCACGCATCGAGCCGCCTGGCTGGATCACGGCGGTAACACCGGCTTTCGCGGCGTTGTCGAGGCCGTCGCGGAACGGGAAGAATGCGTCGGACGCCATCACCGAACCGGCAACCTGCAAGCCGGCATGTTCAGCCTTGATCGCAGCGATACGCGCCGAGTTCACGCGGCTCATCTGGCCGGCGCCAACACCGATGGTCTGGCGATTCTTGGCGTAGACGATGGCGTTGGATTTAACGTACTTGGCGACTTTCCAGGCGAAGATCAGGTCGTTGATTTCCTGTTCGGTCGGGGCGCGCTTGGTCACTACTTTCAGGTCGGCGCTGCCGATCATGCCGATGTCGCGGCTCTGTACCAGCAAGCCGCCGTTGACGCGCTTGTAGTCCCAGGCAGCGGCACGCTCAGCCGACCACTCGCCGCAGGCCAGCAGGCGCACATTGGCCTTGGCAGCAACAATGGCACGGGCCTCGATACTGACGGATGGGGCAATGATCACTTCAACGAACTGACGCTCAACGATCGCCTTGGCGGTCTCGGCGTCCAGCTCACGGTTGAAGGCGATGATGCCGCCGAAGGCCGATTCGGTGTCGGTGGCGTAGGCCAGTTCGTAGGCCTGGCGGATACCGCCTTCAGCGTCCGGGCTCACGGCCACGCCGCACGGGTTGGCGTGCTTGACGATCACACAGGCCGGCTTGACGAAGCTCTTCACACATTCCAGCGCGGCGTCGGTGTCAGCCACGTTGTTGTAGGACAGCTCTTTGCCTTGCAGTTGGGTCGCGGTGGCGATGCCGACTTCAGCAGGCTTGGCCTCAACGTAGAACGCCGCGCTCTGGTGCGGGTTCTCGCCGTAGCGCATTTCCTGGGCCTTGATGAACTGGCTGTTGAAGGTGCGCGGGAACTGGCTGCGACCTTCAGTGCTCAGGGTTTCGGCCGCCTGGTTCACGGTGCCCATGTAGTTGGCAATCATGCCGTCGTAGGCGGCGGTGTGTTCGAAGGCCTTGAGCATCAGGTCGAAGCGCTGGGCGTAGGTCAGGCCTCCGGCTTTCAGGCTTTCCAGTACGTTGGCGTAGTCGCTGGCGTTCACCACGATGGCCACGTCTTTGTGGTTCTTGGCTGCCGAGCGAACCATGGTCGGGCCGCCGATATCGATGTTTTCGATGGCGGTCGGCAGGTCGCAGCCTGGCTTGTTGATGGTGGCTTCGAACGGGTACAGGTTAACGGCCACCAGGTCGATCGGCTTGATGCCGTGCTCGCTCATGATGGCGTCGTCGATACCGCGACGACCGAGGATCCCGCCGTGGATTTTCGGGTGCAGGGTCTTGACCCGACCGTCCATCATTTCTGCGAAACCGGTGTAGTCCGCCACTTCCACTGCGGCCACGCCGTTGTCCTGCAGCAGTTTGAAGGTCCCGCCGGTGGAGAGAATCTCCACGCCCAGGGCTTCCAGCTCCCGGGCAAATTCGAGGATGCCGGTCTTGTCGGAGACACTGATCAAGGCACGGCGGATCGGCAGGCGGGTAGTCTGGTCGGTCATTTCAATTTCCATCAAAAGCAAAGGAGTCAGCAAAAAAGGCGTCCGTTTTTACGCGGGCGCCTTTCTGGTTTGATTGAATGCTTACAGCAAATCGTACTGCTTGAGTTTCTTGCGCAGCGTCCCACGGTTCAGACCGAGCAGCTCACTGGCCTTGGTCTGGTTGCCCTTGACGTAGTTCATTACGCTTTCGAGCAACGGCGCTTCGACTTCGGAGAGCACCAGGTTGTACACGTCCGTGACGGCAGCGCCCTCAAGGTGGGCGAAATAATTGTGCAGCGCCTTCTCGACACTCCCGCGAAGGGTCTGGCCTTCTTCGCTCGGCGTGTTGAGGTGCTGTTTCAAATTGACGTTGTCGCTCACGGGTGTTGTTCCACTCACTAAAGTCTCGGTCATCATCGTCATGCGGCCACCCCTTCTCCGTCCCCTGTCACCAGGCTCTTGTAACGCTCGGTGAAGAACTCACGAACGTTGGCGCACTGTGCTTCCGTATCATCCAAACGATTGAAGTGGGCGCGAAACTCCTTGGCGCCCGGCAAGGTTGCGAGATACCAGCCCACATGCTTGCGAGCAATGCGTACGCCCATCACGTCTCCATAGAAGGCGTGCAGCGCGGCCAGATGCTCTAGCAGAATACGTTCCACCTCGATCAGCTCCGGTGCCGGCAAGGTTTCGCCGGTACGCAGAAAATGCTCGATCTCACGAAAAATCCACGGCCGCCCCTGGGCCGCGCGGCCAATCAACAGGCCATCGGCGCCGGTCGCGTGCAGCACGCGCCGGGCTTTCTCGGCTGAATCGATGTCGCCGTTGGCAAAGACGGGAATCGACACCGCCTGCTTGATCGCGGCAATGGTGTCGTACTCGGCTTCACCGGTGTAAAGGTCGGCGCGGGTGCGGCCATGCACTGCCAGCGCTGTAATGCCCGCCTGCTCGGCGATCTTCGCCACCGTCAGGCCATTCTTGTTGTCCCGGTCCCAACCGGTGCGGATCTTCAGGGTGACCGGCACATCCACTGCAGCGACCACGGCATGCAGGATCTCGCTCACCAACTGCTCATCCTTCAACAGGGCAGAACCTGCGGCCTTGTTGCAGACCTTCTTGGCCGGGCAACCCATGTTGATATCAATAATCTGCGCCCCCAACTCCACGTTGGCCCGGGCCGCATCCGCCAGCATTTGCGCATCACCGCCGGCGATCTGCACCGAGCGGGGCTCGGGATCACCTTCGTGGATCATGCGCATCCGCGATTTGCGGGTGTTCCACAAGCTCATGTCGCTGGTCACCATTTCCGAGACTACAAGCCCTGCGCCCAAACGTTTGCAAAGCTGACGAAAGGGCTGGTCGGTGACGCCCGCCATCGGGGCGAGGATCAAGCCGTTGTGCAATGTGTATGGGCCGATGCGTACCGCCGACATAGGACTTCCCTGTTGTGGGGCCGGATCATTAGAGTTCGAAAAAGGGTTGGCATGATACCCGCTCTCGATGACTGGATAAAGGCTGAATTGGATAAAATCTGAACAGTTATTTTCTTATCGCCGCTGGTTTGGTCAAGGGCGGTGCAGTCAAGAATCCGCCGTCAAACCTTGCCCCGTGTGCCGGATCACTCGGGAGAATGGAAGCTCAGGCTGTAATTCACCGCTTTGTTTCCCGGGTCGAGGATGTCCAGGGCAATGTGGATCGGCGTCTGGGAGGGCATCTCGGTTACGCCGGCCAACTCACCGCTGAGGTATTCGGCGGGCTTGAAGCGACGACTGGCGATCATATTCCCGTTCATGTCGGCAAAGCGCAGCTCCAACAGCGGGAACGGTTGGGAGAAAGTCGCGCGGTTATAGATGATCGCGTCCACCACCAGGGCGCCCGCGAACTCCGGGTGGCTGCGCACCACCAGATTGCTGCTCTTGATGTGGGCGATATCGACCCGTGAGGGCACAGTGCAGCCCAGTTTCGGGCACAGTTCCTGGAACCATGGGCGGTAGGCGTCCTGGCGTGCCAGGTCGTCGAATTGGTAGGCGACGTATTGTCCCGCCAGGCCGGCGGCAGCCAGCAACACCAGCAAGCCCCAGAACAGGCGGCGACCCCAGCCGGAGGCGCGCTTCTGGGAGTAGAGGTGCAGCGGATCGTCTTCCAGGTCCGAAAGCAGGTCGTCGTGGACGCCGGCCTCGGGGCGAGGGCGCTTGCGTTTGGGCTGCGGGCGTTCCGGTTGTTCGGGTTCCGGCTCTTCTGCTACGGCGGTTACCGGTGGATCGAGTTCGTCATCGGTGGTGTTGGCGTGCAGCGCTGGTTCGTCGTCGGGCTCGACCGCTTCAAACGACATCGACGGTTCGGTGCGCTTGGGTTTGCCGGGGCCTGCCTTGGCCGGTTGCGGTTCATCATCGGCCGGTTGCGGGGCTTGCGCCCGTTCATCCCGTGGCTCACTGAACAGGCTGGCAGCCCATTGCTCTTCCTCGGCCTTGGCCGTATCGCGGCTGGCGCTGAGGGCGTCTTCCTTTTGCCGACGGTCGGCGCCGGGTTGGCGACGATCGGCTCCTACCGGCTGGGTGTGCTGAATCTCGCGACGTTCCAGCTTGGCCAGTTCTTCGTCGAGGTCCAGGTTATCCAGGTCAAGCTCTTCGGAGGTCCACTGCTTCTGGCTGATGGCCCGGGGTGCCTCGGGTGGCGGTTCTGCTGCTGGCGGTGGCGCTACCGCCGGGAGTGCCTGGGGCGCGGGCGTACTGCCACGCTGCTCCAGCAGTTGGCGAGCGGCATTGAACACTTGCAGGCATGAGCCACAGCGCACCACGCCACGGGCCACGCTCAATTGAGCGTGGTTGACGCGAAAGCGTGCTTGGCAATGTGGGCACTGGGTGACGAAACTGTCGGTCATGCGGCCATCCGATTCATGCAGGCGCTCATTCTAGCGCCGACGACCACTGATGCGTACCCAGCCATCGCGGTTGGCGATCGGATCCAGCTCGAAATCCTGGGCGTAGGCGGCGGCCACGTCCTCGCCTTGTTCGGCGAGGATGCCCGACAGCGCCAGGCGGCCGCCCGGCTTGACCAGGCTTGACAGCTGCGGTGCCAACGCGACCAGCGGCCCGGCGAGGATGTTGGCCACCAGTACGTCGGCCTGCACCTGGGGCAATTGCTCCGGCAGGTACAGCGGGAATTTCTCTTCGGCGATGTTATTGCGCCCAGCGTTATCGCGGGAGGCTTCCAGGGCTTGCACGTCGATATCGGTACCGACGGCTTCCTTGGCGCCCAACAGCAGGGCGGCGATGGCCAGGATCCCCGAGCCGCAGCCGAAGTCCAGCACGTTGCAGTCTTTCAGGTCCTGGCCGTCGAGCCATTCCAGGCACAGGGCGGTGGTCGGGTGAGTGCCGGTGCCGAAGGCCAGGCCCGGGTCCAGCAGCAGGTTGACGGCGTCAGGCTCGGGGGCGGCGTGCCAGCTCGGCACGATCCACAGGCGCTGGCCAAAACGCATCGGCTGGAAGTTGTCCATCCAGCTGCGTTCCCAGTCCTGGTCTTCGATGATTTCGCTGTGGTGTTCCGGCAGTGGGCCGCCGGTGAGCAGTTCCATATGGGCCAGCACGCTGGCGGCATCGGTGCCGTCTTCGAACAGGGCCAGCAGATGGGTGTGGGACCACAGCGGGGTGGTGTTGAGCTCGGGCTCGAAGATCGGCTGGTCTTCGGCGTCCATGAAGGTCACCGACACGGCGCCCACTTCGAGGAACGCGTCTTCGTAGGTTTCGGCTTGTTCTGGGCTGATGGCGAGACGGACTTGCAGCCAAGGCATGGCGGGCACCTTTGAAAAAATGAGTGTGCAGCGGGGTAGGGCTGCGAAAGACGCGCAAGTTTACGCGAGCGGCGGGCAGAAGACGACACCACTGACTGAACGCAGGCTAAATGTGAGAGCTGGCTTGCCTGCGATAGGGGAGTGTCAGCGGAGCATTACCTCACTGACCCACCGCCATCGCAGGCAAGCCAGCTCCCACAGGGTTTTGTGGTGTTTTTTGTATCCCACAAACAACAAAACCGCCCGAAGGCGGCTTTGTGGGGTGGATCACTTCGCTTACTGATTAGCCAGCTTGTGTTCCAGGTAGTGAATGTTCACACCACCTTCGCAGAAGCCTTCATCGCGAACCAGATCCCGATGCAACGGGATGTTGGTCTTGATGCCGTCTACCACGATTTCGTCCAGGGCGTTACGCATACGGGCCATGGCCTCGTCGCGGGTGGCGCCCCAGGTGATCAGCTTGCCGATCAGCGAGTCGTAGTTGGACGGAACCTTGTAGCCGCTGTACAGGTGCGAATCCACACGGACGCCGTTGCCGCCGGGCGCGTGGAAATGCTTGACCAGGCCAGGGCTTGGGATAAAGGTTTTCGGGTCTTCGGCGTTGATCCGGCACTCCAGGGAGTGGCCGTGGATCTTCACATCATCCTGGGTAAACGACAGCTTGTTGCCCGCGGCGATGCTCAGCATCTCCTTGACGATGTCGATACCGGTGACCATTTCCGAAACCGGATGCTCTACCTGCACACGAGTGTTCATCTCGATGAAGTAGAAACGGCCGTTCTCGTACAGGAACTCGAAAGTGCCCGCGCCACGGTAGTTGATGTCGATGCACGCCTTGACGCAGCGAGCCAGTACTTCCTGGCGAGCAGTTTCATCCAGGCCCGGTGCCGGCGCTTCTTCCAGAACCTTCTGGTGACGACGTTGCAGCGAGCAATCGCGGTCGCCCAGGTGGATGGCGTGGCCCTGGCCGTCGGACAGTACCTGCACTTCCACGTGACGTGGGTTGGTCAGGTACTTTTCCAGGTAGACCATCGGGTTGCCGAACCAGGCGCCCGCTTCGGAGCGGGTCTGCTTGGCGGCTTCGATCAGGTCTTCTTCCTTGTGCACCACGCGCATGCCGCGACCACCACCGCCGCCGGCGGCCTTGATGATCACCGGGTAACCGACTTCGCGACCAATGCGCAGGGCGGTTGCCTCGTCTTCAGGCAGCGGGCCGTCGGAACCTGGAACGGTTGGCACGCCGGCCGCGATCATGGCGTCCTTGGCCGATACCTTGTCGCCCATCAGGCGAATGGTTTCGGCTTTGGGGCCGATGAAGGCAAACCCGGATTTCTCCACCTGTTCGGCGAAATCGGCGTTTTCCGCGAGGAAGCCGTAGCCCGGGTGAATACCATCGGCGCCGGTCACTTCGGCGGCGGCGATGATGTTCGAGACTTTCAGGTACGAATTCGTGGCCAGTGGCGGGCCGATGCAGATGCTTTCGTCCGCCAGTTTCACGTGCATCAATTCGGTATCGGCCGTCGAGTAAACAGCGACGGTCTTGATGCCCTCTTCCTTACAGGCGCGCAGGATACGCAGCGCGATCTCGCCGCGGTTGGCGATCAGGACTTTTTGCAGTTTCTTCGCAGGTTTCAACATCGAAGGCGCTCCGCGGTTCAAACGATGGTGAACAGCGGCTGGTCGTACTCAACCGGCTGACCGTTTTCTACCAGGATGGATTCGATGACGCCGGCTTTTTCAGCCGTGATGTGGTTCATCATCTTCATCGCTTCAACGATGCAGATGGTGTCGCCCACTTTCACGGTTGCGCCGACTTCAACGAAGGCTGGCGAGGTCGGTGCCGGGGTGCGGTAGAAGGTACCGACCATTGGCGACTTGACCACGAAACCGTTCAGTTTTGGCGCAGCAGGGGCTTCGGCAGCAGCCGCAACCGGAGCAGCAGCCACTGGCGCAGCGGCCGGAGCCGGCGCTTGCATCTGCGGTGCGTAGAACTGTTGGGCCGGGGTCTTGCTGTGACGGCTGATCCGTACGGATTCCTCGCCTTCCTTGATCTCCAGCTCGTCGATACCGGATTCTTCCAGCAGTTCGATCAGTTTCTTAACTTTACGGATATCCATGAATCATCAACTCCCAAAGGGTCGGTCAGGGGCGCTTGGCCGTGTCTTCAAGCTGTTCCAGGGCGGCCTCCAGGGCCAGTCGGTAACCGCTGGCGCCAAGGCCGCAGATCACTCCTACCGCAACGTCGGAGAAGTAAGAGTGATGGCGGAAAGGTTCGCGTTTGTGCACGTTCGATAAATGCACTTCGATGAATGGGATGCTCACCGCCAGCAGCGCGTCACGTAATGCAACGCTTGTGTGCGTAAAAGCGGCGGGATTGATCAGGATAAAGTCCACGCCTTCGCTGCGCGCGGCATGGATGCGATCAATCAGTTCGTACTCGGCATTGCTTTGCAGGTAGAGCAGATGGTGGCCGGCATCACGTGCCCGTCGTTCCAGATCGAGGTTGATCTGTTCGAGGGTCACTGACCCGTAGACGCCCGGTTCGCGGGTGCCGAGCAGGTTCAGGTTGGGTCCGTGAAGAACCAGTAAGGTCGCCATCGGCTGTTCCTTGTTATTGATGTGGGCACGGTAGAACCCGGCGACTATGCCGCAAAGCCTTTGTGACTGTCCAGTTCTATGCAGTAGGCAGCACGATTAGCGAGGATTGCGCAAAATATGTGACCGCAAGGCTGAATCCGGTCAGTGTGGGAGCGGGCTTGCCTGCGATGGCGGTGGTTCAGCCGCCACATGCGTTGACGGGGGCGCCGCCTTCGCGAGCAAGCCCGCTCCCACATTTTGATCTTCACAAGACCGGAGAGCCGGTTACACGCGGAATGCCTGCACGGCGGTATTGAGTTGCCCGCCAAGTACCAGCAAGTGCTCGCCCTGGCGGCGTCCCTGGCCAATTCGCAGCAAGTTGTCCTCACCCAGCTGGTGAATCCGCTCACTGTTATCGCGGATTTCACTCACGGCGCCACTTTGCTGGGCCGTCACATCGGCAATTCGCACCGCAGTGTCGGAGATCGTCTGGATCGCCCCGACGATTTCATCCAGCGCGCCGTCGGCCGCCTGGGCTTGCTCGGCGGTGGCCTCGGCGTGTTCGACCTGGGCGCGCATGCCTTCCACCGATTGCCGGGCGGCGGTTTGCAGGCCGGCGATCAGGTGCTGGATTTCGGCGGTGGCGCCGGCGGTGCGCTGGGCCAGGGAGCGCACTTCATCGGCTACCACGGCGAACCCGCGCCCGGCCTCTCCGGCCCGCGCAGCTTCGATGGCGGCGTTCAGCGCCAGCAGGTTGGTCTGGTCGGCAATGGAGCGAATCACCGTGAGTACGCCGCCGATGGTCGCGGATTCCTCGGCGAGTTTCTCGATCATCTGCGCATTTGTCTGCACTTCGCCGACCAAGGCGTGCAACCCGGTCAGGCTCAGGCCGATCACTCGTTGGCCCTGTTCCACGGCTTGGCCTGCACTGCGGCTGGCCTCGGCGGCCTGGCTGGCGTCGCCGGCAACCTGCTGGATCGTGGCTTCCAGTTCGCCCAGGGAATCGCGAATCTGCGCGGTGTCACCGGCCTGGCGCTCGGCACCGTCGTGCATGCCGCTGCTCAATTCCGCCAGGGCGCTGCTGCTGCCGGCCACTTGCTCGGCGTTGCCGCGGATAGTGCCCACCAGGTCCACCAGATAAGCACGCAGGCGATTCAGGGACTCCTCGATATCGTGCAGTTCGCGGTTGGTCTTGCCCAAGGCAATGTGCTGGCTGAAGTCGCCTTCGGCCCAAGTGGACAAGGCGGGCGCCAGGTTGGTCAGCACCCGCGCCAGGCGCCGTTGCAAGGTGTCGATCAACAGCGCGATCAGCAAAATCAGGCCGATCATGACGCCTTGCATCAGCCGCACTTCGCCCTGGATCTGCGCATGCTGGGCCCGCACCACCGGCTCTAGCCCGGCAATGGCTTGCTGCACGGCGTTGATTTTCAGGTGGGTGCTGCTGGCCAGTTCGGTGCGTTGCTGGATTTGCTCGCGGGTGCGTTTCAGCTCAGCGGGGTAGCGGGTCAGCAGGCTGTTGAGTTCGCGCTTGAGGTCGACGCCGGTGTCCTGGGCTACGGTTTTTTCAGCGTTTTCCAGGCCCATCATGGCCGAGAAGTCGTCGGTATTGGACTCGCTGCTGGCGGTCACGCCCAGCAACGGCAGTTGCCCCAGCACGTCAGCCTGGCTGCGGATATTGCTGACTTCGCGCTCCACATCGTCGGCCAGTTCGCTGCGCCCGCTGCTTACCAGCTTGTCCCGGGCCAGGGAGAGTTTGGCCAGGTGCTGGGACGCCGCGAGCAACGGCGGCAGGTAACGTGCCGCGTCGGGGGCAGTGACACCGCTGGCGTATTGGTTGAGTTGCTCCAGATTGGCGCCGAGCTCGCGTTCGGCTTGCAGCAGCAAGGCCTGCGGGTCGCCCGCCAGCTTGCCGGCGGCCAGCAGGTCGGTCTTGCTGAAGGTATCCAGGTCTACCAGGCTGGGGCGCAGGTTTTGCGCCAGGTCCGCGGGTAACTCATCCAGATGCTGCAACAGGTTTTCCAGGCTCTGGCTGGCGCTGCTCAGGCGCAGGGCGTCGCCGCTGGCGAGGTAATCGTCGATATTGCGCGCGGCCTGGTTTTGAAAGGTCTGCGACAGGCCCAGGTAGCGCTCCATCAACAGATAGGGGCGCTCCAGGGCGCGTTGCGACCACCAGAGCGTCGCGCCCAGGGCCAGGCAAACGGCGACCAGAAGGAGGGTGTTCAGATTCGTCAGCAGCTTCAGGCGCATGCGTGGTTTCAACCGACAGCAGAAGTAAGTGCCTGAAGTTATTGCGTTTCCATTACAGAGTTATGACGGATTCGGTGGATTCCGGTGAAAAGGTGGCACTTTGCTTTGATGCGCGCGCCGAGATCACCCGGTTACGCCCCGCATCCTTGGCGCGGTACAGCGCCTCGTCGGCCTGGGCCGCCATCATCAGGCTGTCGGAGCCATCACACAGTTCCACCACGCCGGCACTGAAGGTGCACCACAAATCCTGGGGCTGGGCGGGGTAGTGGATCTCGGCAAAGCGCCCACGGATTTCATCGAGCACTTTGCAGGCGGCGTCGAGATCGGTGTCGGGCATCACGATGGCAAATTCTTCACCGCCGTAACGGCCTATATAGTCGGTCTTGCGCAGGCGCTGCTTGAGAAACAGCGCGAGGCTCTTGATCACCCGGTCGCCCATGGGGTGGCCGTGGCTGTCGTTGACCCGCTTGAAGTGGTCGATGTCGAGCATCGCAAAGCTCAGCGGCTTGCTCTCGCGGCGTGCGCGGAAGCTGCAGTCTTCGAGCAATTGCAGGATGTGGGTGTGGTTGTACAGCCCGGTGAGGCTGTCGCGCACCATCCGCGCCTTGAGGTTGCGCGCCCGCGCCGCACGGTTGCGCACGGTGGTAATCAGGTGCCGAGGCTTGATCGGCTTGGTGAGGAAGTCGTCGCCGCCTTCGCTCATGGCGTCCAGTTGCTTGTCCAGGTCGTCTTCGGCCGAGAGGTAGATGATCGGCACGCTGACGTAGCGGTCGTTGTGGCGGATCACCTTGGCCAGTTCGGTGCCGGTGCAGGCCGGCATATACATGTCGAGGATGATCAGGTCGGGCTGGAAGTCCGCCAGCTCGGCCATGGCCTGGATCGGTTCGATCAGGGTGCGGGTGACGATGCCGGCGCTGTTGAGCAGGCGCTCGGTGTGCAACGCCTGGGCCCGCGAGTCGTCGATGATCAGCACTTTATAAGGTTCGTACTGGGCGACGCAGGTCAGTACTTCGATTTTTTCCAGCAGGCTCGACGCCTCCAGGGTTCCGGTGAGGAACTCCTGGCCGCCGGCGCGCACGGCGGCCAGGCGGGTGGGGGTGTCGGTTTCGTGCAGGCTGAAAAACAGCAGCGGCAGTTTTTGCTCCAAGCCTTCCTGGGCTTCGGCGGCGAGCTTCAGGCCCAGGCCGGTGCCGCAGAAATCCACATCCATGACGATGGCCGCCGGCAAGCGCTCGGCCATCGATGATCGAAATGCTGCCACGCTGTCGAGGGACTGGGCACTCAAGCCGAAAAACTCCAACTGCTTGGCCAGGCGCTCGGCACGGTCGTGGTCGGCCAGCATCACGTAGATCGGCTTGCGCATCGGCGGCAGGAGGGTTTGTTCCAAGTGGTCGCCCTGGCGCAGGCCGGTGCGGGACAGGCGCTGCATCAGGCGATTGAGTTCGGTGATCAGGTGGCTGCTCAGGCGGCCGCGGTTGTCGTCCACCGCCTTGAGTGAAGCGCTGATCTGGTGTGCCAGCTGGCCGTGTTCCGGCTGCTCGAAGCGTTCGGCGAAACGCAGCAGGCGCAGGTTGGCCTCGCCGAGTTCGGTCAAGTCGGCGGTCGACCATTCGCTGCGTTGCAGGCGCTGCCAGATCTCAAGAATTTGACGTGCCTGATGAATTACCCGCTGGGCAAAATGGTGCTTGAGACGCTCACGGCTGGGGTCTTCTGGCTCGGTCATATCCTGACTACTAGTTAGGCTGCATGCTGAGGTCGAACTGATGGCTCTATGCTAGCACCTCTTTTCCGTTGCACGCGTGTCATACGTCAATTAACTGCAAGGTCCTGGATATTCATTTACCGACCATGCAGTCGCGCGGGCGTAAACATCGTGCATCCTTTATAGTCGAGCCGCGCACTTGCGCCACCCCGACTAAAAGCGCCGCAATGCTCGGCACGATGGGGTAGGGTTGTGGTCGTAGCTATTGAACTCAAGTGATTGAAAGGATATCGCCATGCTGGACTGGAAAAACCGCGCAGGCAGTGCAAAGGGCCCGGCCCCTGAAACCAAGTCGGCCCCCCGCAGCTATTTCCGTAATTTGCTGATGAGCCGTGCGTTGCTCTCGCTGGTTGCGTTGTATCTGTTGGTCACCGGTGCCCTGGGTTGGTACTGGAGTGAAGAGCCTGCGTTGTTCCCGGTCCAGCAAAACGCGCAGATTGCGGCCGAGAAGGAAGGCAAGCAAATGGTGGTGGGCTTCACCACCGTCGAAACCCTCAAGACTGTGGCCGGCACCTTGCTGAACAAGCCGGGTGGCTACATTTCCAACGACCGTTTCCCGCCGGGCCTGTGGATGGACAACATGCCGAGCTGGGAATACGGCGTGCTGGTGCAGGTGCGTGACCTGACCCGTGCCCTGCGCAAGGACTTCGCCCGTTCCCAGTCGCAGTCGGCGGAAGACGCGGACCTGGCCAAGGCCGAACCGCGCTTCAACTTCGACAACAAGAGCTGGGTGCTGCCGTCCAGCGAGTCGGAATACCAGGAAGGCATCAATTCCCTGAGCCGCTACGAAGCACGCTTGTCCGACCCTAATCAGCGCGGCGCGCTGTTCTATGCCCGTGCCGACAACCTGAACAACTGGCTGGGTGATGTGGCGACCCGCCTGGGTTCGCTGTCGCAACGCCTGTCGGCCAGCGTGGGCCGGGTCAAGCTCAACACCGCGCTGAAAACCGAAGCGCTGGCGCCGGGTGAAGTGCCGCAGCTCGACGAAGAAGTGGTGGAAACCCCATGGATGCAGATCGACAACGTGTTCTACGAAGCCCGCGGCCAGGCCTGGGCCCTGTCCCACCTGCTGCGCGCCATCGAAGTCGACTTCGCCGATGTGCTGGCCAAGAAGAACGCCACCGTCAGCGTGCGCCAGATCATTCGTGAGCTGGAAGCCTCGCAGGAACCGGTGTGGAGCCCGATGATTCTCAACGGCAGCGGTTTTGGCATCCTGGCCAACCATTCGCTGGTCATGGCCAACTATATTTCCCGGGCCAACGCTGCAGTGATCGACTTGCGTCAGCTCCTGAACCAGGGTTGATGATGGACGCTTCCACCAGGGAGGCTGCGCACCGCGCCGCCTCCGACGCCGAACTGATTGCCTGGGTCGACGAGCAGGACAACCTGCTCGGCAGCCTGGTGCGCTCCGATTTGCGCCAGCGCGGGCTGATCGGACGCTGCACCTTTATCTTCCTGTTCAACTCGGCCGGTGAGCTGTGTGTGCACCGGCGCACCTTGAGCAAAGCCATGTACCCGGGGTTCTGGGACACGGCGGCGGGCGGGATGGTGGCGGCTCATGAGTCCTACGCCGAGTCGGCAGCCCGCGAGCTGGAAGAGGAGTTGGGCGTCAGCGGCGTCGAATTGACCCCGCACGACCACTTCTATTTCGAAGACGGCGACAGCCGGCTCTGGTGCACCTCGTTCTCGGCGGTGTGGGACGGGCCCCTGCGGATCCAGCCGGAAGAAGTCATGGAGGCGCGCTTTCTGCCACTGGCGACGGTGCTGGAGGAGGCCGAACAAAAGCCCTATTGCCCGGATGCACAGGAAGGGCTGCGTCGTTATTTGGCCCTGCGTCGCTAAAGTTGCATAAATTGGCGCCATTTGGCTCTTAGCAAGGGGCCTTTTTGCCGTTACACTGCGCGACTTTTCAGGCTGAACCGCTCTCGCGGTTCAGTAGCGCTGCCCCTGCCTGAGTGGGGCTTCGCGGTCGATGACCCCATCGATCAGTCTTTGTCCTCCCAAGAGGATTGCCGGTGGCCAAAAAAGCCGCATCCTTCGCCGCCCTTGGTGGCCTGGTATTTTCCACCGACGCAGGTCGACACTGCCCGGACTGTCGCCAGCCCGTGGACGCGTGTACCTGCAAAACAACCCTGATTCCTGAAGGCGATGGTATTGCCCGCGTCCGTCGCGAGAGCAAGGGCCGTGGCGGCAAGACGGTGACCACCATCACCGGCGTGCCCCTGGCCGAAGAGGCCCTGAAGGAGTTGGCCACGACGCTGAAAAAGCGCTGTGGCACCGGTGGCGCCTTGAAAGACGGTGTCATCGAGATCCAGGGCGACCACGTCGAGTTGCTGTTGGCCGAGCTGATCAAGCTGGGTTACAAGGCGAAGAAATCCGGCGGCTAGCAGCCTCTGTGAAAACCACCCCGATGACCCGCTTGCTGAACGCAAACTGTCGTCTCCATGGTTTTCACAGAGCCTGTTCCTGACCGGTGTCTAAACTCTGTCCTGCAAGTGGGGTCTACCCCTCTCACAGGCAAATCGTCATTTTCATTCTTTAGACTGCGCCAGCCTCTGATCAGGCCGGTGCACTTCGACTTCATTTATAGGGGACTTCGATGTCCGTACGACGCACACGCAAAGACGATGGCAGCCAATGGACAGTTGCGGACAGCCGCAGTGTTTACGGGATTCGCCATTGGGGGGCCGGGTATTTCGCGATCAATGATGCCGGTCGCGTTGAAGTCCGTCCGAACGGCCCGAACAGCACGCCTGTCGACCTGTACGAGCAAGTCGACGAGCTGCGCAAAAGCGGCTTGTCCCTGCCGTTGCTGGTGCGTTTCCCCGACATCCTGCAAGACCGCGTGCGCCAGTTGACCGGTGCCTTCGATTCCAACATCGAGCGCCTGGAATACCAGAGCCAATACACCGCGCTGTACCCGATCAAGGTGAACCAGCAGGAGGCGGTGATCGAAAACATCATCGCCACCCAGGACGTGTCCATTGGCCTGGAAGCCGGCTCCAAGCCTGAGCTGCTGGCCGTGCTGGCCCTGGCGCCGAAAGGCGGCACCATCGTCTGCAACGGTTACAAAGACCGTGAGTTCATCCGCCTCGCGCTGATGGGCCAGAAGCTCGGCCACAACGTGTTCATCGTGATCGAGAAAGAATCCGAAGTCGGCCTGGTGATCGAAGAAGCCGCCAACCTCAAGGTCAAGCCACAGGTGGGCCTGCGGGTGCGCCTGTCGTCCCTGGCGTCGAGCAAGTGGGCAGACACCGGCGGCGAGAAATCCAAATTCGGT
Organism: Pseudomonas sp. MWU16-30323; assembly: GCF_020515595.1. Classification (NCBI taxonomy): domain Bacteria; kingdom Pseudomonadati; phylum Pseudomonadota; class Gammaproteobacteria; order Pseudomonadales; family Pseudomonadaceae; genus Pseudomonas; species Pseudomonas sp. MWU16-30323. The sequence continues at coordinate 339,128 of NZ_JAIWYM010000004.1, forward strand.
CTGTCGGCGGCGCAACTGCTGTCGGTGGTCGAGCGCTTCCGCGCGGCGGGCCTGGACCAGGGCATTCGCCTGCTGCACTTCCACATGGGCTCGCAGATCGCCAACCTGGCCGACTACCAGCACGGGTTCAAGGAAGCCATTCGTTACTACGGCGAACTGCGCAACCTCGGCCTGCCGGTGGACCACATCGACGTAGGCGGCGGCCTGGGCGTGGACTACGACGGTACGCACTCGCGTAACGCCAGCTCCATCAACTACGACATGGACGACTATGCCGGCGTGGTCGTGGGCATGCTCAAGGAATTCTGCGACGCCCAGAGCCTGCCGCATCCGCACATTTTCTCCGAGAGCGGCCGTTCCCTGACCGCCCACCACGCCATGCTGGTGGTGCAAGTCACCGACGTCGAGAAACACAACGACGACGTGCCGCTGATCGAGAACAAGGAAAGCCTGCCGGAAACCGTGCAATGGCTGGTGGACCTGCTGGGCCCGACCGACATCGAAATGGTCACCGAAACCTACTGGCGCGCCACTCACTACATGAGCGACGTGGCCACCCAGTACGCCGACGGCAAGATCACCCTGGCCGAGAAAGCCCTGGCCGAGCAGTGCTACTTCGCCGTCTGCCGCCGCCTGCACGATTCGTTGAAAGCCCGTCAGCGTTCCCACCGCCAGGTGCTGGACGAGCTCAACGACAAGCTGGCCGACAAATACATCTGCAACTTCTCGGTCTTCCAGAGCCTGCCGGACACCTGGGCCATCGGCCAGGTGCTGCCGATCCTGCCGCTGCATCGCCTCGACGAAGAGCCGCTGCGCCGTGCGGTGCTGCAGGACCTGACCTGCGACTCCGACGGCAAGATCAAGCAGTACGTCGACGAGCAAAGCATCGAGACCAGCCTGCCGGTGCACGCCGTGAAAGAAGGTGAGGACTACCTGCTGGGGATCTTCCTGGTGGGTGCCTACCAGGAAATCCTTGGCGACATGCACAACCTGTTCGGTGACACCGACTCGGTGAACATCTACCAGCGCGAAGACGGTTCGGTGTACAGCGCCGGGATCGAGACCCACGACACCATCGAAGACATGCTGCGCTACGTGCACTTGTCGCCGGAGGAGTTGATGACTCACTACCGTGACAAGTGCGCCAGCGCGAAGATCACGGCGGCGGAGCGGACTCAGTTCCTGGATGCGTTGCGTCTTGGTTTGACCCGTTCGTCGTACCTGTCCTCGTAAGCACACCGACTTCAAGGTAGACCCGGCTCTAATGTGGGAGCCGGGCTTGCCCGCGATGACGGAGTGTCAGGCAGCCAATGGGCTAGCTGACCCACCGCCATCGCAGGCAAGCCAGCTCCCACCTTTGATCAGCGTTTTGGCAGTACCCTCCTTATAGGGCCTGAACGATGTCGAGCAAACTCCTGCAAGTGTTCACCCTGGCAATAGCCGCGCTGCTTGCGGCTTGTTCGCCCATCAAAGTGCTCAACGCACTTACCCCCACCAGCACCTTCACCAAAACTTCCTCCATCGCCTACGGTGATGACCCCCGCCAGAAACTCGATATCTACCGTCCCGTCACCGCCTTGCCCGACGCGCCCGTCGTGGTGTTTTTCTATGGCGGCAGCTGGAACAGCGGCTCCAAGGATGACTACGGTTTCGTCGGCGAAGCCCTGGCCTCACGGGGCATCGTGGTGGTGATTGCTGACTACCGACTTTATCCACAGGTGCGTTACCCGGCGTTTTTGCAGGACGGCGCCCAAGCGGTGGCCTGGGCGTATCAGCACAGTGCCGAGTACGGTGGCGATCCCCGCAAGCTGTATGTGATGGGCCACAGTTCCGGTGCGTACAACGCGGCAATGCTCGCGCTGGACCCACAGTGGCTGGCCGGGGTCGGCCTGTCGCCGTCAGTCTTCAAGGGATGGATCGGCCTCGCCGGGCCGTATGATTTCCTGCCGATTGAAAACCGCGAGGTGCGCCCGGTGTTCTTCTTCCCGGATTCGCCACCCGATTCCCAACCCATCAACCACGTCAGCCATGACGCGCCGCCGAGCCTGTTGATTGCCTCGGTGGACGACAACCTGGTCAACCCCACGCGCAATACCGGCGGGTTGGCGAACAAACTGCGGGCGGCGGGCGTGCCGGTGGAGGCGTTCTACTTCACCAAGACCAGCCACGCGACATTGGTGGCCTCGATCTCCCGGCCGCTGCGCTGGCTGGCGCCTGTGTTGGACCGGGTCACGGCGTTTATCAAGTTCACGCCGGGCCAGTGAGCCAGCGGTCCTGTTGGTTCAGGCGCCAGGCAATTGCCCACAGCGTGAGGCTGCGCAGGGCCATGAACAGCAGGAAGGTTATCCACAGGCCGTGATTGCCCAGGCCCTGCAAGGCCCAGGCGAAGGGCAGCACAATCACCACCGTCAGCAGCATGCCGTTGCGCATTTCCCGGGCGCGGGTGGCGCCGATAAACAGGCCGTCCAGCAGGTAGCTCCACACGGCAATCAATGGCAGTACGGCGAGGTAGGGCAGGTAGATGTCGGCGGTTTCGCGCACGCTCGGGATGTCGGTTTGCATGGCGATAAACAAGTGGCCGAACACAGCGAACAGGATCGCAAAACCGATACTGGCCAGCAGCGACCAACCACAGGCCACCACCAGCGAGCGGCGCAAGGCCTGGCGGTCGTGGGCGCCGATGGCATGGCCGCACAAGGCTTCCACGGCGTGGGCCAGCCCGTCCAGGGCATGAGCCGTCAGCAGTAATCCGTTCAGCAACAGCGCATTCGCCGCGACTGTCGCATCACCCAAGCGAGCGCCTTGCACGGTGATCATGAAAAACACCGATTGCAGGGCCAGGCTGCGGATGAAGATATCGCGGTTTACCGCCAGCAGCGGGCGCCAGCTTTGCCACAGCGTGAGTGCGGCCCAGGCGATATGGCCGGGGTAGGCGCGCAGGGCTTTTTGGGTGAGGGCCAGGCCGAGCAGGGCGCCGGTCCATTCGGCGATCACCGAGGCGCGGGCGGAGCCGACCACGCCCCAATCCAGACCCAGCACGAACCACAGGTTGAGAGCGATGTTGACGAGGTTGGTGGTCAGCAAAATCGCCAGGGGCGCGCGGGCGTTCTGGGTGCCGAGGAACCAGCCCACCAGCGCGTAGCTGGCCAGGGCTGCGGGCAGGCCGAAGAGGCGGGTGTGGAAGAATTCACGGGTCAGTTGGTTCAGCTCGGGCGAGGGTTGCATCCAGTCCAGCACCAGGCCGCTTAACGGAATGCCGATGCTGCCGAGCACTATGGCCAGGCCCAGCGCCAGCAACAGTCCTTGCAACAGAATCTGCCGCAGCGCCGCGCCATCACCACGCCCGGCGGCCTGGGCGGCAAACCCGGTGGAGCCCATGCGCAGGAAGCCCATGGCCCAGGCGAGGAAGGTGTACAGGCTGGCCCCGACGGCCACGGCGCCGAGTTGATGGGCGTGGGGCAGGTGGCCGATGACCATGCTGTCCACCAGCGCCACCAGCGGCACGGAGATGTTCGACAGGATCATCGGCGCGGCGAGGGCCCACACGCGGCGGTGGGTGGGGCGGTCGCGCCAGTCGGTCAGCAGGGAAGTCATGCGGGCTCCTTTGGGGAGCGATAGTGTAACTGGCCATTGGCGGCAACGCAGATCCGATGTAGGGGGTGATTTCCTACAGGTGAAACTTTGATGGGCGTGAGGCGATTCGTTTTATTCAAGAGCCTGGCCGAACGGTCAGTTGTTAGGTCCTGCGCTGTTCAGCACCATCCTTTTCACGCCATGCCGGCGCGATCACACGCCTCATGAATCAACACCCTTGTGGTGCTCAGGCCTGCTTGGGCGCGAGAAAAGGAAAACAACATGGAAAATGCGGAAAAGGAGAGCCAGATGTGAGGCGCTACAACATCACAGAAGGAG
>NZ_JAIWYM010000040.1:0-47501 GCF_020515595.1 Pseudomonas sp. MWU16-30323
AGCCGTTACCGCAGCAACGGATATGTACACAAAACTCACACCAAGAAACAATTCCCCCAGCATTCCGCCGCTACCAAAACTGTTCCCATGACGCGCACGTAACCCCCGCCTGTGACCTTTCTCTACGGCAACATGCCATCACGGCGAATGCAGTTACCCGCCTACACACTTAAACTCAGAAAAATCACGCACCATTTTCGCGCAGTCATTTCCTACGCCGCCCTTTCCTGGATCAGAATCCACGGCGAAACCACCACCGCCCACAAACTCGGGTCCCGCTCAACCAGGTCCAACGCCCGCGTCGCAGACACCTCGCCAAGACTCCCCGCAGCCAGCCAGGCAGCGACTTTCTCACGGTTGTCCTCAGCCATGCCCTCGGCGGCCTCGATCAAATCCAGCCCGGCATCGACCCACAATAGGGCACCCTTGGCAAAGAACGGTTCAAGCTCCTTCCAGGAAATTTCCGCGGTTTCACCAAGCAGCTTGGCATAGAGGGTGCTAGGTTCTTGCGTCATGGGAGTTCACCTGAAGAAAAAATCGGCGCAATCATACCGTCGAGCTCCAGGCAGAAAAACCCAGTTGCAAATGAGGCACCGAACGAAAGTGTCAGGAAAGCCAAGGATTGCCCGAAACTCTGGCATCACCCCCGCCGCAATTCTGTCTTTTTCTTTCATTTAAGCGACATACCCGGGTTTTGCCCCCAGCAGCCAGCTTTTCAAGCGATCAACCGGCGCTCTACACTGTACCGGTACAGTTGCCAGGCCGCTGCCGGGGGATATCCGAGATATCTGATCCGGTTCTGCAGCTCACAAGGCCGCTAGAACTATAAAAAATACAACAGTAAGAGTGGAGCACTATGAATAAGGCTACTAAGCAGATTTCCAAACTGTTTGCCGCTATGGTCCTGGCCGGGGTTGCCAGCCATTCGTTCGCAGCTGACACCATCAAGATCGGTATTGCCGGCCCTAAAACCGGCCCTGTGACCCAATACGGCGACATGCAGTTCATGGGCGCCAAGCAGGCCATCGCCGACATCAACGCCAAGGGCGGCGTAGATGGCAAAATGCTCGAAGCCAAGGAATACGACGACGCTTGCGATCCAAAACAAGCCGTGGCCGTAGCCAACAAAGTGGTCAACGACGGCGTCAAGTTCGTGGTGGGTCACCTTTGCTCCAGCTCCACTCAGCCAGCATCCGACATCTACGAAGACGAAGGCGTGATCATGATCACCCCGGCTGCCACCAGCCCGGAAATCACGTCCCGTGGCTACAAGCTGGTCTTCCGCACCATCGGCCTGGACAGCGCCCAGGGCCCAGCCGCCGGCAACTACATCGCCGACCACGTGAAGCCGAAAGTCGTAGCCGTTATCCACGACAAGCAGCAGTACGGTGAAGGCATCGCCACCGCCGTCAAGCAGACCCTCGAGAAGAAAGGCGTGAAAGTTGCCCTCTTCGAAGGCATCAACGCTGGCGACAAAGACTTCGGTTCGCTGATTCAGAAGCTCAAGCAAGCCAACGTCGACTTCGTCTACTACGGCGGCTACCACCCTGAGCTGGGCCTGATCCTGCGCCAGGCCAAGGAAAAAGGCTTGAACGCCAAGTTCATGGGCCCTGAAGGCGTCGGCAACGACTCCATCTCGCAAATCGCCCAGGGCGCTTCCGAAGGCCTGCTGGTCACCCTGCCGAAGTCTTTCGACACCGATCCTGCCAACAAGGCAATCGTTGAAGAGTTCACCAAGAACAAGCAGGACCCAACCGGTCCGTTCGTGTTCCCGGCCTACTCGGCAGTTGAAGTGATCGCCGGCGGTATTACTGCCGCGAAGAGCGAAGACACCGCCAAGGTGGCAGCGGCCATCCACGCCGGTACCTTCAAGACCCCGACCGGCGACCTGAGCTTCGACGCCAAGGGCGACCTGAAGGACTTCAAGTTCGTGGTCTACGAATGGCACTTCGGCAAACCAAAAACCGAAGTTTCCCCTCAGTAAGCCAGGCGTTACTGGTCAACAAGCCCACTGTGCAAGCAGTGGGCTTTGTTTTACGAGGTTTATGGGCCTGTCACCCGCGATCCGGGCGCTGGCTCACCTGAAAATCTTAAAACCGTCACCAGCGGTTCGCTGGCAAACGCTTTGTGCAACCTGATCACAGAACAGGGCACCGAGCCGGAAATTGACTCCACCAGTGAAATGCGTATCGGGTTTTTAGGAGCGCTGTAATGCCTGAGATCTATCATTTTTTCCAAACGCTGGTTAACGGCATGACCGTTGGCAGCACCTATGCCTTGATAGCCATTGGCTACACAATGGTTTACGGCATCATTGGAATGATTAACTTCGCCCATGGCGAGGTGTACATGATTGGTTCCTACGTGGCCTTCATCGCCCTTGCCGGGCTGGCCATGCTGGGTATCCATTCCCTGCCGCTGTTGATGACCGCTGCGTTCCTGGCGTCCATCGTCGTAACCAGTGCCTACGGCTACAGTATCGAACGCGTTGCGTACCGCCCCTTGCGTGGCAGCAACCGCTTGATCCCGCTGATCTCTGCGATCGGCATGTCGATTTTCCTGCAGAACACCGTATTGCTGTCCCAGGATTCCAAGGACAAATCCATTCCCAACCTGATCCCGGGGAGCTTCTCCTTCGGCCCAGGTGGCGCACAGGAAGTGCTGATTTCCTACATGCAGGTCCTGGTCTTCGTCGTCACCCTGGTGGCGATGCTCGGCCTGACCCTGTTCATCTCCCGCTCCCGTCTGGGGCGCGCCTGCCGGGCCTGCGCCGAAGACATCAAGATGGCCAACCTGTTGGGCATCAACACCAACAACATCATCGCCCTGACCTTCGTCATCGGTGCCGCACTGGCGGCTGTCGCTGCCGTGTTGCTGAGCATGCAGTATGGCGTGATCAACCCCAACGCCGGTTTCCTGGTGGGCCTCAAGGCCTTCACTGCGGCGGTATTGGGCGGCATCGGCAGCATTCCGGGCGCGATGCTCGGCGGGCTGGTGCTGGGGGTGGCCGAAGCCTTTGGCGCCGATGTGTTCGGCGACCAGTACAAGGACGTGGTGGCATTCGGTCTATTGGTTCTGGTGCTGTTGTTCCGGCCGACCGGCATTCTGGGCCGTCCGGAGGTTGAGAAAGTATGAGCAGATATCTTAAATCGGCGTTTTTCAGCGCCTTGCTGGTATGGGCCGTGGCCTTTCCGGTGCTCGGGCTCAAGCTGAGCATTGTCGGGATCAACCTCGAAGTGCATGGCACCGGTCCCGTGACATTGACCATCATTGCCCTGTGCTCGGTGCTGATGTTCCTGCGGGTGCTGTTTACCCAGCAGGTCGGGGCACTCCTCAAGTCCAACCGTGGCCCGCTGGTATCGCCCAAGGTCAGCCAGTTCCTGACCCTGCCGCGCACGCAGCGCTACATCATCATCGGCCTGATCGTGGCCGCGTTGATCTGGCCGTTCTTCGGTTCCCGGGGTGCGGTGGATATCGCGACGCTGATCCTGATCTACGTGTTGCTGGGCCTGGGCCTGAACATCGTGGTGGGTCTGGCCGGCTTGCTCGACCTGGGTTATGTGGGCTTCTACGCCGTAGGTGCCTACACCTACGCGCTGCTCTCGCATTACCTGGGCTGGGGCTTCTGGATCTGCCTGCCACTGGCCGGCATGGCGGCGGCCACATTTGGCTTCCTGCTGGGCTTCCCGGTACTGCGCTTGCGCGGTGACTACCTGGCGATCGTGACCCTGGGCTTCGGTGAAATCATCCGTCTGTTCCTGCGTAACCTCACCGATATAACCGGCGGCCCCAACGGCATCAGCAGCATTCCCAAGCCGACGTTCTTCGGGCTGACGTTCGACCGCACCGCGGCCGAAGGCATGCAGACGTTCCACGAGTACTTCGGGATCGACTACAACCCGGTGAGCAAAGTGGTGTTCCTGTACCTGGTGGCCCTGCTGCTGGCACTGGCGGCGCTGTTCGTGATCAACCGCCTGCTGCGCATGCCGATCGGCCGTGCGTGGGAAGCGCTGCGCGAAGATGAAATCGCCTGCCGTGCACTAGGCATGAACCCGACCGTCATCAAGCTTTCGGCATTCACCCTCGGGGCGACCTTCGCCGGTTTTGCCGGCAGCTTCTTCGCCGCGCGCCAAGGCCTGGTGACCCCGGAGTCGTTCACCTTCATCGAGTCGGCAATCATCCTCGCCATCGTGGTACTGGGCGGCATGGGCTCGCAGCTCGGCGTGATCCTCGCGGCGATCGTGATGATCCTGCTGCCGGAAATGATGCGTGAATTCAGCGAATACCGCATGTTGATGTTCGGCGCCATGATGGTGCTGATGATGATCTGGCGACCTCAAGGCCTGCTGCCCATGCAACGTCCCCACATGGAGCTGCGCAAATGAGCCGCGAGATCCTGAAAGTCGAAAACTTGAGCATGCGCTTCGGCGGTTTGCTGGCGGTCAACGGCGTGGCCCTGACCGTGCAAGAGAAACAAGTCGTGGCTCTGATCGGACCCAACGGCGCCGGCAAGACCACGGTGTTCAACTGCCTGACCGGCTTCTACAAGCCGGCTGGCGGCACCATCCTGCTGGACGGCCAGCCGATCCAGGGCCTGGCCGGCCACGAGATCGCCCGCAAGGGCGTGGTGCGGACCTTCCAGAACGTGCGGTTGTTCAAGGACATGACGGCGGTCGAGAACCTCTTGATCGCCCAGCACCGTCACCTGAACACCAACTTCTTTGCCGGCCTGTTCAAGACCCCGTCGTTCCGCAAGAGCGAGCGCGAGGCCATGGAATATGCAGCGTACTGGCTGGACAAGGTCAACCTCACCGAGTTTGCCAACCGTCCCGCCGGCACCCTCGCCTACGGTCAGCAACGTCGCCTGGAAATCGCCCGCTGCATGATGACCCGTCCGCGGATCCTCATGCTCGACGAACCGGCCGCCGGCCTGAACCCCAAGGAAACCGAAGACCTCAAGGCGCTGATCAGCGTGCTGCGTGAGGAAAACAACGCCACGGTGCTGTTGATCGAACACGACATGAAACTGGTCATGAGCATCTCCGACCATATCGTGGTGATCAACCAGGGCACGCCACTGGCCGACGGTACGCCGGAGCAGATCCGTGACAACCCGGCCGTGATCAAAGCCTATTTGGGGGAAGCGTAAAATGCTGCAATTCGAAAACGTTTCCACTTTCTACGGCAAGATCCAGGCACTGCACAACGTCAACGTCGAAGTGCGCCAGGGCGAGATCGTCACCCTGATCGGGGCCAACGGTGCCGGTAAATCCACGCTGCTGATGACCTTGTGCGGTTCGCCCCAGGCCCACAGCGGCAGCATCCGCTACATGGGTGAGGAACTGGTGGGCCAGGCTTCCTCGGAGATCATGCGCAAGAGCATTGCCGTGGTTCCGGAAGGCCGCCGGGTATTTGCCCGCCTGACCGTGGAAGAGAACCTCGCCATGGGCGGGTTCTTTACCGACAAGGGCGATTACCAGGAGCAGATGGACAAGGTGCTGCACCTGTTCCCGCGACTCAAGGAACGCTTCAGCCAGCGCGGCGGCACCATGTCCGGCGGCGAACAGCAAATGCTCGCCATCGGCCGCGCGTTGATGAGCAAGCCCAAGTTGTTGCTCCTGGACGAACCGTCCCTGGGCCTGGCACCGATCATCATCCAGCAGATCTTCGACATCATCGAACAACTGCGCAAGGACGGTGTGACGGTGTTCCTGGTGGAGCAGAACGCCAACCAGGCACTGAAGATCGCCGACCGTGCCTATGTGCTGGAAAACGGCCGCGTGGTGATGCAGGGCAGCGGCGAACAACTGCTGACCGATCCGAAAGTGCGTGAGGCTTATTTGGGCGGTTGATGCCCATCTGGCTAATGTATGAGCGGGCTTTTGTGGGAGCGGGCTTGCTCGCGAAGGCGGTGGATCAGCCAACTTATTGGGCGGCTGAACCACTGCCTTCGCGAGCAAGCCCGCTCCCACATTTGTTTGGTGTGAACCACAGACGTTGGCGAAACCTGAAATTATTTTCCCCAGGTTTGTAACGAATCCCTTCCCCCTTTCTCTAGTGGTGTAAGCAGGCGAACATGCTTGCCAACTCAACCCACTGCTGGAGATACACCATGACTACCAAAACCCGCTCGCTGTCCGCCGCCACCCTCGTCCTGGCCCTGGGTTCGGCCCTGAGCCTGTCCGCCCTGACCACCACCGCCCACGCCGCCGATGACATGCAGAAATGCTTCGGTGTAGCCGAAGCCGGCAAGAACGATTGCGCCGCAGGCGCCGGCACTTCCTGCGCGGGCACCTCGAAGGTCAAGGATCAGGCCAACGCCTGGAAACTGGTCCCGGCCGGTACCTGCCTGAAAACCCCAAGCACCACCTCGCCAACCGGCTTCGGCCAGGAAGCTGCCTTCACCGCCAAGTCCTGAAACCCTGCACAGCCTGAGTACTGACGATGACGCTCTCATTCACCCACTCCATCTCCCAGGCTCAGGCGCCCGGCCTCCCCCGTCGGGCCGGGCTGGGGCTCAAGAACGAGCACTTCAGTGAAGTGCTCGAGACGTCCCCCGATATCGGTTTTTTTGAAGTCCACGCCGAAAACTACATGGTGGCTGGCGGGCCTTTCCATCACTACCTGGGCTTGATCCGCGAACAGTACCCGCTGTCGCTGCACGGTGTAGGCCTGTCCATTGGCGGCGAAGGTCCGCTGAACGACGAGCACCTGGCGCGCTTGGCCACGCTGATCGAACGCTATCAACCCCACTCCTTTTCCGAACACCTGGCCTGGTCCAGCCACGGCCCGGTATTTCTCAATGATTTGCTGCCGCTGGCGTATGACGATGAAACCCTGAAGCGGGTGTGCGAACACATCGACCAGGTACAAACCCGCCTGCAGCGGACCATGCTGCTGGAGAACCCGTCGACCTATCTGCAATTCCAGTGCTCCACCCTGGAAGAGACCGACTTCATCAGCGAAGCGATTCGCCGCACCGGCTGCGGGCTGCTGCTGGACGTGAACAATGTGTATGTGTCATGCATCAACCATCAGCAAGACCCGCTGAAGTACATCGAGGCCTTGCCGCTGCACGCCGTGGGCGAGATTCACCTGGCAGGGTTTGCCGAAGACACCGACAGCCTCGGCGACCGTTTGCTGATTGACGATCACGGCGCCCCCATCGACAACGCGGTATGGCAGCTCTACCAGCACGTGCTCACCCGCACCGGCCCGGTCGCCACGCTGATCGAGCGCGACAACCAGGTGCCGGCGTTCAGCGTTCTGCACGCTGAAGCACGCGAGGCCGACCGGTTTCTGCTGGAGGTGCGTGCATGAGCCGCCAGGACGTCTTTAGCCGCGCCCTGCTGTCCCCCGAGGAAAACTGCCCGCAAGGCTTGTTCAGCTGCAACGGCGCCGATCCGGCCAGTCGTTTTGCGGTGTACCGCAACAATGTCCATAGCTCGCTGATCAACGCGCTGGCCGCCGGCTACCCGGTCACCCTGCAACTGGTGGGCGATGAGTTTTTTCGGGCGATGGCCGGTGTGTATGTCCAGGGTTTCCCGCCGACAAGCCCTCTGATCAATGAATACGGCAGCGACCTGGCGGACTTTATCCAGGGCTTCGCCCCTGCCGCCAGCGTGCCTTACCTGGCTGACGTGGCGCGCCTGGAGCGATTGCGGGTGAGGGCCTACCACGCGGCAGACGCACAGCCGCTGGATCAACAAGAGGTCATCGCCACCCTGCAACAACAGTCGGACCTGGGCGAACTGCGCCTGCAACTGCATCCATCCCTGGCCACCCTGAACTCGGCCTACGCCGTGGTGGCTTTATGGGCGGCGCATCAGACCGGCGAATCCCTCGCCACCCTCGACCCCTTCCATGCCCAAAGCGCGCTGGTGCTACGCAATGGCCTGCACGTGCAGGTATTTCACATCGACAGCGGCTCAGCGACGTTTATCAACAGCCTGAACAACGGTTGGCCATTGGAAATGGCCGTGGCCTACGCCCTCGATGCGGCCGCCGAATTTGACCTGCACCAATGCCTGGCCCTGCTGATCGGTCACGGCGCCATCACCCACTTGCACACAGAACCCAAGGTATCGCCATGAACACCACCGCTCCCGGGCTGATCCAACGGATCATCCAGTGCTTCGAGAAAATCCCCTACAGCCTGATCGCCTTTGTCGCACGCTTCTCTATCGCGGCGGTGTTCTGGAAATCCGGCCAGACCAAAGTGGAAGGCCTCGCCGTGGACCTGATCGGCGGGACCTTCCAGCTGGGCTGGCCGCACTTGGCGCCGTCCACCCTGCCGCTGTTTCGCAGCGAATACCACGTGCCGCTGCTGTCTGCGGAAGTGGCGGCGCACATGGCTGCGTTCGCCGAGCATTTCTTCCCGGTGCTGATCCTCGTGGGGTTTGCCACGCGATTCTCGGCGCTGGCGCTGCTGGGCATGACCCTGACCATCCAGCTTTTCGTCTACCCGGACGCCTACCCGACCCACGGCACCTGGATCGCATTGCTGCTGCTGTTGATGGCCAAGGGGCCGGGCAGCTTCTCGATTGATCATCTGATCGCCCGGCGCTACCGCTAAAGGCGATCGAGGGCTTCGCCGCTGCGCTTGAACCAGCCCACCAGATAATCTGCGAGTACCTGGGTGCGGCGCGGCAGGCCGCCCTGATACGGATGGACCAGGTACATCGGCATGCTGCGGGTCTGATAATCCCGCAGGAGCCAGCGCAGGCGACCGTCAGCCAATTCCGCGTGCAGCACGTAGGACGGCAAGCGCGCGATGCCCGCCCCCACCAGTGCAGCCTTCTTCAACAAGTTGTAATGGTTGGAGGCAAAGGTCCCGGATACCCGAACCCGCAGCAGCTCATGCTGCTGGTGATACAGCCACTCTTCACGACCACTGTAGTGGCTGTTCAGCAAGCAGTTGTGGCCCACCAGTTCCGCCGGCGTCAGCGGCTCGCCGTGCTGTTCCAGGTAAGCCGGGCTGGCGCAGGTCATCTCGTGCCAGGCGAGCAACGGCTTGGCGACCAGACGCTCGTCGTTGGCGACCTCCGAACGTACCGCCAGGTCGAAGCCATCCCGCGCCAGGTCCCGGTACTGGTTGTTGAGTTCCAACTCGATCTGCACCTGTGGGTACTCCCGGGAAAACTCCAGCAACAGACCGTCGAAGAAGGTTTCGCCCAGGGACACCGGAACCGTCATACGCACCGGGCCGACGAGATCATCCTTGAGCCTGGCCAATGCCTGACGTGCCCGCTCCACCTGGACCACCAACGCCTGGGCTTGCGGCAACAGTGCCGCCCCCGCTGCCGTCAGGCTCAAACGGCGGGTGGTCCGATGCAACAACACCACCGAAAACTGCGCCTCCAGCTGGCTGATGCGCTTGGACAGTTGCCCCTTGCTGCAGCCCAACTGCTGGGCCGCCAGGGTAAAGCTGCCGGCTTCGATCAACACCGCAAACGCCGCCAGGTCATCCATTTCGCTCATGGATTGTTTCCATTTGAAAACCAAAGGTTGCCTATTAGTGCACTTATCCGCGCAAAAAATCACTCTAGACTGAAACCTCACCTACGCATCTGGAGGAAGGCACGATGAAAATCCTGTTGATTGGCGCAAGCGGCACCGTCGGTTCGGCGGTCAAGGCAGAACTGTCCCAACGGCATGAAGTGATCAGCATCGGTCGCAAGAGTGGCGAGTTCCAGGTCGACATCAGCGACAGCGCCTCGATCCGCAAACTGTTCGAACAAACCGGCAAGTTCGACGCACTGATCTGCGCCGCCGGCAGCGTCAACTTCGTGCCCCTGGGGGACATGAGCGCCAGCGATTTTGACCTGGGCCTGCAAGACAAGCTGATGGGCCAGGTGAACCTGCTGCTGATTGGCCGCGAGTTCGCCAATGACGGCGCGTCTTTCACCTTCACCAGCGGCATTCTCAACCGCGATCCGATTCGCACCGGTGCTTCGGCTGCCCTGGTCAACGGCGCGCTGGATGCATTCGTGAAAGCCGCTGCGATCGAACTGCCCCGCGGCCTGCGCATCAACTCGGTCAGCCCTACCGTCCTGCTGGAAGCCATGGGCAGCTACGCGCCTTACTTCCGTGGGTACAAACCGGCTCCGGGTGCAGAAGTGGCGTTGGCCTACGCGAAAAGCGTGGAAGGCTTGCAGACCGGGCAGACGTTTATCGTAGGCTGACCAGCCTGAAAAGCCGTCACCGTTGAACCCAGGGCATCCATTTACGGAGCATGTCCTGGGGGACGGAAAACTGTATTTCTCGTGTGTTCAGCACACCCATGACAGTGGCGCCATCACTCACGTTGTAGCCGTCTACGTATGTCGAAACCTGCTTGTTGTAAGCCAGTAAAGTAATTGCAGCCGTGCGGGCCCTGGCCTCCGGGCTCAGCGTGACATTGACCGAAATAAAGTCCGGGCTACTGTCAGGCGTCCTCTTCACGGTGATCGAGATCTCGGTAAAGTCAGTGGCAGAGGAGTACTCCAGCCGCGCCGGTTCACTGCCCAGTGCAGAACCCGTCACCAGTAACAGCCCCCACAGATTCCATCGAATAGTCATCGCGGCTTTCCGAATAAAAGAGAAAGACGTTCCCATGACCGTTCAGATCCCTCTATAGGAAAAGTCCCAGCAGGGATGATCGCCCCCGGCACACCTTATTCAACCTGTGTCCCGGGCTTGTGATGCACCGCCAGCCTGCGTAACGTGGCGGCACTTATCAGGAGACCCGATAATGCGTGCCGCCCGTACCCTAGCCTTGTTTGCCCTGTTGCCCCTGTTCGCCGCCTGCCAGATGTTCGATAACGAGCCGGCCAAGCCCTCTCTCGCCGGGATGACCCGCATGCAGGGCGAGTTGACGGCGCAGGGTGACAAACTGCTGTTCCAGCCCTGCAACGACAAACGCAACTACGTGGTCAACGACACCGGTGGCACCAGCATCCTGCAGGAGGCCGCCTCCCTGGCCGGCCAGCAAGGCGCACTGTTTGCCGACCTGCGTGGCAAATTCTCCGGCGTCGCCAGCGGTACCCAGGGCACGGTGGACCTGCAACAGGTGTATCGCGTCGAGCGCTCGACCTCGGCCTGCGATGACCCGGACTTCAAGCGCATGATCCTGCGGGCCAACGGCCACAAGCCGGCCTGGGCGATGAACGTCACCGCCAAGGGCATGGTGCTGGAACGCGAAGGCCAGCCACCATTGGCCGTGCCGTATGTGGAAGAGCAATCGGGCGACGGACGGTTCAACCTGATGACCGAAGCCAATAACCAGCACATCGAACTCTGGGTGGCCCCGCAACGCTGTGTCGACAGCGTCAGCGGCAGCCTGCAGCACATGTCCGCCGAGCTTCGGGTCAACGGCCAGGTGCAGCGCGGTTGCGCGTCGTTCGGCGGCTCGCGGGACGACTGATTGTCCGCTGCGCTGTTTTAACATGACGGGAAACCGCTGTTGGGGCTTATAATCGCCGGTTTGCAAAACAGCCGGCCTCTTTGCCCGCCGCCTACCGGATTCCTGTCATGTTACGAATCACCGAACTCAAGCTGCCCATCGACCATCCCGAAGAAGACCTGCGGCCTGCCATTGTGCGGCGCCTGGGCATCGCCAGTGATGATCTGCTCGATTTCACCCTGTTCAAACGCAGCTACGACGCCCGCAAGAAATCGTCGGAGCTGTGCTTCATCTACACCATCGACCTGGAAGTCAAAGGCGAGGCGGCCCTGCTGCTCAAGTTCGCCGACGACCGCAACGTCAACCCGGCACCGGACATCAGCTACAAGGTCGTCGGCCATGCGCCGGAAGGCCTGACCGAGCGGCCGATCGTCGTCGGTTTTGGCCCGTGCGGGATCTTCGCCGGGCTGCTGCTGGCGCAGATGGGCTTCAAGCCGATCATCCTCGAGCGTGGCCGCGAAGTGCGCCAGCGCACCAAGGACACCTGGGGCCTGTGGCGCAAAAACGTGCTGAACCCCGAATCCAACGTGCAGTTTGGTGAAGGCGGTGCCGGGACCTTCTCCGACGGCAAGCTCTACAGCCAGATCAAGGACCCGAAATTCCACGGCCGCAAGGTGCTGCACGAGTTCGTCAAGGCCGGCGCGCCGGACGAAATCCTCTACGTCAGCAAGCCGCACATCGGTACCTTCCGCCTGACCGGCGTGGTGGAAAACATGCGCCAGCAGATCATCGCCCTGGGTGGTGAAGTGCGCTTTGAGCAGCGGGTCACCGACGTGCTGATCGAAGACGGCCAGTTGAATGGCGTGGTGGTGGATGGCGGCGAGCAGATCCTGTCGAAACACGTGATCCTGGCCCTCGGCCACAGCGCCCGTGACACCTTCCGCATGCTGCATGGCCGTGGCGTGTACATGGAAGCCAAGCCGTTCTCGGTGGGTTTCCGGATCGAACACCCGCAGTCACTGATCGACGCCGCGCGCCTGGGCAAATACGCCGGGCACCCGAAACTCGGCGCTGCTGATTACAAGCTGGTGCACCATGCCAAGAACGGCCGTTCGGTGTACAGCTTCTGCATGTGCCCGGGCGGCACCGTGGTCGCGGCGACCTCAGAGCCGAACCGCGTAGTCACCAATGGCATGAGCCAATACTCGCGCAACGAGCGCAACGCCAACTCCGGGATCGTGGTGGGCATCACCCCGGAAGTGGATTACCCGGGCGGCCCGCTGGCCGGGATCGAGTTGCAGGAACGCCTGGAATCCCACGCGTTCATCCTCGGCGGCAGCAACTACGAAGCACCGGCGCAACTGGTGGGTGATTTCATTGCGGGCAAGCCGTCCACCGCCATCGGCACCGTGGAACCATCCTACAAACCCGGCGTGGCCTGGGGTGACCTGGCCCTGGCGTTGCCGGACTTTGCCATCGAAGCCATCCGCGAAGCACTGCCGGCGTTCGAGAAGCAGATCAAGGGTTATTCGCTGCACGACGCGGTGCTGACCGGGATCGAGACCCGCACTTCATCGCCGCTGCGCATTACCCGTAACGAGTCGATGCAGAGCCTGAACGTGAAAGGCCTGTTCCCGGCGGGCGAAGGTGCCGGCTATGCCGGTGGGATTTTGTCGGCGGGTGTCGACGGGATTCGGATTGCCGAGGCGTTGGCGCGAGATATGTTGGGCCTGGAGGCTTAACACCTCTTCCGCAAACGACGCGGATCAACTGTGGGAGCCGGGCTTGCCCGCGATGGCGGTGTGTCATTCAACAGTGATGTTGCCTGATGTAACGCCATCGCGGGCAAGCCCGGCTCCCACATTGTCTTGTGTGGTATGGAAGATTTTAGATATTGGCGCGCAGGATGCTTTCCGGCAACGGTTGCCCCCGCTCGACACTCGCCGCAACGGCCGCAATCAACCCCTCCAACTCATACCCCTGCCCTGCCAGCCAGGCCTGATCGTAATAGGTCGTGGCATAGCGCTCACCACCGTCACACAAGATCGCCACAATCGAGCCCGACTCCCCCGCCGCTTTCATCTGCTGCGCCGCGATCAACGCGCCGATCAGGTTGGTGCCGCTGGAGCCCCCCACTCGCCGTCCCAAGCGCTGCGCCAGGTAATGCATGGCCGCCAAGGACAGTGCATCCGGCACCTTGACCATCGCATCAATCACTTTCGGCAGGAACGACGCCTCAACCCGCGGCCGGCCAATACCTTCAATGCGTGAACCACAGTCCAGGCGCAGGCTGGCATCGCCGCTCAGGTAGTAATCGAAAAACACCGAACGCTCCGCGTCCGCGCACAACACCCGGGTGCAGTGCTGGCGATAACGCACATAACGCCCCAACGTCGCCGTTGTGCCACCTGTGCCGGGGCTGGAAATCAGCCAACTCGGCTCCGGATAACGCTCGAAGCGCAGTTGCTGGAAGATCGATTCGGCAATGTTGTTGTTCGCCCGCCAGTCGGTAGCGCGTTCGGCGTAGGTGAACTGGTCCATGAAGTGACCGCCGCTTTCCTGGGCCAGTCGCTCGGACTCAGCGTAGATCTGCGTCGGATCCTGTACCAGATGGCTCTTGCCACCATAGAACGCGATCTGCGCAATCTTTTCCTGAGAGGTGGTAGCCGGCATTACCGCAATGAACGGCAAGCCCAGCAGCCGGGCGAAGTACGCTTCGGAAATCGCCGTGGAACCGCTGGAGGCTTCGATCACCGGTGCACCGGGCTTGAGCCAGCCGTTACACAGCGCATAGAGGAACAACGAGCGCGCCAACCGATGCTTCAGGCTGCCGGTGGGATGGCTGGACTCATCCTTGAAATACAACTCGATACCCGGCAAACCCGGCAACGGCAAGGGGATCAGGTGGGTGTCGGCACTGCGCTGGAAGTCCGCTTCAATAATACGAATGGCTTCGCGGGCCCATTGGCGGTTGTCGCTCATGATCGGTTTCTCTAAGGATTTCAGACTAGATCTTAGGATGTTTCCTACACTCCACACAGATACAGTCATGACTCAATTGGACACACAATTTCAGGTGTTTGGAACCCAAGTGATGAGACCGTTCTCTTATAACAAATAAGAATATAACTTTTGTTTTAACAACTAACGGTACGGGTTAGGGTACCCACCTATTGAACTTTGATTGGAGAGCATCCCTTGCCTCTGCGTAGCACTTTCACCCGTTTCTTCCAGCTGGAAGCCGCCAGCGGTCTGCTCCTGATCGCTGCCGCCGCCCTGGCATTAATCATCAACAACTCACCGCTGTCTCACCTTTACGCGAGTTTTCTCGACGTCCCGGTGGTCGCACAAATCGGCGCGCTGAAAATCGCCAAGCCGGCGCTGCTGTGGATCAACGATGGCCTGATGGCCCTGTTCTTCCTGCTGATCGGCCTTGAAGTAAAACGCGAGTTGCTCGACGGCCAACTCTCCAAGCCTTCGCAAGTGGTGCTGCCCGGCGCAGCAGCCATCGGCGGCATGGTCGTGCCGGCGCTGATCTACTGGGCGCTGAACAAGGACAACCCGGCAGCCCTCGGCGGCTGGGCGATTCCCATGGCCACCGACATTGCCTTCGCCCTCGGCGTATTGGCCTTGCTGGGCAAGCGCGTGCCGGTGTCGCTGAAGTTGTTCCTGATGACCCTGGCCATCATCGACGACCTTGGCGCAATCATCGTCATCGCCATCTTCTACTCCACCGACCTGTCCGGGGCCTCATTGGCCGGCGCAGCAGCGTGCCTGATCGCGTTGATTGCGATGAACCGGCTCGGTGTCGTCAAGCTGGGGCCCTACATGATTGTCGGGCTGATCCTGTGGGTCTGCGTGCTCAAGAGTGGCGTGCACGCGACCCTGGCCGGCGTGACATTGGCGTTCTGTATCCCGTTGCGCACCAAAAACGCCGAACCTTCACCACTGCTGACCCTGGAACATGCACTGCATCCCTGGGTGGCCTATGCGATCCTGCCGCTGTTTGCCTTTGCCAACGCAGGGGTTTCACTGACCGGTGTCAACCTGGAAAGCTTCACCCACCACGTGCCGATGGGCATCGCGGCCGGCCTGCTGCTGGGCAAGACCGTTGGGGTACTGGGTTTCACCTGGGTCATGGTGAAAACCGGCCTCGCCGCACTGCCCGCCGGCGCCAATTGGGGCCAGGTGTTGGGCGTGGCGATCCTGTGCGGCATCGGCTTCACCATGAGCCTGTTCGTCGGCTCCCTGGCGTTTGTGCCGGGCAGCAGTGAATACGCAGGGATGGACCGGATGGGCATCCTGACCGGATCGATATTGGCGGCGCTGATCGGGTATGCAGTGACGGCGATGGCCAGTCGCAAGCAGGTACTCGTTCAGGCGTAACCGCTTTTGGAGCCGGCTTGCCGGCTCCAATCTCCTCCAGGCCCATTCGGTGCCATCTCACAGAACCGTCCTACATCCACCCTCCGCTGCTTGCCATAACGTCGTGCTCCCGGCTCCACCGTCGGAGGTCGCTATGCAACACGCCAGGAGGGCAAGATGGCAAACAACAAGGACATACCCCAGGTCTGGCGATGCTACGGGACCGGCACGGGGGGCTACCGAAAGCTCGAGAACATGAACGAGCGCGAGTTGGCTGATCGAGAGGCCAGGCAGCGAGCCTACGAAGCCATGCTTGCCCGACAGGAGGCCTACGAGGCCAGACGCAAAGTGGAGTCGCCGCCAACGCCACAGCCCAGGGTTGGATGCGTGTTCGCCAAGTCCTGCAACCTGCCCGACGCCCTCATCGACTACAACAATCCGTCCGGTTACATACCGCTTGATCGCATAGGGGACTATGGCGAGCACGTGCTGCTCGGTGGCCGTGAAACGGACAGTGAGGGGCTGCTGCCGCTCAAGAAGATCAGCGGCAGCGCACTCCCGGCAGGGCTCGGCACATTGGCATTGGGCGGTTCCGCGATAGGCGGGGCATCAAGCGTCGCAGCCGGTGCTGGAACAGTCGCCGCTGGCCTGATGCTTGGGGTTGCAGCACTTATCTGGCCCTCCAGCTTGGGCGACAGCGCGCTCTACAGCGACCGTCAACTGCGCTCAATACCACGAGCGCGTACACGGGTTCGCCTGCACGTCGAGCAATTAGCTAACGGCACCCTCAAGGGATACGCCTTCTACACCGGGAAAAATCGCGACTGGGAAATGATCGATGTCGTGAAGTTTGGGCTGCGAGGCACACATCAGGTCGCGGACTTGGGCGACGGGATTGAGCTGATCTGGACGCCTGCCATCGATCCCGCTGGCACCCTCGGTATTCCTGCGCTGGAAGCTGCGCCGCAGGCACCGCAAATATGGGTGTACCCACCGACCGAGAAGGCCGCTAGCATCATCGTTGACCCGATTTACCCGCCGGAATACAGGGATTTCATTCTGGTGTTTCCGGTGGATTCGGGCATTCGGCCTCTGTATATCGTTGTAAGCCTGAAGTATGAGGACGCCCCCTATCACGGAAAAAAAGATAGCTCTGTCAAAAGCAAAAAGCCGACTAACGGCTTAGATGCTCTTAACAACTCAGTGGAGCTGAATCCGCCCAATTCACGTAGACGAATAGGTATTGACCCACACACAAACGAGTTTGTGGTGATTGATCGCACCTCAGAAGGTCTTTACCACGGTCATGTGAGGCGGTGGAGTGAGTTAAGACAAGAGATGAAAAACGCTTTAATAAAAGCGAATAAAACAGATCGAAAAGGAAAAATTCTAGGAGCCGAAAAATGAGTATGCGTTATCACGACCCGTCTTTGAGCCACGATGAAGCTATAAGCCTTCTAGCTACCAACGACCTAAACAAGATCACAGAAGCCCTGATATCCATTGGCCTCAACGAGACAGACGCTACGTGGGCACAAGAAACCTGCCTCCGGTATGTGAGCAATGATGACGAGAACATCGCGTCAGCTGCCATCATTGCGATAGGCCACATCGCGCGGCGCTTCGGTGAGCTTGACATGGCGAAAATTTCGCCAGCACTGCAACAAGCAAAAATACAATCACCGTTTCTGAGTGGTGCCGTCCAAGACACGCTTGACGATATCCAGATGTTCACCTGATCCGGCAAGACATACGCCCAACAAAAAACCCCAACCGGTCACCCGGCTGGGGTTTTTCTTTGCCTGCAACCTTACCCTTAACGAGTAACGCGGCTGGTCCCGTTCACGGTCATGATGCGAACGCGGTCGCCGATGCGGAAGACTTCGTTCGGGTCAACGGCCTGGACGTAGGCGCGCATGCTGCCGTCGTCTTCACGAACAGTGACTTCGACGCCTTGAGTACGGGTCAGGCCTTCTTCAGCGGCCGAACCGAGCAAGCCACCGGCAACGGCACCGATAACGCCTGTAACGATACTGCCACGACCACCGCCGATAGCGCTGCCGCCAACGCCGCCAACCACTGCGCCAGCAACGCCGCCGATTGGGGTCTTGGTGCCTTCGATTTTCACCGGACGCAGGGATTCAATGGTGCCCATGCGAACAGTCTGTACACGACGAGCTTCGTCACGGGAGTACGAGTCGCCGGTCAGACTCGAGGCGCAGCCACCCAGCAGCAGCGACAGGGTGGTAAAGCAGGCAACTAGTAAAACGGACTTACGCATAGCATCAACTCCAAAGGACAGGTATCCATTAAACCGCTGTGGCTTGCTGCCTGTCACGGCATGCCCGGCAGAAAATTGTTTTCATTCAGCCTTAGTACAGAGAGCCTGTACCGAAGAACTCGACGAACGGTAGCAATCCCACCTCCTCAGGATCTTCATGGACGCTTTCACATTGTAGCCAACGGTTGCATGACGCGGCGCAGCGCTACCCATCCGAGGGCTCTGACTAGAGACTTCGGCGTGCAGCGCTGCATTCAGGCGAGGTGACGAAAGGTGGGCTCAGGGCGCCAGCCGCTCACGGGCCCAGTCGGCACCCTGCAAGCGGTAGTTCAGGCGGTCGTGCAAACGACTCGCGCGGCCTTGCCAGAACTCGATGCGCTCCGGCAGCAGGCGATAACCGCCCCAGTGTTCTGGGCAGTCTGGCTGGGTATCACTGAAGCGTTGTTCGGTGGCCTTGAGCAGGTCCTGCAACTCTTCGCGATCCCTGATTACCCGGCTTTGCGGTGAAGCCCAGGCACCCAGGCGGCTGCCCAGGGGCCGGACCTGGAAGTAAGCGTCCGACTCCTCGGGCGTGACCTTGACCACCCGACCTTCGATGCGCACCTGGCGCTCGAGGGTCGGCCAGAAGAAGGTCATGGCCGCAAACGGCCGCGCCGCGAGCTGTTCACCCTTGGCGCTCTGATAATTGGTGAAGAAGGTAAAACCCTGGCTGTCCAGGCCCTTGAGCAGCAGGATCCGGCAATGTGGGCGACCCTCCTGGTCGACCGTTGCCAGGGTCATGGCATTGGCCTCCACCGGGGGCTGCTCGGTTTTCACCGCATCCGCAAACCACTGGTGGAACAAGGCAAACGGTTCGTCCGGGGCCTGGGCCTCGCTCAAACCGTCCCGTGTGTAGTCACGGCGCATATCGGCCAGTGCCTGGGTCATGCGGCTTTATCCTTCTTGCTCAAATAATCAGTTTTTTGCCTGGTCGTTGGTAGCGGCTGGCGCGGCGGCCTTGGCCGGTGCTGGCTTTTTAGCAGCTGGCTTGGCCGGGGCCTTTTTGGCCGCTGGCTTGGCAGCCGCTTTCTTGGCGACGGTTTTTTTCGCCGGAGCGGCAGCTTTTTTGACCGGAGCAGCGGCTGGAGCAGGAACGTCCTGCACAGCAACCATTTCAGCCTTCGGCGGGTTGGCCGAGTTGTACTTGCTCAGCAAGGCCAGCATGGTGGTGCGCTGGGTGAACAGGATTTCCATGCGACGGTTCAAGGCACGGCCCTGTGTGCTGTCGTTGGCGGCACGCGGCATCAGGTCGCCCATGCCACGCAGCATCAGGCGGTCCTGCTTCAGGCCGCTGAGGCTGAAGATCGAAGCGATGGACTGCGCGCGCTCTTTGGTCAGGGCCTGGCTTACTGGCTCGGCACCCGAGGCATCGACGTGGCCCAGAACCAGTACGGCGGTCTTCGGATCGCCTTCAACAGCCTTGGCAACACGGGTGAATGGACCCAGGGTCACCGGCAGCAACATCGCCGGGCGTTTCGGGTTGTAGGAGCCGTCAACCGGGGCAATCACGACCAATACGTTGTCGCGACGTTCCAGTTGCAGGTTGCTGTCCTTGATCGCGAGGCGCAGGCGCGGCTCGTAGTCGTCCAGCCAGGCCTGGGTGATTTTTGGATCAGGCATTGGAATGTTGGCAACGTCGACCTTGGCCAATGGCTTTGGCTTGCTTTCGAACGGCCACCACCATTTGGTATCGGTATCTGTCTTGGCAACGGCAGGTGCGGCAGCCGGTGCAGCGGCGGGGGCGCCGGATGCAGGCGTTGCAGCCTTGAGGTCAGCTTTCAGGTCGGCCTTGGCGTCGTCGGCTTTCGACGAGAACGGCCACCAGCTGGAGCCGGTATCTGCCTTGGCAACCGGTGCCTGGGCAGGTGCCGCCGCGGCGGGCGCTACCGGCGCAGGCGCCTTGGCAGCGACGGCCGGCTTGGCATCCGGTTTGGTGTCGGCTTGGCTCACTGCATCCTTGGTAGCCGCCTTGTCAGAGCCAAATGACCACCAATGCCCACCTTCGGCATCATTTTGTGGGGTTTGTGCACAGCCAGTAATAGTGAGGCATAGCGCCAGTGCCAAGGACTTGTTCGATAACATGAGATATCCACAAAATGAGAAAAAACCAAGGGCCTGAATGACCCGTTAAACAGACGCTTTTGGAACATTAAAGTTACAACATTTTGCCTAGCGTCTTTTTGTATGTGCCTTTGTAACAAAAAAACGCAAGACAGCAAGCTATTTACAGACAACCGGCCAATATTCTTGCCAACTTTTGCGCCCGCGGGTCCATAAGTACATAAGGCCCCAATGTATTGGTCACAAAACCAAAGGCTACATCATGTTCCGGATCGGCAAACCCCACCGAGCCCCCTGCCCCCGGATGCCCAAAGGCCCGTGGGCCAAGGCCGAACGTGGCATTTGGTACTTGCGGTTGATCCAACATGCAACCCAACCCGAACCGGGTTTGTGTCAATAAGGTTTTATCCGGGCCGATACTGTGTTCACGGGTCAACTCTTCAAGCATGTCGCCTTCCAGCAAACTACCGTCGAGCAGCCCACTATAAAAACCCGCCAGACTTCGTGCATTACCGTGACCATTTGCCGCTGGCTGCTGCATGCGCCGCCATTCGGGTTTATTAGTGCTGGTCAGAATAGACGGCGGATTGGTAAATGCACGGGTAGTCATCGCCATCGGCTCGCGCATCGTTACTTGAAGTAAACGCTGTGCCGCCTCATCGCCTAAATTGCCCTTGCCTCGAGCTATATGGGCAACTCGATGGAATTCTTCGTCTGCCAGGCCTACATGAAAGTCCAGGCCCAATGGCCGCGCAACCCGGGCCACGATGGACTCACCCGGCCCACGACCGTCGGCGCGACGCAGCAGCTCGCCCACCAGCCAGCCGTAGGTAATCGCCGCATAGCCATGGCCTTCTCCGAGCTTCCACCACGGTGCTTCGGCGGCGAGGGCGTCGACCATCATTTGCCAGTCGTACAGCGCTTCGGCAGGCAGCGTTTCACGCAAGGCCGGTAGCCCGGCCTGGTGGCAGAGCAGATGGCGCAGGGTGATGGCTTCTTTGCCGGCTGCCGCGAATTCCGGCCAGTACTTGGCGACCGGCGCATCAAGCTGCAGCTTGCCTTCGGCCACCAGTTGCAGCGCCGTGACGGCCGTAAAGGTCTTGGTGCAGGAGAACAGGTTGGCGATGGTGTCGCTGTGCCAGGCCTCGGCACCGTCCTTGTCGGCGGTACCGGCCCACAGGTCGACAACGGTTTCGCCGCCAATCTGAATGCACAACGCGGCGCCACGCTCCTGAGGGTCGTCGAACAGCGCGGCGAAGGCTTCACGCACCGCTTCGAATTGAAGCTCGTAATGACCCTGAATCTGCACCTAAGCCCCCTCTGAAAAGTACTAAAAAAAGTGGCCGACATTGTTCCAGCCATTGAGTGATTTGTGAACCCGCACTCGTCGATCCGGCACCATCAATGACCCTTGCCGGAATGCCCACCGGAATGCCCTGCGCCCGGCCCGGCAGCGTTGCCGTCACGCCCCGGTTTACCGCCTTCGCCGGTGTGGACCGCAGCGGCCGCCTTGGCCTTTTCGGCCTCCTTGCCCAACTGGTCGACCGCTGCCAGGTTACTTTTACGCACGCTGTCGACAAAGCCCTGGAACGGCACATCGGTGATGCCCACCAGGCCGAAGTGGCCGTTTTCGCCGTCCAGCAGACGACCGGTGACCGGTTGGTCCAGATACTGGAACCAGTGCACGCCAACAATCGACGGCTCGGCCATGGCCTGCTTGAGGAAGTTGGCGTAGGCAGTCCCGCGATCCTCCTCCCGGGCCAACTGCGTCACGCCGCCCCAGAACGGGCCACGGTCCGCCGAACCGAAGTTGAACTCGGTGATCAGCACCGGCTTGTCCAAAGCCCGCAGGGCCGCGAAGTCGTAACCATCCTGTGGCTTGAGGGTGTACATGTTGAAACTCAGCACGTCGCAATACTGGGCGCAGGACGCCACCGATTCCGGGGTGCTGACGGCGTAACGGCCACCCAGCAACAGCTGGTTGGGCGCGTGCCATTTCAGCGCATCGGAGATGGTTTTAAAGTAGGCATCGGCAAAGGTTTTCTGGAAGTACTTGAAGTCCGCTTCGATTTCCGGGTGCTCGGGGTTCGGCATAGGCGGCACGAAGCCCGGGTCTTCCATCAACTCCCAAGCGGGCAGTTCGATGCCCCAGGCCTTGGACAGGCCGTCCTGGTTGCGGTACTTGTCACGCAATTGCTTGAGAAACGCGCGCTTGGCCGGCACGTCGGTGGTCATGCGCAAGGTGCCGTAGGCCAAGGCGTAGCGGGATTTAGCATCATCACCGGGACCGGCCCAGGCCAGTTCGTTGTCGGCAAAGAAGCCGATCAGCCACGGGTCGTCACGGTGGTCACGGGCGGCAATCGCCACCGCACGCTCGGTGGCCATGGCGAACCGCGGGTCGAACGGGTCGGGCATGCCGCCCCACCAATCGGTACCGGTGCTGATGCTCGCGTAATCGCCGACGATCGACAGTGGCAAGGTGTAAGGCACACGGTCGGCGGTCGCCAGCTGCGGCGCACTCCAGTTGCCAACGGTGTTGAAACCCCAGGCTTGCAGGCGGTCGAGGGTGTGGCTGACCCAGCGTTTCTGGTCGAAACCTTCAGGAGCACAAGGTGCCGGCGGCACGCACGGCTGGCCATAGGTACGTTGCAGGTTGGCGCCATAGAAGTCGTACCAGCGGCCAACATTGAAGCTGCGCCCCTGATCCGCACCATTGCCGCTGCGGCTGTCGCCGCTTCCATAGTATTTGTCGAAAGGCTCGCCGGCCTGGGGCAGCGCGGCAAACATCCATTCGCGGCCTGCGACGTAGGTCTGGCTGTTGTCCGGGGCGACGGTGTTGACGCCCAGGGAGTAGAACGGATGGCCTTCCGGTGTCACCAGGTACCAGCGCCCGTCGCGCTTCTCGGTGCGGAAGAAGCCACTGGCGTCAAAGGCCGGGCCCTTGTTCCAGCCGCCGTACTTGTCCAGGGACGCCTTGTCGCGCTCGGCCAGCCAGCCCTTGAGCTGTTGCTGCTCCTTGACCGCTGCGGCCCGCAACTGGTCGTCATTGCTGACTTTTTCCGGCCACCTGGCGCGGGTGGACTGCCCATAGGCATCCACCAGGTCGCTGTAGGTGGCCTTGAGTACCGGCTCGATATCCTGCACGCCAAAGCGCTCCAGCAGGATGCTTTGGGCGACATTGGGCTTGATCATCGACAGGGTCACCGACACGATCTGGCTACGGTCGATCTCCCCTTCGCTGCTGGCCAGCAACACGCGCTGGCCATCGACGGTGATCGGCATCGGCGGGCCAGCCTTCATGCCCTGGCTCAGCGGCGAATTGGCTTGCAACGGAATCAACAGCGTCTGCGCCGGGCCGGCTGGCAGGTCGATACGGCTGAACAGGGTCCGGCCGTCATTGCTCTGCACCTTGACGTACAGGGTCAGCGCCCAGTCCATCGCGCTTTGGATACGCAGGCTCATCGCACCGGATTGCGACCAGTCCCAGGCACCGGTCTGCGGGCTGAGCACCAGGCTTGGCTCCGCCGCCGGGTTGAAGGTAATACGGCGCAGCACTTCGCCTTCAGGGGTTTGTTCGGCGTTGTATTGCGGCAGGCTGGCGTCCTGAGTCGCCACCTTGACCACATCGGCGGGCCGTACAAAGTTGAACAGGGTTTGTTGCCCGGCAGGCGCAGCCAGCAATGGCGCGGCAAACAACAAGGCAAAAACAGCGGGCAGCGTGCGAATCATGTGAACGAGGTTCTCCCAAACGGCCGGTGACTGGCCTGATGACGTGAAGCGATGGTGAGATAGACCACGAAGTGGGCGAATTCGCCCACGGGGTCTTAAGAAATTTCCCGCCGAAACGGCGGCAAAGCATTCAGGATAGCTTTCCCGTAGCGCTGGGTAACCAGACGCCGGTCAAGCAAGGTGATGGTGCCACGGTCTTCTTCGGTACGCAGCAGACGCCCGCAGGCCTGGACCAGCTTCAAGGAGGCGTCCGGCACCGAGATTTCCATGAACGGATTTCCGCCCCGGGCCTCGATCCATTCGGCCAACGCGGCTTCCACCGGATCATCCGGCACCGAGAACGGGATCTTCGCGATTACCACGTGCTCGCAGTAGGCGCCGGGCAAATCCACACCCTCAGCGAAACTCGCCAGGCCGAACAGGACGCTGGAATCACCGCCATCTACCCGCGCCTTATGCTTGTTCAGGGTTTCCTGTTTCGACAGGTTGCCCTGGATAAACACCTGCTTGCGCCAGTCACGGTCGAGGCCGTCGAACACGTCCTGCATCTGTTTGCGGGACGAGAACAACACCAGCGTGCCCCGGGAACCCTCTACCAACGACGGCAGGTCACGAATGATCGCCGCCGTGTGGGCCGGAGCATCCCGTGGGTCGGCCTTGAGGTCCGGCACCCGCAGCACACCGGCATCGGCGTGATGGAACGGGCTTGGCACCACGGCGGTAACCGCCTTTTTCGGCAGCCCGGCGCGCATGCGGAAGCGGTCGAAGGTACCCAGGGCCGTCAGCGTGGCCGAGGTGACCAAGGCACCGTAGGCCACGTTCCACAGGTTGCGTCGGAGCATTTCCGCCGCCAGGATCGGGCTGGCGTTGACCTCGATATCAAACAACGCACCGCTTTCCGACAAGGTCAGCCAACGGGCCATGGGCGGGTTGTCTTCCGGGTCTTCAACGGTAAAGGCGGTCCACAACTCCCAGTTGCCCTGGGAGCGGGACAGCAGGCTGCCAAACAGCGGGTACCATTCTTCGGCCTGGTTGCTGGCGATGCCGATGTTGACCTCGCCGTCCATGCCTTCCTTGAGCAAATCGGTGAGGCGGGTGAACAAGTCGGTCAGGCGTGAAAAGCCCTTCTTCAGCTCGACGCCCATTTCCCGCATGTGCTCGGGGATCAGCCCGCCAACGAAACGATGGCGCGGCCGTTCGCGGCCTTCCACGTCTTCGCCGGGCTTGAAGTCTGCCACCTGTTCACAGGCGCTGAACATGAATTGCTGCTGGGTCTTGATCTCCCGTGCCAGCTCCGGAACCTGCTCGATCAACTTGCCCAGGTCGCCGGGCAGCGGGTGCTGGGCGAGCAACTTGGTGAGGTTCTTGGCGGTGGTTTCCAGCCAGTCGGCGGTGGAGCGCAGGCGCGTGTAGTGGGCGAAGTGGCCGATGGCCTTGTCGGGCAGGTGATGGCCTTCGTCGAACACGTAGAGCGTGTCACGCGGGTCGGGCAACACGGCACCGCCGCCCAGGGCCAGGTCGGCGAGGACCATGTCATGGTTGGTGACAATAACGTCGACCTTGCCCATGCCTTCCCGGGCCTTGTAGAAGGCGCACTGGCCGAAGTTGGGGCAATGACGGTTGGTGCACTGGCTGTGATCGGTGGTCAGGCGCGCCCAGTCGGCGTCTTCCAGGGCATTGGGCCAGCTGTCGCGGTCGCCGTCCCATTTATTGCCGGCGAGTTTCTCGATCATGCTGGTAAACAGCTTCTGACTGACCTCATCGACTTCGATCTTGAAGCCTTCTTCTTCGAACAGCGAGGCTGTAGCGGTTTGCGCGTGGCCTTCCTGCAACAGTACGTCGAGCTTGGACAGGCACATATAGCGCCCACGGCCCTTGGCCAGGGCGAAGGTAAAGTTCAGGCCGCTGTTACGCATCAGGTCGGGCAGGTCTTTGTAGACAATCTGCTCCTGCAGGGCGACGGTAGCGGTAGCAATCACCAGACGCTTGCCGGCGGCCTTGGCGGTGGGGATCGCCGCCAGGCTGTAGGCCACGGTTTTACCGGTACCGGTGCCGGCCTCGACGGCCACCACGGCGGGGTCGCCACTGCGCCGACCTTCGTCGTCGGTGTCGATATCCCCGAGGACCTTGGCGACTTCGGCGATCATCAGGCGCTGGCCGTACCGCGGTTTCAAGCTCTTGGCTTCGAGAAAACGCGAGTAGGCGCCCTGGATCGTGGTTTTGAGTTCAGTGCTGATCATGGATAGTCGGGCGCAAAAAACGCTGGATAAATTTTCAGTGGTTCGGATCGGCCGCTATCATACCCCGCTAATTAATCCCGCGCAGAACGGAGTACCCCAATGACCGTCTTTAGCTTCGCTTACACCCTGCATGTACTGGCCGCCCTGATCTGGGTCGGCGGTATGTTTTTCGCCTGGATGATCCTGCGCCCCGCCGCCATGGCCGCGCTGGACGGGCCTGCACGACTGAAACTCTGGATGAATGTGTTTCAACGTTTTTTTGTGTGGGTCTGGGTCGCGGTGCTGGTCTTGCCGATCAGCGGTGTCGGCCTGCTGCAACTGCGCTTCAACGGGTTTGAGACCGCGCCGCGTTATGTGCAGGTCATGATGGGGTTGTATGTGGTGATGACCGCGCTGTTTATCCGGATTCAGGCGCTGAAGTTACCGGAGCTGCGCACGGCGGTGGCGGCTGAGGATTGGCCGGCCGGGGCTGCGGCGTTGGGGCAGATTCGTAAACTGGTGGGGATTAACTTGATTGTGGGGTTAGTGCTGGTGGCGATTGCTTCGGCACGGCCGATGTTCTGAGGCGCCCCATATCCTGTGGGGAGGGGCTGCTGTGGCTAGGGAGCTTGCTGTGGCGAGGGAGCATGCTCCCTCGCCACAGCAAGCTCCCTAGCCACAGCAAGCTCCCTCGCCACAAGGTAAAGCGTTAAAGCCTCTGAATGGTCACAGCCCCCGCAGGCCCCGCTGGCCCCGGCTGCCCTTCCAACCCGGCCCGGCCTTTCTCGCCGCCATCCGCGCGGTACACCAGGCAACCCTTGGACTGCCCGCCTTTACCTGGCTTGCCCGCCGTGCCCGCCAAACCACCGGCACCGCCGTCCACCCAGACCTTGATCTTCTCGCCCGGGAAGTCCTGCGGCAATTCCACACGAACCTGCGCGCCCGCCGCGCCCGGCAGCCCGTCGCCGCCGTTATCGCCATTGGCACCGCGCCCGGCCGAACCCCAGGTGCAGCCCGGGTCTTCGCCGTTGGCACCGTCCAGCCCGGCATAACCCTGGGCACCCGCACCGCCGCGGGCATCCACCGACAGCTCATCGGCCGTCAGCGAGTTAATCCGCAAGGTCAAGTCACGCCCAGCCTTGGCCGGACGTTCATGGGTACCGGGAGCACCCCGCGAGGTGATCTGGCTGCCATGTTCCAGCTGCGCCTGGCGCACCTGCAGTTGCAGGGGGGTGCTGCCGGGCACGATGGCGATGCGTGCGTCGCGGCCCAGGTGCAGTTCATCCACCGTCACCTGGGTGATATTGGCGGGGATCAGCAAGGTGCCGTAATCCGCCACGTCCAGTCGCTCCAGTTGCAACACGCCACTGCTGTTGGGCAGGCGCATCAGCGAGTTGGTCTCGACGCTGACACTCTGGGCCAGGGCAATGGGGCTGACCAGCAGGGCCAACAGAAAAACCTTACGCATGATTGGCCTCCTTGTTTACATCATTAGTCGGTGTCGGCGTCGAAAAGCTCTGCACATGGAACATCCCCACCAGCAGGATCTGCAAGCGGTCACGCCAGGGATGGGCACGGGTTTTCACACTGCCGTTGAACAACAGCAGCTCCAGAATATGGGTCAGCAACAACAGGCTGCCGGCCAGGTTGACCAACAGGTGGAACGGGTTGATCAGCGGTGTGAACAGATTGACCACCACCACGCCCCAGAACAGCAACGTCAAACACTTGCCCAGCCCCCAAAACACCTTCATCCCGCACGCTCCCCTTGCACATTATTCTTTGGGCGCACAGTAACGACTTCTACAGGCGTTGTGCCAGTGAAGGATTAAAAAATTGATGAAGGGGCCCCTGGGGATTCCACAGGGGCCTTGAGGCGGGGTCAACGGTTGATCTGGATTTCCACACGGCGGTTTAGCGCGCGGCCGTCAGCGGTTTTGTTATCTGCCACCGGATGGCTTTCGCCGGCGCCGGTCACGGAGACGAAACTGCTGCGCGGGACGCCGGAACTGACCAGGTAGTCGGTTACCGAATGAGCACGTCGTTCCGAGAGTTTCTGGTTGTAGGCGTCTTTACCGACGCTGTCGGTATGCCCACTGACGCGCAGTTGCGCACTCGGGGCCTCTTTTTTCAGGCGGGTGGCAATGACGTCGAGTTTGGTTTTGTCGGCCGCCGTCAGCTTCGCGGAGTCGAACTCGAAGTGCACATCACGAATCACGATGGTTTCTTCCTTGACCACCACCACTTCCTCTTGAACCACCGCTACCGGCACGGGTGGGCAGCCATTGGCGTCGACCTGCACGCCTTTTGGCGTGCCAGGGCACTTGTCGCGGCTGTCCGGTACGCCGTCGCCGTCTTCATCACCATCGCCATGCACCCAGCAATAGGCGCCTGCCATGCCGCCGATCAGCAACGCGCCGTAGCCTGCATAGGAAGAGCTTTGGGTTGCGCCAATGGCCGCGCCGGTCACGCCGCCGACCGCGGCGCAGGTGGGCCAGTCGGTTTTTTGCAAGCCTGCGCAACCTGTCAATACTCCGGTTAGCAGAACCAAGGGTAGAGCTGTCCGCATGATGCTCATCTGACTTTCTCCTGAGGGGATCGGCGGGGGCCGACGGGTGGAGTAAAGACCGCTCTTTTCATCTGCGCCAGCGTGTCACACCCCAGTATTCATTGGGCCAGGCGGTTTATTCTCCCCGCCCGCTCTAGGCCCGCACGCTCAGGCAGGCTAGTCTCTACGGTCCTGATGTGAGGATCTTCGATGACTGCCGGTATTTCTTCCCGTACACCCCAGCAAGCGCTCGCCGCACTGCTGGATCTTCACGCGCCAAAACGCCTGCTGTTATTGGGCGCCAGCCAGTTC
This sequence comes from Pseudomonas sp. MWU16-30323, assembly GCF_020515595.1. Lineage (NCBI taxonomy): Bacteria > Pseudomonadati > Pseudomonadota > Gammaproteobacteria > Pseudomonadales > Pseudomonadaceae > Pseudomonas > Pseudomonas sp. MWU16-30323. The sequence goes on from NZ_JAIWYM010000040.1 coordinate 28,938, forward strand.
CCGGCGCTGGATGCCTTTAAGGAAGCGCACCCGGATACCGTGGTGTCCTTCGCCGAGCCCGGGGCCTTGCCCGCCGACCTCGCGGCCCAGCGTTTTGACCTGGCGCTGGTGGTTGATTGCCTGGAACACCTGTCAAAACCTGCGGGCCTGACCTTGCTGGGGGGCATTCGCAACCTCAATGCCAGCCGCATTGCAGTGCTGGTGGACCTGGCCGCCTGCCACTGGAAAGACACCGACTTCTTCTCCCTGGCCCTGCAAGCCAGCGAACGCTTTCAGCGCGACGATCAGGTTTTGACGCTGTTTACCTATGATCTGCTTGACTATAAACAGGTGCCGGATTGGCTGAACGCCCGCTTCTGGGCCAACCCGCAAAACTTTGGAAAGTATTGGTGGTAACCCGATGAGTACATCCATTTGCCCCTGCGGCAGTGGCAACCTGCTGGATGCCTGCTGCGGCCATTATCACGCCGGCCACCCGGCACCCTGCGCCGAAGCGTTGATGCGTTCGCGCTACAGCGCCTATGTACTGGGCCTGGTGGACTACCTGGTGGCGACCACCCTGCCCGCGCAACAAGCCGGGTTGGACACAGATGCCATCGGCGCCTGGAGCGCCCAAAGCACCTGGCTGGGCCTTTCAGTGGAAAGCTCCGAGGTGTTCGGCGGCCAGCCGGAACACGCCTTCGTGACCTTTACCGCACGCTGGCACGACAGCACTGGCGAACACAGCCACCGGGAGCGCTCATCTTTCGTACAGAATAATGAGCACTGGTACTTTATCGACCCGACAGTGGACGTGAAGGCTGGGCGCAATGACGCCTGCGTATGTGGCAGCGGGCAGAAATTCAAGAAGTGCTGTGCCGGCTACCTCTGACATTCATTGATACCCGGCAGGCTCGCGCTTGCTATGCTGACTCTTCAAAGGGGGTAATGGCATGGTTTCTAAGGCGCGGGTATTCAGGACTTACAGCCTTCTACTGGCATTGACGCTAGGGCTCTCTGGCTGTGCATCGTGGTTCGCCGACGACGCGCCCGCCCCCGAGGTGCGGCTGGTCAAGGTCGATCCCGTGCGGGTCAAGTTGCTGGAGCAGAAGTTCAAGCTGTATTTCCGTGTGGATAACCGCGACGACAACGATCTGACCGTGCGCGGCCTGGTGTACAAGGTCAGCCTGGGTCCCCTGCTGCTGACTGAGGGTGAGTCCAACGAATGGCTGACCGTACCGCCCCACAGCCACGCTTTCTTCCGGGTATCGGTGCGCACCAACCTGTGGCCACAAATCCGCGATGTGGTCGACATGCTGAAAAATCCGCGCGAGCCCGTGCCCTATCGTCTTGAAGGCGAGTTGAAAACCGGTTTATTTATCGGGAACGACGTGCAGGTGATGCGCAATGGCGAGATAATCCCCGGCGATTCTATTCCGGAGCGACATCGATGACTCAGCAACCCCATGTCCATGGTCCTGACTGCAACCACGATCACGATCACCATGATCACGACCACGGCCATGTCCACGGCCCGAACTGCGGCCACGCTCACCAGGAGCCGGTGCGCAACACCTTGAAGGACGTGGGTCGTAACGATCCTTGCCCGTGCGGCAGCGAGAAGAAATTCAAGAAGTGCCACGGGGCTTGAGTTAAGAAACCCGATTCTCGAAACACTGCACATCCAACTGTGGGAGCGGGCTTGCTCGCGAAAGCGCATTGTCAGTCAACCTCTCTGTTACTGATACACCGCTTTCGCGAGCAAGCCCGCTCCCACATTTAGCCTGCATTTCAAGGCCAGGATTTGCGTTGAAACTGCAACACCACCTCCAATCCCCCACCTTCCCGATTGCTCAAGCTCAAACGCCCGTCATGGGCACTGGCGATCGTATGCGCGATGCTCAGCCCCAGCCCATACCCGCCGGTTTCCACGTTGCGTGAGCCTTCCACCCGGTAAAACGGTTCCATCACCTGTTCCAGTTGTTCCTGGGGAATCCCCGGCCCACGGTCGCTGATGACGATCTTCAAACTGTCGGCCTTGTCCTCAACCCGCACCACCACCTCGCGGCCATAACGCACCGCATTCTCCAGCAGGTTTTGCACGCAACGCTTAAGGCTTCGGGCATATCCGGGCAGCGGCTGTTTGGCCCGCCCTTCTATCGCGACCGTCTCACCCACATCCTGAAGATCGGCCTGCAAGCTTTGCAGCAAGGCGTTGATGTCGATGTTCTGGCGCTTCTCGTTGATTTCGCCGCTGCTGACAAAATCCAGGGTGCTGGAAACCATGTGCTCCATTTCTTCGAGGTCGCTGCGAAAACGCTCCTTGGTGCGGTTGTCGTCGAGCATTTCCGTACGCAACCGAAGGCGTGTGATGGGTGAACGCAGGTCGTGGGAAATCGCCGCAAGGAAGCGCGTACGTTCGGCGATGTTAGCGATCAGCCGCTGTTGCATGGCGTTGAACGCCTGGGCGGCGCGGCGTACTTCAGTGGGCCCATCGACCGCCAGCGGTGGCCGCTGGATGTCCCGGCCCAACGCTTCGGCAGCCTTGGCCAGGGCGTTCAGCGGGCGAATAGCCAAACGAACGGCCACCAGGGCAATGATCACCAGCACCAATACCCGCAGCAGGTAAATGCGCATCACGTAGTCAAACAACAGGTCCATGGGCGAGGTGCTGGTCCAGCCCTGCTCCTCGGTGGCCTGTACCTGCAGCCAACGCCCGTCCGGCAAACGCAGGTCAATCAGGAATTGCCCCACCACAGGCTTGGAGCTGAGCAGAGTCGACAGCCCGGCATGCTGGCCCTCGGCATCCAGCAACTTGAGACTCAACAGATGCAGGTTTTGGGTGTAGCCGGTTTTCTCCGAGAGCACTTTATTCAGCAAGCGCTCGGTGGCCTGGTCGCTGTCGCTGATGCGGCTTGTCACCTCACTGGCCTGGTCACTCAGGGTCAGGTGAAAGCCCGGCGTATCGAGCAGTTTGATCAGTCCATCAGCCTGCGCCGGATTGCTGTGCACCAGCCGCACCACGTCCGCCAGCCGCGTGGCGATCAGCCGGCTGGGGATTTCCAGCACCTGGCCGTGGCGCATGTCGTACCAGATGCTGCTGGTCAGGGCCTGGGCCGCGAGCATGCCACTGACCAGGATCAACACCAGCCGGCCAAACAACGAACGCGGCAGCAGTTTCACGATTGCAGCGCCACGTCGTCGGCGGTGAGCATGTAGCCCTCGTTGCGCACGGTCTTGATCAACCCGGCCGGCAGTTGCGAGCGCAGGCGGCTGACGCACACGTCGATCGAGCGGTCGAACGGCGTGCTGTCCTTGTCGAATACATGGTTGAGCAAAAAGTCGCGGCTCAACGGCCGGTTGGGATGCTGCAGCAATAGGCGCAGCACCCGGTAATCGGAGTTGCCGAGGCTGACCACCACCCCCTCCGGCGAAAGCAATTGCCGCGCCCGAGTGTCCAATTGCCAGCCGGCGAAGCTGATGCTCGGCGCTTCATCCAGCCGTGCCCGGTCCGGAAAGCTCTGCACCCGGCGCAGCACCACCTTGATCCGCACCAGCAACTCCCGTGGGTCGAACGGCTTGGGCAGGTAATCGTCGGCGCCGATTTCCAGGCCGACGATCCGGTCGATCAACGTGCCCTTGGCGGTGAGCATGATCACCGGCGTGTTGGAGCTGACCCGCAATTCGCGGCACAGGCTCAGGCCGTCTTCGCCCGGCAGCATCACGTCGAGCACGATCAGGTCGATGACATTCAGCGCCAGGCGGCGGCGCATTTCCTTGCCGTCGCCGGCGGTGGACACCTGGAAACCGGCGTCACTCAGGTAGTCGCACAGCAACTGGCGGATTTGCGGGTCGTCATCAACGATCAACAGGTGGTCTTGCTTGGCCATGGCGCAACTCGTCCGAAACTCAAAAGGCAGGAGATAGCCGAAACGTCAGCCAGGCGTACGCGCAAATGTAATGGAATGTTGTGGGAAGCGGTAATCGCGCATCCCCATTACAAAGCCACGGCGTGGCGGCCGGTATCGGTCTTTAGACTACCGAATCTAAATGAGATTAATTGTAATTTAACTCAAGAACAGCTTTCACCTGGAGTTCTCCCCATGCTGAAACCCCGCCACTTCCTCAAGCTGGGCGCGCTGTTTGTCGTGCTGATCCTTGGCCACGCCGAAACCGCCGCCGCCCATGAAGTCACCGACGTGCTGGGCCGCAAGGTCGAGGTGCCAGACCACGTGCAGCGCGTAGTGCTCGGCGAAGGCCGGCTGATTTCGGCGTTTGCCTTACTGGACAAGGACGCGCCGTTCCAGCGGATTGTCGGCTGGCAGAATGATTTGAAGCTGCTGGACGCTCACACCTACAACGCCTACGTGGCGAAATTTCCGATGGTAAAAGACATCCCGCTGATTGGTCAGGCGTCGGAGCAAAGCGTCAGCGCCGAGGAAATCCTCTCGCTGAAACCGGACCTCGCGGTATTCAGTATTTCCGGCCACGGCCCGACCGAACACAGCCCGGTGGCGGATGTGTTGGCCAAGGCGGGCATCGCGGTGTTGTTCGTCGACTTCCGTATCAACCCGGTGCAAGGCACCCACGCCAGCATGACCGCCCTGGGCCAGGCCCTTGGCCGGGAAACCCAGGCCAAGGCGTTCCTCGACTTTTATGACCAGCACATCAAGGTGATCACCGACGCCGTCGCCACCTTGCCGGCCGGCCCACGCCCCAGCGTGTTCCTGGAATTGCTGGCCGGCGCCTGGCAGGCACCGGGGCACACCACCGGCAAGAGCGGCATGGGTGAAGTGATCAAGCTGGTGGGCGGCCGTAACATCGCCGCCGACGTGGTACCGGGGGCGCTGGGTGACATCAGTGTCGAGTACGCGCTTAAGGCTGATCCGGATGTGTACGTGGCCACCGGCAATCACACGCCGGGGTTGATTCTGGGTGCCGGCGTGAGCAACGAAGATGCGCGTGCCGCGTTTAACGCGGTGCTGGCCCGCCCGGAGTTTGTGAACCTTCGGGCAATTCGTGAGGGTAATTCCCACGGCTTGTGGCATGACTTCTACAACTCACCGTACAACCTGCTGGCGATTGAGGCGTTGGCCAAGTGGGTGCATCCGGCGTTGTTCGCCAAGCTGGACCCGAAGGCGACCATGGAAGCGATGAACCAGCAGTTCCTTGGCATGCCACTGCAGGGTGCCTACTGGATTGATGGCAAGGCCAAGTAACTAAGGCTCACAACCCATTCCCTGCCTGGACACGGTTCCTGTGGGAGCTGGCTTGCCTGCGATAGCGGTGTTGGATTCACCATCGCCATCGCAGGCAAGCCAGCTCCCACACTGACCGAGTACCGGCAGGGATTTTCGTCGTTTTCAAGGCTGTGTAATCCAATGACCACTCAAACCCTCGACCTCGCCACCGCCAGCCACGGCTATCGTCGCCTGCTGGCCCGTCGCTGCTGGCTGCTGGGCCTGCTGGGTGGCGCGCTGATGTGCGCGATCCTCGTGGACCTGGCCAGCGGCCCGTCGGGCATGGGCCTTGGCGCCCTGCTCGATGGCTTGTTGCACCCGGCCCACCTGAGCGCCACCGACCAGGTGATTATCTGGAACGTGCGCCTGCCCTACGCCTTGATGGCGGTGTTGGTTGGTTGCGCGCTGTCGCTGGCGGGCGCCGAGATGCAGGCGATCCTCAACAATCCGCTGGCCAGTCCGTTCACCCTGGGCGTTTCGTCGGCGGCGGCGTTGGGCGCGTCCCTGGTGATTGTGTTTCCAGTGACAACGCTGTGGGTGTCGGCCAATACGGCGATTTCCATTTCGGCATTTGTGTTTGCCGCCGCCTCGGTCTTTTTGCTGCAAGCCATGTCACGCCTGCGGGGTGCCGGGGTGGAAAGCCTGGTGCTGTTCGGGATTGCCTTGGTGTTCAGTTGCAACGCGGTGGTCGCCCTGTTGCAACTGGTGGCCACCGAGGACGTGCTGCAACAACTGGTGTTCTGGACCCTGGGCAGCGTGACCCGGGCCAACTGGGACAAGCTCGGCATCCTCGCGTTGGTGGTCGCGGTGGTCATGCCCTTCTCCTTCGCTGCTGCCCCGCGCCTGACCTTGCTGCGCATGGGCGAAGACCGCGCGCAAAGCTTCGGTGTCGACGTGAAACGCCTGCGGTTTTTCTCGTTGTTGCGCATCAGCCTGCTGTCGGCCACCGCCGTGGCCTTTGTGGGAACCATCGGATTTATCGGCCTGGTGGGTCCGCATATCGCGCGGATTCTGGTGGGTGAAGACCAGCGCTTCCTGCTGCCGGCCAGCGCGCTTGTCGGCGCTTTGCTGTTGTCGCTGTCCTCCATCGCCAGCAAGTTGATCATGCCCGGGGTGATCGTGCCGGTGGGCATCGTCACTGCACTGGTGGGTGTGCCGATTTTCGTGTTGCTGGTGTTCAAGCGCGGGAGGCCGTTATGAGTACGGGATTGTCGATTCAGAACACCCACGTCAGTTATGGACGACGCCAGATTGTGCATGACCTGAGCTTGCCGACCCTGGCCCACGGCAGTTTGACCGCGTTGATCGGACCGAACGGTGCGGGCAAGTCAACGTTACTGCGGGCGGTGGCCGGGCTGGAAAAGATGCAGGGCGTTGTCAGACTGGGTGACCTGGACCTGACGAAGATGTCCGTCGGTGAACGTGCCCGACGCGTGACCTACATGCCGCAGAACCTGCCACCGGGGTTGAGCCTGAGCGTGATGGAAAGCGTGATCGCGGCGTTGCGGGTGGCGAACGTCGAGGGCATTCCGCTTTCAACTGACGCGTGCATGCGCCAGGCCTTTGATGCGTTGCAAAGGATTGGCATCGCTCACCTGGCGGATCAGCTATTGAGCACGTTATCCGGCGGCCAGCGGCAACTGGTCAGCCTGGCGCAACTGATTGCGCGCCGGCCACAGGTGATGCTGCTGGATGAGCCCACCAGTGCGCTGGATTTGAACTACCAGTTGAAAGTCATGGACTGCGTGCGCGGCCTGGTGCGGGAGCACAACCTGATCGCCGTGGTGGTGCTGCACGACATCAACCTCGCGGCACGTTATGCCGACCATATCGCTGTGCTGCGACAAGGTCGGTTGCATGCCTGTGGCACGGCGGATGAAGTGCTGGATACGGCGTTGTTTGCCGAAGTCTATGGCGTGCAGGTCCGTATCGAACGGTGCTCGCAGCAAACGTTGCAGGTGTTGGTGGATGGAGCGGTGGCTTAAGCCAGCAGCTGTCTTGAGAAAATCACCGTGGCGTATTCGCCGTGGAGGTTGCCCAACGACATGGCATGCACCTGCTCTGCCGAGTGCATCTGCCCAAAGAAGTCCGCCTTGTCGAAGGTGTAGCAGGCATCTTCGATAACCCAGGTCTCAAACCCCAGGTTGCCGGCACTGCGGGCCGTGGCCTCCACCGAGTTATGGGTGGCCACGCCCACCAGCACCACTTGCCCGATCCCGGCGTCACGCAAACTCGCTTCCAGCCCCGTCCCACAAAACGCGTCCGGCACGCGCTTCTGGATGAGTTGCTCACCCGCCTGGGGCACAAACGCCTCCTGAAACTCCACCCCCGACTGCTCCGGCCAGAACACCGACTCCGGCGAGTGGGACAAATGCTGCACGTGAATCACCGGCCAGCCTTCGCGCCGCCAATGCCCCAGCAATGCCAGCATGCGCGCCTCGGCGTGCGGATTATTGCGCCGCCCCAGCTTGGGATGATGAATGCCTTTTTGCTGGTCAATTAGAATCAACGCTGCGCCCGCACGGATTTCCATATCGATAGACCCAAATGTTTCATTGAATTTTCGTCACCCTAACATTACCTATACCTACAGGCATTCGCTCAAGCGTCACCACCCCTGGAGAGCTTCATGATCGACCTGTATTACTGGACCACCCCCAACGGTCACAAAGTGTCGTTGTTCCTGGAAGAAGCCGGTCTGCCTTACGAGGTGCACCCGATCAACATCGGCCAGGGCGAGCAGTTCAAGCCCGACTTCCTGAAAATCGCCCCCAATAATCGCATCCCGGCCATCGTCGATCACAACCCGACCGACGGTGGCGCGCCGATTTCCCTGTTCGAATCCGGCGCAATCCTGCTGTACCTCGCGGAAAAAACCGGCCAGTTCATTCCCCAGGACCTGCGCGGTCGTCAGGAAGCATTGCAGTGGCTGTTCTGGCAAATGGGCGGACTGGGACCGATGGCCGGTCAGAACCACCACTTCAGCCAATTCGCCCCGGAAAAAATCCCCTACGCGATCAAACGTTATGTGGATGAGACCGCCCGCCTGTATGGCGTGCTGGACCGGCGCCTGGCCGACCGCACCTTCGTGGCCGGCGAGGCGTACAGCATTGCCGACATGGCGATCTACCCGTGGATCGTTTCCCACAAGTGGCAGAGCCAGAAGCTGGAAGACTTCCCACATGTAGAACGCTGGTTCAACCACCTCAAGCAACGCCCGGCGACGGTGCGTGCCTATGAGCTGGTACAGAAGGTCAATCCGCCAAAATCCTGAAGGTAAGCCGAATCAAAAATGTGGGAGCGGGCTTGCTCGCGAATGCGGTGTATCAGCTAAAAGAGTTGTGGCTGATCCACCGCATTCGCGAGCAAGCCCGCTCCCACACTGATTTGTGCCCGACTAGAAACCTTACGCAAATCCTGAAATAAGCATCGCCTCCCGCTTGCGTCGTTTCGCCGCGCTCACTAACGTAGCGCCTTTACTGACGCTACCCCCCGCAGGAGCTTTGCCATGGCCTCGCCAGCCCTCTCACATTTTCTTCCCCGGTTCGGCGTTGCCGCGGCCATTGCCAGTGCCTTGGGCCTGGCCGGTTGCCAGTTACAAAGCACCCAGGACACCCTGCCTCCGGTTTCCGGCGTGCAGCCCATCAAGGGCCTGGCGCAGAACGTTTCCGTGCGCCGCAACAGCCAGGGCATCCCGCTGATTGAAAGCAGCACCTTCCACGATGCGCTGTTCACCCTGGGCTACGTGCACGCCAGCGACCGCATCACCCAGATGGTCACCCTGCGCCTGCTGGCCCAGGGCCGCCTGGCGGAAATGTCCGGGCCGGATGTGCTGGATGTCGACCGTTTCATGCGGGCGGTCAACCTGCGCAAAAGCGCCGGCGAGCTGTATAACGCCTCGTCGCCGCGCCTCAAGCGCTTCTTTGAAGTGTATGCGCGCGGGGTCAACGCCTACCTGTTCCGCTACCGCGACAAGCTGCCGCCAGACCTGGCCCAGAGCGGCTACAAGCCTGAATACTGGAAGCCGGAAGATTCGGCGCTGCTGTTCTGTCTGCTGAATTTCAGCGAGTCGACCAACCTGCAGGAAGAGTTGTCCTCATTGGTGCTGGCGCAAAAAGTCGGCGCCGACAAACTCGCCTGGCTGACCCCAAGCTACCCGGATGAACCGTTGCCGGTGGCCGAATCCGACAAGCTCAAGGGCATCAACCTGAGCCAGATCCCGGGCCTCGCCGCGTTGACCAGCCTCAGCGAGCACCTCGGCACCGTGAACACCCTGGGCACTTCCAGTTCCAGCAACTGGGCGATCGGCCCGCAGCGCAGCCGCAGCAACAAGAGCCTGCTGGCCAATGACCTGTCGACCTCGATGCAGGCCCCGTCGCTGTGGAACTACGTGCAGATCCGTTCGCCGAAATACCAGGCCGCCGGCGTTTCGATTGCTGGCCTGCCAACCCTGCTTTCCGGCTTCAACGGCAAGGTGGCGTGGAGCATGAGCCAGGTCTCGGGCGACACCCAGGATGTGTTCCTGGAGAAGGTCAAGCGCCAGGGCAACGCGCTGTACTACGAGAACAACGGCAAATGGCTGCCCGCTATCGTGCGCAACGAAACCTACTTCGCCAAGGGCCAGCGGCCGATTCGCGAAGCGGTGTACGAAACCCGCCACGGGCCATTGCTCAACAGTGCCCAGTCGCTGAACAGCGGCTACGGCCTGGCCTTGCAGACCGCCGATTTCAAGGACGACAAGAGCCTGGACGCGTTCTTCGACCTGTCTCGTGCGCAAACCGCCGGTAAAGCCTCTGATGCCACCCGGGAAATTCGCGCGATTGCCTTGAACATGGTCTTCGCCGATGCCAGCAGCATCGGTTGGCAAGTGACCGGGCGCTTCCCGAACCGCCGTGAAGGCGAAGGCCTGGTGCCATCGCCGGGCTGGGACGGGCGTTTCGACTGGGATGGCTACGCCGACGCGATGCTGCACCCTTACGATCAGGACCCGACCCAAGGCTGGATCGGCACCGCCAACCAGCGCACCATTCCCCGTGGCTACGGCATGCAGTTGTCCAACTCGTGGGCCGCGCCGGAGCGCGCCGAACGTATCGCGCAACTGGCCGGCAGCGGCAAGCATGACAGCCGCAGCATGATCGCCATGCAGTACGACCAGACCACCACGTTCGCCGCCAAGCTCAAGAGCATGTTCCAGGCGCCGGGCATGGCCCAGCCGCTGAAACAGGCGATCAATGCATTGCCGGTGGCCGAACAGGCCAAGGCGCGGGAAGCCCTGGGTCGCCTGATGGCCTTCGATGGCAGGCTGGCCTCCACCTCCGCCGACGCAGCGATTTATGAACTGTTCCTGCAGGAAAGCGCCAAGCAGATTTTCCTCGACGAACTCGGCCCGGAAAACAGCGCCACCTGGAAAGCCTTCATCGGCAACGCCAACCTGTCGTACTCGGCGGTGGCCGACCACCTGCTGGGGCGCGAAGACAGCCCGTTCTGGAATGACGCCCGCACCGGGCAGAAAACCGACAAGCCGGCGATCCTCGCTCGCAGCCTGGCCGCCGCGATCACCGCCGGCGACAGCGCCTTGGGCGCCGATCACAAGGCCTGGCAGTGGGGCAAATTGCACAGCTACACCTGGAAGAACAGCAGCGGCAAGCCCCTTCGCGGGCCACTGGCGGCGGGCGGCGATCACAACACCCTGAACAGCGCACCGTATAGCTGGGGGCAGAGTTTCGACACGACCCAAGTGCCGGCGCTGCGGATGATTGTCGACTTCGGCCAGGCGGAACCGATGATGGGCCAGAGCGGCATCGGCCAATCCGGCAACCCGGCCAGCCCGAACTATGCCAATGGCATCGACCCATGGTTGAAAGCGCAATACCTGAGCTTCCCGATGCAACCGCAGAACTTTGACGGGGTGTATGGGAAGACCCGGTTGACGTTGGTGCCGGGTAAATAACCCGGTTTCCCTGACGCAACCGGATCAAAATGTGGGAGCGGGCTTGCTCGCGAAAGCGGCGGATCAGTCACCAGATCTTTTGACTGACACACCGCATTCGCGAGCAAGCCCGCTCCCACATTTGATTGCATGCATTCCGATAGAACTTCTCCACCCGCCCCCGCCTCATAATTAACAAGCCCACTTCCACGGCACGCCCATGGACCTTGTTATCGCCCGGCCCGAAGGCCTCTACTGCCCCGCCGGGGATTTCTACATCGACCCCTGGCGCCCGGTAGAACGTTCCGTCATTACCCATGCCCACGGCGATCACGCCCGCACCGGCAACCAACACTACCTGGCCGCCGCTCCCGGCGAAGGCATCCTGCGCTCACGCCTGGGCCAGGACATCAACCTGCAAACCCTGGCCTACGGCGAAACCCTGCGTCACCACGGCGTCAACGTGAGTTTCCATCCCGCCGGCCATGTCCTCGGTTCAGCCCAGGTACGCCTGGAATACCGGGGTGAAGTCTGGGTCGCCTCCGGTGACTATAAAGTCGAGCCCGACGGCACCTGCGCACCGTTCGAACCCGTGCGTTGCCATACCTTTATTACCGAATCGACCTTCGGCCTGCCAATCTACCGCTGGCAGCCCCAGGCGCAGATTTTTGCCGGGATCAACGACTGGTGGCAGGCGAATATCGCGGCCGGCAAGGCCAGCGTGTTGTTCTGTTATTCCTTCGGCAAAGCCCAACGAATTCTCCATGGCATTGACGCCAGCATCGGCCCGATCCTCAGCCATGGCGCGGTCGAACCCCTGAACCGGGTGTACCGCGAAGCCGGCATCTATATCCCCGAAACCCTCTACGCCGGCGACTTCAAAAAGACCGACCCTTTGCTGCGCCAAGCCCTGATCATCGCCCCGCCCTCGGCCGGCGGCAGCACCTGGATGCGTCGTTTCGGCGACTACAGCGACGCCTTCGCCAGCGGTTGGATGCGCCTGCGGGGCACTCGGCGGCGGCGCGGAGTGGATCGCGGCTTTGTGCTCTCGGACCACGCCGATTGGCCCGGGCTGCTATGGGCCATCGAGCAAACCGGCGCCGAGCGGGTGATGGTCACCCACGGTTCTGTGGGCGTATTGGTCCGGCACCTGCGGGAAAAGGGCCTCGACGCGCAAGGGTTCACCACCGAATACGGCGATGACGAAGAGGAAGCCGCGTCATGAAAGCCTTCGCCGAGCTGTACGCCAACCTCGACGCAACCACTTCCAGCAATGCCAAGCTCGCCGCCTTGCAGGCCTATTTCCTACAGGCGCCTGCGGGAGATGCTGCATGGGCGGTGTACTTTCTATCCGGCGGGCGGCCCCGACAACTGGTGCCCACCCGGTTGCTGCGGGACATGGCCACCGAAGCCGCGAGCATTGAGCCGTGGTTGTTCGAAGAGAGTTATCAGTCGGTAGGCGACCTGGCAGAAACCATTTCCCTGCTGTTACCGGAATCGCCCCACACTTCGGACGACGGCTTGGCGGTGTGGCTGGAAGAAAAACTCCTGCCCCTGCGTGGCCTGCCGCCAGAAGAATTGGCCGAGCGCCTGCCCGCCCTGTGGGCACAACTCGATCAACCGAGCCTGATGCTGTGCATCAAGCTGATCACCGGCAGTTTCCGGGTGGGCGTATCGAAGTTGCTCGTCACCCGCGCCCTTGCGGCCATGGCCGGGCTCGACAGCAAACGCGTGGCCCAGCGCCTGGTGGGCTACACCGACCTGTCCAACCGTCCGACCGCCGAAGGCTATTTGAAACTGATCGCTGCCGAATCGTACGACGAGCATGCGCAACGTGGCGGGCAGCCTTATCCGTTTTTTCTCGCCCATGGCCTGGCCCAACCCGTGGAGCAATTCGACGCCCTGCTCGGCTCTCCCGCGGACTGGCAAGTGGAATGGAAGTGGGACGGTATTCGTGCGCAGTTGGTCAAGCGCGAAGGCCGCTTGTGGATCTGGTCCCGGGGTGAAGAGCTGGTCACCGACCGTTTTCCGGAACTTCATGACCTGGAAAACAGCCTGCCGGATGGCACAGTGATCGACGGCGAAATCGTGGTGTGGAAGGGCTCGGTGCAACCCTTCGCCCTGCTGCAACAGCGCATAGGCCGTAAAACCCTGAGCAAGAAAATCCTCGAAGACGCGCCGGTCGCCGTGCTGGCCTACGACCTGCTGGAACACCACGGCAACGATTGGCGCAACCACACCCAGGCCGAGCGTCGGGCACAACTGGAGCAGGTGATCAGCGACTGCGACCAGCCCACGTTGCGGGCATCGCCGTTGCTGACCGGCGACAGCTGGCAGGCCTTGGCGGAGCAACGTGAAGCTTCCCGCAGCCTGGGTGTGGAAGGCATGATGCTCAAGGCCCGGGATGGTCTCTACGGCGTGGGCCGCACCAAGGACATGGGCGTGTGGTGGAAGTGGAAAGTCGACCCGTTCAGTGTCGATGCCGTGCTGATCTATGCCCAGCGCGGCCACGGCCGGCGCGCCAGCCTGTACAGCGACTACACCTTCGCCGTATGGGACGGACCGCCCGGCAGCGAACGCACGCTGGTGCCGTTCGCCAAGGCGTATTCGGGGCTGACCGATGAAGAAATGCGCAAGGTCGACGCCATCGTGCGCAAGACCACCGTGGAGAAGTTCGGCCCGGTCAGCAGCGTCACGCCGAGCATGGTGTTTGAACTGGGTTTTGAAGGGATTGCCCTGTCCAAGCGGCACAAGAGCGGAATTGCCGTGCGTTTTCCGAGGATGTTGCGCTGGCGCCAGGACAAGGCCGTCGATGACGCCGACAGCCTGGCGACCCTGCAGGATTTACTGGCCTGACACGCCTTCCACGAACACCACCGATCAATGTGGGAGCGGGCTTGCTCGCGAAGGCGGTGGATCAGTGACCAGATGTATTGACTGACACACCGCCTTCGCGAGCAAGCCCGCTCCCACATTTGAAAACTTACACGCCCCAAAATAATGCATAGATTTATCAGTGCCCATTTTCGGGCATTTCCTACTGGCACAACTCCTTAATCTCACCTTTTAAAACGACCATTCGGAACTATGGTGCAGAAATTGCTACTTGAGTCCGGTCTGATACCGTTCAGTAACAGTCCTAACCGCGCCACAAGCGCTTATCTTGGTTTCCAGGGATTACATAATGAAAAAAGCATTGCTGACCCTTTCTGCACTGGCTCTGTGCATGGCCGCCGGTTCCGCGCTGGCCAAGGAATACAAGGAATTGCGTTTTGGTGTCGATCCGTCCTACGCGCCGTTTGAGTCAAAAGCCGCCGATGGCAGCCTGGTGGGCTTCGATATCGACCTGGGCAATGCCATCTGTGCCGAGCTGAAGGTCAAGTGCAAGTGGGTCGAAAGTGATTTCGACGGCATGATTCCAGGCCTCAACGCCAACAAGTTTGATGGCGTGATTTCCTCGATGACCGTGACCGAAGCCCGTGAAAAGGCGATCGACTTCTCCAACGAGCTGTTCTCCGGCCCGACTTCCCTGGTGTTCAAAAAGGGCGCGAACTACTCCACGCCTGAGTCCCTCAAGGGCAAAAGTGTTGGCTACGAGCAAGGCACCATCCAGGAAGCCTACGCCAAGGCCGTACTGGACAAGGCCGGTGTGACCACCAAGGCCTACGCCAACCAGGACCAGGTGTACGCCGACCTGACATCCGGTCGTCTGGACGCTTCCGTACAAGACATGCTGCAAGCCGAACTGGGCTTTTTGAAGTCGCCAGCCGGTGCTGACTACGAAGTCAGCAAGGCCATCGACGATCCACTGCTGCCGTCCAAAACTGCGGTCGGTATCAAAAAAGGTAACAAAGACCTCAAGGCCTTGTTGGATAAAGGTATCAAAGCGTTACACGATGATGGCACCTACGCCACCATCCAGAAGAAACACTTTGGCGATCTGAACCTGTACAGCGGCAAATAATGCCTGGGGCGCCCTTCCTCTGGAGGGGCGCTTTTTTATCGCCATAGGTCCTGATTTATGTTCGAAGATCTTTTGCAAACCCTGGGGCTCAGTGCCTTTAGCTTGAAGGGTTTCGGCCCGCTGTTGCTGCAAGGCACCTGGATGACCGTCAAGTTGTCAGTGTTTTCCCTGGCCGTCAGCGTGCTGCTGGGCTTGCTCGGCGCCACTGCCAAACTGTCCAGCCTGCCGTTCCTGCGGATTCCCGCACAGATCTACACCACCTTGATTCGCGGCGTGCCCGACCTGGTGCTGATGCTGCTGATTTTCTACAGCCTGCAAATCTGGCTGACCGGCTTTACCGACTTTATGGAATGGGACTACATCGAGATCGACCCATTCAGCGCCGGGGTTATCACCCTGGGCTTTATCTACGGTGCGTATTTCACCGAGACCTTTCGCGGCGCGATCCTCGCCGTGCCCCGTGGCCAATTGGAGGCTGCCACGGCTTACGGGCTCACGCGTGGCCAGCGGTTTCGCTTCGTGACCTTCCCGCAGATGATGCGCTTCGCCCTGCCGGGCATCGGCAATAACTGGATGGTGATGCTCAAGGCCACGGCACTGGTGTCGATCATCGGCCTGGCCGACCTGGTCAAGGCCGCTCAGGATGCGGGCAAGAGTACTTATCAGCTGTTCTATTTCCTGGTGATCGCCGCGTTTATCTACCTGTTGATCACCAGCGCGTCCAACTTCGTCCTGCGCCGCCTCGAACGGCGCTACTCCGCAGGCTCCCGGGAGGCAGTGCGATGATCGAACTGATCCAGCAATACTGGCGCCCCTTCCTTTATAGCGACGGCCAGCACATCACCGGCCTGGCCATGACCATGTGGCTGCTCAGCGCCTCGATCTTCATCGGCTTCCTGGTCTCAATCCCGCTGTCCATTGCGCGGGTGTCGCGCAACCGCTGGGTACGCTGGCCGGTGCAGTTCTACACCTACCTGTTTCGCGGCACGCCGCTGTATATCCAGCTGCTGATTTGCTACACCGGGATCTACAGCATCGCGGCGGTTCGCGCGCAGCCGGTACTGGATGCGTTCTTTCGCGATGCGATGAACTGCACCCTCCTCGCCTTCGCCCTCAACACCTGCGCCTACACCACGGAGATTTTTGCCGGGGCAATCCGCAGCATGGCCCACGGCGAAGTCGAAGCGGCGAAAGCCTATGGCCTCAGCGGCTGGAAGCTGTACGCCTACGTGATCATGCCGTCGGCCCTACGCCGCTCGCTGCCGTACTACAGTAATGAAGTGATCCTGATGCTGCACTCGACGACGGTGGCCTTCACCGCGACGATCCCGGATATCCTGAAAGTCGCCCGGGACGCCAACTCGGCCACCTATATGACCTTTCAATCATTCGGTATCGCTGCGCTGATCTACCTGACCGTGACCTTTGCCCTGGTCGGTCTGTTTCGTCTGGCGGAGCGTCGCTGGCTGGCCTTTCTCGGCCCCAGCCACTAAGGAGCCTTCATGCGTCATCAGATTCATCCACTCGTGGCGCCGGTGCCAGGCACGGCGCGGCAGATCCACAGCTTCCACTTCGGACCCGAACACGCGCAAGGCAAGATCTACATCCAGTCGTCGCTGCACGCTGACGAGTTGCCGGGCATGTTGGTGGCCTGGCATCTCAAGGCGCGTCTGGCACAACTGAACGCGGCTGGCCGCCTGCGCAGCGAGATCGTACTGGTGCCCATCGCCAACCCCACCGGCCTGGAACAGGTGTTGATGGACATCCCCCTGGGCCGCTATGAGCTGGAAAGCGGGCAGAATTTCAATCGCCTGTTTGTCGACCTGAGCGACGAAGTCGGCAATCAGGTCGAAGAACTGCTGGGAGATGATCCACAGCACAACGTCGAACTGATTCGCGACGCACTCACCATGGCGCTTGCGGCGCAGACACCGGCCACGCAGCTGGAATCCCAGCGCCTGGTGCTGCAACGCCTGGCGTGCGATGCCGACATGGTGCTGGATCTGCACTGCGACTTCGAAGCCGTGGCGCACCTGTACACCACCCCCGAAGCGTGGCCCCGGGTAGAGCCGTTGGCGCGCTATATCGGTTCGGAGGCCAGCCTGTTGGCTACCGATTCCGGAGGGCAGTCGTTCGATGAATGCTTCACCCTGGTCTGGTGGCAATTGCAGCAACGGTTTGGCGAGCGCTTCCCGATCCCGATGGGCAGCTTTTCCGTGACCGTCGAACTGCGCGGCCAGGGCGACGTCAACCACGGCCTGGCCAGCCTCGACTGCCAGGCGATCATCGATTACCTGATTCACTTCGGCGCGATCAGCGGCGACCCTGCACCGTTGCCGGACTTGCCCTACCCCGCCACACCGCTGGCGGGCGTCGAGCCAGTGGCCACGCCGGTGGGTGGCTTGCTGGTATTCAGTGTGCTGCCCGGCGAATACCTGGAAGCCGGGCAACTGATCGCCGAAATCATCGACCCCATTTCTGACCGCGTAACGCCGGTGCATTGCCGCAATGCCGGGCTGCTTTACGCTCGTTCGCTGCGACGCATGGCCACTGCCGGGATGGTCATTGCCCATGTCGCCGGCACTGAAGCCTATCGCAGCGGCTATCTACTTTCGCCTTGAGGATGCACGCCCCATGTACAAATTGACCGTTGAAGGCCTGCATAAAAGCTATGGCGACAATGAGGTGCTCAAAGGTGTCTCGCTCAAGGCCAAGACCGGTGATGTGATCAGTTTGATCGGCGCCAGTGGCTCGGGTAAAAGCACCTTTTTGCGCTGCATCAACTTTCTTGAACAGCCGAATGACGGCGCCATGACCCTGGATGGGCAGCAGATTCGGATGGTCAGCGACCGCCATGGGATGCGCGTGGCGGATGATGCTGAGTTGCAGCGCCTGCGTACGCGGTTGGCGATGGTGTTTCAGCATTTCAACCTGTGGAGCCATATGAGTGTGCTGGAGAACATCACCATGGCGCCGCGCCGGGTGCTGGGTTGCAGCAAGAAAGACGCCGAGGACCGGGCTCGCCGGTATCTGGACAAGGTTGGGCTGCCGGCGCGGGTGGCGGATCAATATCCGGCGTTTTTGTCGGGTGGCCAGCAACAGCGGGTGGCGATTGCCCGGGCGTTGGCGATGGAGCCGGAGGTGATGCTGTTTGACGAGCCGACTTCGGCGTTGGATCCGGAGTTGGTGGGTGAGGTGTTGAAGGTGATTCAGGGTTTGGCTGAGGAAGGCCGCACGATGATCATGGTGACCCATGAGATGAGCTTTGCCCGCAAGGTGTCGAGCCAGGTGCTGTTTTTGCACAAGGGGTTGGTAGAGGAACAGGGGGCGCCGGAGGATGTGCTGGGTAATCCGAAGAGCGAGCGGTTGCAGCAGTTTTTGAGTGGGAATTTGAAGTAGCCGGTCGGGGTGGGGTGGGGTGTATATCCGTTATTTAGGTAACGGCCGCTTAG
>NZ_JAIWYM010000041.1:0-44513 GCF_020515595.1 Pseudomonas sp. MWU16-30323
AATCACGGGCCTTTCTCGCAGTGCATCCCAACTTACTTGAACAGCCCGCCAATGGCGTTGATCGCATCCGCAGCCTTGTTCACGTTTTGCTGGCGTTGGGGATTGGTATCCACCTGCGCCTGAGCGTTGTAGGTGCTGTTGCTGCAGCTTTTGTTGGTTTGTGTCAGCGCCGCCTGGAACGCGGTCGCGCGCAAGGTATCGCCCTTGGCATTGGCCGCGTTGATATTTGTCTGCAGGTCGCGGATCTGTTGCTGGCAGGAGGCGTTATTGGCGTTGACGGTGTTGTTGCTGTTGCTGGCGCCACCTAGCGCAGATGACAGGGCGCCCGTGAGGGCTGACAGGTCGGCGGCTTGGGCGGTGAGGGTGAACAGGCTGAACAGGGCGGCGGCGGGTGCGAGTCTGGAAAGGCGCATGGCAAACCTCAATGTTTTATTGCCTGCGCAGATCCGGGGGCCCGAGCAAGCGCAGAACAATATCCGTATAGAGGTGAGCGCTCGGGTGCAGCGAAATATATTTGGTCGATTTTTGACCTTCAACAGCGGAACGCCATAAATGTGAGTTGTTTCACGTTGTTTCTCGCACATTGATGGGGTTTTAAGACGCGCCTCTATTCGAGACGAAGTACCAGGAGGGCGACGCGCCGTGCTGCCTCAATTAGCGCAGTACACACCCGATAGCCGCATCAGCAGTGTCAATGCAACGATGGCCCAGCCAACGTTGAGTGCGACAAACATCCATTCTGGTGGAGTTGCCCCCAGGAAAATGATCGAAGTCATCGTTAAAAAAACCACCAATAAACCAAGGGGAAGCCAGTACCAGCGATTCGCCTGGCGCTGATACTCCTCTGTCTTCAACGGGTTATTTTCAGGGAGCGTCATGTTTGTTCGGCCTCGGTAACGTGATGCTTCCTTGCCAGTGTCGAGCTCAAGAACGCTATCCTGAGCAATGGGGTAGACGGTGCAAGGATAGCGATGCTTCATTACGCTCTACACCCTGAAAAGGGCCGGGTGGCCAAGGTAAGTCGGCTCGCCACCGACGTCACGTGAAGCTACATGAAGCTTGCAGGGCAGTCGCGTGGATCGTGACCATGGCATGCCTCAGCAGATCGCGAACTCATCGACAGCAGCGAGCGTGCTATCTCGATAGCGCTTCCCGAAGGCACTGTTTTCGACGTGACTGCCCACGAATATGGGGTCAATTGGGCGATTCCACCGTTCTATTTTCACCTGATGACCGCCTATAACATCCTTCGCCATAACGGTGTGCCGCTTGGCAAAGCCGATTACGTGCCGCATATGTTTGCCTTCGTGCGCACGCAATAGGTAGCCACCCGAATGAATGGACCCCGCTCCGGCACATAAGCGTATGGTGAGTGTTAATCACGTATATTGAGGTACCCACCATGGACGATAAACTCGGCATCCGCCTGAAAGAAGAACGCAAGACCCTGGGGCTCTCCCAACAGGAGTTTGGTGCGATTGGCGGTGTGGGGGCGAATGCCCAGGTGCACTACGAAAGTGGCGCGCGGGCGCCCAAGTCCGATTACCTGATTGCCCTCCGGCATCAAGGCGTGGACGTGTTTTACGTGTTGACGGGGGAGAGGGCGGTTATCAACCAGGCCACCCTGAGTGACAAGGAGACGTTGATCATCAATCACTACCGCACGCTGGACGGGCTGGATCAGGATGCGATTGCGCAGATCACTTCCTCGTTGTCTGACAGCTAGCAACGAGGAAGTCCCGGATTTGTTGCGCGCCAGGCTAGAAGCTGTCGGTTGTCCTGAAGCTGCCGCCGCCTGTACTGCCTGACGTCGAAAAGCTGGCCGTGTTGTTATTGCTGCTGTCGACGGTGGCGACGCCAAGGACGACAGGGCTGATCGATGCGCTGACATAGCCTCGCGTCGCCCCTGCCGCGACCTGGCTGCGGCGCACGATTTTAAGGCCCCGGCTTAGCACATCCACAACCTGGCCAAGGGTTGCACCCTGGGTCATGTAGCTCTCTACCAGACGCTCGAAGTCAGTCGACAGGTCAAAGTAAACATCGCGGCCGGTAAAGGCGTCGTTGCGAACTTTGCGCTCCAGGTCTTTGGCACGCTGGTAGCTGCTCTGGTGTACCACGGCTTCTTCCTGGGTCTGCGCCAGCTGCTGTACCACCGCTTTCAAGCGCAGGTGCAGGGTTTGCAGTTGCTCGACGATCAGGTCGTCGGCGTCGCCCGGGGTCTGGCTGGCCAAGTCGATCAATTCGCCAATGCTCTGGGTTTTCAACTGGTCAGTGAGCAACTGCCGAGCGCGCTGGTACTGCGGGTCTTCGTTGCGTGAGTAGCTGCCGAGTTTTTCCTGGATGGCATTGGCCTGGCGCTTGGCGTTGTCGACCACGCGTTGAAGGGTATCGAGCTCGGGTTGTATTGAGGCCTGTCCGTGCTGGTCACGTGCCTGAGCGAGTTGCGCATCGACACTTGCGCTCAAGGTGCTGATCAGGGCGATGCGCTCGGCCTGCAAGGCCTCGTTTCGCTCACCAAGGGCGATCAGGCTCAGCTCGTTCTTGCGGTTGACGAGGTAGTTCACCTTGGTCGCCAGCCAGTTGTCCATCCAGCGGTTCAGGCGGTTGCGCCGGTATTGGTCGGTACCGAAGGCGTGTCCGCGCAGGTAGACGTAGACCAGGTTGGTATCAAAGGTCGGACGCTTCAGTGCGCACTCCTGGCGCAGGTCTTCATAACCGCTGACGTGTTCTCGGTGGGCGGCCTGGGCCAGGTCCAGTTGCTCGACCTGGCGGGCGTAGTCAGGGTTTTGTTCCAGGGATTGCCGGGCTTGCTGGTCGAGGGTATCGGCTCGCGCTTGCAGTTTTTCCTTGCCCGCCAGCGCCTGGGCCACGGCCTGCTCAGCGTCGCGCAGTTGCTGGTGGAGCAGGTCCTGGGACTGTTGGCGCAGGTTCAGGGCGGCGGCGACTTGCTCGTTCTGCGTGTTGCCCTGGCCCAGGTGCAGGGCCGCGATTTTACCCAGGCGCTGGGTAATGTCCTGCTCCAGCGCCAGTTGCTCGCCGAGCAGTTCAGACAGGTGTTGCTCGGCCGTGCGCATCATCAATTCGGCGTTGCGGGAGTTACGTTCGGTAATGCCGATCAGGGTGTCAGGCGTCATGTCTTCACCACTCCAATATCGTTTCGAGCGGGTCGGTGGTCCGTTGGCTCAAGTAGGTGACTTCCATCCTGCCGGCTGGCTTGCGGCCGACGACACGGTGGGTCAGGTGGCCGTCGTCGAGTTTGTCGGCCTTGACCTTCAGGTATTCGGCCTGCGGTACCCGCACAGCAAACTGGCTGGCCCAGGCGCCGGTGCCGGTCTCACTGCTGACGGTGGGCAGCAGCACCGGCCTGTCCGAGAGGTCGACGGCTTCGACAACCAAATACCAGCTCTTGCCCTGGGTCGAACCAGGATTGGAATTACACAGCGCCTTGTCGTAGCAGCGCTCGACACCGGACGGCGTGCCGGGCCGGTCGACAACCCGAATGGTCACCTCCTTGGGGATCAGTTCGATGTTGGCACGCAGGGCCCTGAGTTGGCCGCCGGCTTTTTCGATCTCGAATTTCCCGATGAGGTCTTTGATCATGACCAATTCGGCCTGCATGCCCCGCGTCGCTTTACCGTCGGCGGCGGGCAAGTGAATGTCGGCGACCTTGCGAGTCAACTCGTTGAGCTGATCGGTCATCGGCTGGACTGCCTTGACCTTGGCCAAAAACGCCTCCAGCACGCCGATCTGCTCACTGGCGTAATCGACCCCGGAGGTATCGACCATGGCCAGGGCATGTTCGGCCTTGGTATTCAGGCGGGGCAGGGCACTGAACAGGTCGCCGCCCTCAATGTAGGCCGGGTCCTGTTGCACGGCGCTCAGGCGAGCCTTCAGGTGGGCGATGTCTGATTGTTTTTGTGCCGCGTTCGTCTCGACGGCGATGGCCGCTCTTTGAGCTTCTAGGGTTTCGTGTCTGGCGACCATCACCCGGCTGCATTGCACCACCAGCAAGGTGACCGCGACGAGCTGGATGACGAGTATGCCGCGATGCCGCCTGAGCAGTACGTTGCTCCAGAAACGGTCACGCGCACTCAGTTCCGGGGCCTCGAACACCAGGCGTTTGGAAAAGAATTCGCGCACGCCCTGGTCGATCTGCGCTTCGGTAAATTGAATGCCGTTGTTCTGGTAATACTCGCGGATGCGCGCCGCCACTTCGGCACGGCGTTGGGGCAGGCTCAGGTCCTTTTCCACCGCCATCTGCTGGTGGCGCAGTTGATCCACCCGCGCCATCGCGCCGAGTTGTTCGGAGAGAAGAATGTCGCTCATCAAGCGGCCTTGGTCAGCAATGCGGCGAACTTGCGTTTGGCCTCTTCGACAGCTTCGGCGATGTCACGGGACGCGTTGCTGGATTCAGCGCGGTAGGTTTCCGTCAGGCCGTGCATGTCAGTCTGGAAGCTCAGGGTGGCTTCGGCCAGGGCGCGCACCGAGTCGACCTTGATGGTGGAGCCATAGCTGGCCTTGACCGCCGCTTCCAATTGGGTGTTGCCGGTGCTGCCCAGGGCTTCAAGGCCCTTGCTGATGCCGTCGGTGGTGGCATTGAGCGTGTTGGTGGCTTCGGCCAGGCCACTGTTACTGGTGAACGACACGGCGAGGCCGGTCAACACCACTTCGTTGGTGGAGAAGAACGAGACCATGCGCTGGTACTGGCGCTCCTTGATCACATGCACTTGGTTGATCCGGGCGAAGACCATTTCGGCGGTGTTGTAGCCGACCTTGAGGTCATCGGCGATGTCCTTGACGATCTGGTAGCGCTTGTCTTCGTCCTGCAGCGCGCGTACGGCTTCATCGCGACGCAACTCCAGGGCCGCGCGTTCGGCCGGCGCCAGGGTTTCGGCAGCCGTGACTTGGGCGTTGGCTTCGTTCAAGGCCTGGGTACGCTGCTCCAGGACCTGGCCGGCCAGGGCGAGCACTTGTTGGGCATCGACCTCGGCCGCCTTCATGGCCATGCGGAAGTCCAGGTAGGCTTCCAGAATCACCGTTTCCCGGGAGATCTGGTCATTGGCCGACTTGCACACCTGCAGGTAGTTTTCACGGATCTCGCTGAAGCGGCTGGGGATCGAGCCACGACGCAGGTTCATCCAGCTCAGCTTGAGCTTCTCCAGCGTATCCAGGCGCCCGTCATCCATCCAGCCGGCCATGGCGGCGGCGTCTTCGCGAATCGAGGTGAAGCTTTGGGTGATGTCCATGAAGCGTGTGGAGATATCCATGCCGGCGATCTGTTCGCGAACCACGCTGTTAAAGGTGGTCGACTGTTGCAGCACGGCAGCGATAGCGGTGACTTTGGCGGTGTCGTACTGGGCCACGCGGTCCAGCAATACCAGTACCGGTGCATCTGGAACCGGCTGCAGAAGATTGATGCCCAGGGTCCGCAGGCCCGTCAGCGCGCGGTCGAGGTAGTTGCTCATCGAGTGTCCTTTCAGGATGTGTTCAGCACAGTGTGCAGAGAAGGGCGCAAGTATACCGATCAATGAAGGCAAACCAATGGCAGTTTGGTTGGAAGGCGGTTGTTGGCACGCCTGACGAAGTGTATGCCTCTATCTACCCGTAGCTGTACGGGGCGCAGGCTGGCGCAACGTTCTACTGTCACGGCCACAGTACTCGTTCGGATGTCGTGCCATGCTTATGTCTTCAAGCTTGTTGTCAGCCTTTGCGCTGTTCGCCTTTGTGTCCTCAATCACCCCAGGTCCCAATAACACCCTGTTGCTGGCGTCCGGGGTGAACTTCGGTTTTATTCGCTCGATTCCCCATGCACTGGGGATCAGCATTGGCTTTATGGTGTTGGTGATCGCCGTGGGCTTGGGTCTGGGGGAAGTGTTCAAGGCGTTGCCGTGGGCCTACACCGTATTGCGCTATGTGGGGGCGGCGTATTTGCTGTACCTGGCGTGGAAGATTGCAACTTCCAGTGCCATGTCCGATGACACCGATGACAAGCGCAAACCCATGACCTTTCTCGGCGCGGCGGCATTCCAGTGGGTCAACCCCAAGGCCTGGGTCATGGCGCTGGGCGCGATCACCACCTACACGCCTGCCGACGGTTATGTCACCAATGTGCTGTTGATTGCTGCGGTGTTTGCCCTGGTGAACCTGCCCAGCGTTTGTGTGTGGGCCGGCTGTGGCAGCGGCTTGCGCAATGTGTTGCGCGAGCCGCGCTGGTTGCGGGTGTTTAACTGGTCGATGGCGGGGTTGTTGGTGCTGTCGTTGTATCCGATGTTTTTTGCCGGCTGAAGCGACCTCTGAACGCAGGCGGCGGGGTGTGGATGCTAGACCGGTGAGATGGTGGCCAGCAGACCAATTGCGATGGTCAGCGCAAGAAAACCGAACAGGAAAAATGCCATCTTAGCCATAAGGCCTCCGAAATGAACGGGCCGGCAGGACGGTTCCTGCCGGGCTCCACGGGCGTGTCGGGAGTGGGTGTATTGTCAGGCCAGGACGGGTTTCGTTACAGGGTCAGATGCACAAGAAAAAAGCGTATCAGATGCCCTCAGGCGCCGCAGGTGCCGGAGAACAGGGGGCGCTGGTTTTCGGGGATCAGGCGATAAACAGCGGCTCAGTTCGGCCAAGGAACTAACCTTTTGTGCGGGGTATCGTATTCACCATCCCACACAGGAGGTTTTTCATGAGCATTGGGGCGAGGTTAAAGGCAGAACGTGCCAGGCTTGGCTATTCTCAAGCGGCGCTGGGCAAGGTCGGAGGCGTTGAGACCAATGCCCAGGGGCGTTATGAAAGCGGCGTGCGTTTTCCACGGGCAGATTACCTGGCGGCGGTTGCCAAGGTCGGTGTCGATGTGTTGTTTGTCATCACCGGCAATCGCGCTGACGATGGCAACGCCGCTTCAACCAAGGCGGCCGAGGCACTGGACAGCGCCACCGAGTGCCTGGAGAAGGCAAAAGAGTTGATTCACTGAAGCGATTTTCGCCGGGGCGAGTAGGCAAATGGGTAAAACATTGGCTGCGCTGTCGTTTTTGATGACCCTGGTTTGGGTTTCAGTGGTCATTGTGGTCATGACTTATTTTTCCTGATGCGCCTGGGGACGCGCGCGGTGGGGGCCGAAGCGGTCGGCGCTGCTATTGCTCACCACTGCGGCTGAAATCTGTAGATCACTGATCTGGCGAGCTTTTTTGTTTGCCGGGGAGCTGCTTGTTTGTTTGAAAAAGCCCGCGCCCGACCTTGCATCGAGGGGGCTGGATCTATATATTCCCTAGCCTGCTGCAACGCTCAAGGGCTTTTGAAGCTGCTTGGCTCGCTGTATAGCGCTACCGCCCGAATGGCGAAACTGGTAGACGCATGGGACTTAAAATCCCCCGCTCGTAAGGGCGTGCCGGTTCGATTCCGGCTTCGGGCACCATCATATTCAAGGACTTGCTTGATTTATCAGGCAGGTCCTTTTTGTTTCCGCTCCGCAATTTCACAGGTTGCTCCGCAGCTCACTGAGTGGGCGGATGCCCAGTCAGGTTTTTTACTGAGGGTTTTTAGTCTGGTTCGCACACGATGGATCTTAGGTAAACACAAGGATGTAGTAGATGCGTAATACCTGGTTGCTCCTGTTTGTTTCGTCCATCGCCCTTGCTGGTTGTGGCGGGATCCCCTCTGTTCCCTATGTTGATCCACCTCAGGCCGACAATACGGCCCGAGTTCGTGTGATCACCAACTCTAATGTGTTTGGCGACAGCGTAACTGGCAGCTGTGCCCCGGATACTCGCCACAAAATGGCTGAAGCGGGTCGCTTCTCTGAGGACGGACAGCCGAGCATCAACTACCCTCAGTACCCACTTAAGCCGGCCAGTCTTGGAATGCCGGGAAGGGTTTCACCCAAACTTCAGCAGTACATCGGAGCCGTTCGGATGGCCGAAGGCTTGTACACGGAGATTGTGGCTGAGTACCGCGTTAAAACAGATGCACCCTTTCAGGTTGCGACGTTAGGTGCGTCGGCCGGCAGCTACGGCAGCACTTATGCTGTGTGCCCTGGCCAGGCGAAAGTATTCAAGCTGGAGCCCGGGAAAGACTACGAGATTCTGGTCGGACTCAGCAGCGCACCCAACGCGGATGGAAATGCGGTGATTATGTGCATGTTTGGCGTCGTCGAGCTTATCTCTGTTCCTAACCTGCCGATTGCATGGCCGAAAAAACTCGGGGGCACGGAGTCGCCACAGAAGCTTTGCAAGGGTTAAGTAGCAAGGTTCATATTGGTTACCCGGTTTCCATATCCAAGCCCAGCGCGATTGCTGGGCTTTTTCGTTTTTGGCGCCAGAAATAAGAAGCCCGGCGCTGGGCCGGGCTTCGAGGTAATAGCGTCAGGAACTAACGATGCTTGTTCTTGTGTTTATGCTTGTTCTTGCCATTGTGCTTCTTGCCATCAGATCGATGATTGCTCTCATCGTCCGCTAGGTTGTTTCCCAGCGCGCCACCCGCGGCGCCGCCGAGACCTGCACCGATCGTCGAGCCCGTGGCGCCGCCGAGGCGATTACCAACAAGTGACCCGCCAGCCGATCCGATACCGCCACCTAACGCGGCTTCCGCTCTGTTGCCTCTTTGAGCGCCGACAGCACTGCCAGCAGCACCCCCTACGCCTGCGCCTACCGCCGCGCCCGTTGAGCCGCCGAGCTGTTGACCTACGATATTGCCAAGTGCACCACCAACGCCGCCTCCAAGAGCGGCGGTGCCATCTCCGGCGGCCATTGCGCCTTGCGAAATGAGGGCACCCAGAACCAGGGCGGGTAGTGTCATTTTCATTTTTTGAACCTCTATGGGTTGTCAGCAGGCGCTCACGGTTTAAGCACGCCTGGCATTAGGACTAGAGTGAGCGTTTCAAGTTCTCCAAGGGCAGTGCCTGCGGGCGAATGGTTGTAACAAGATATGCCGTGTTGGGTCTGGCTGCGGCCGGCCTAGCATGAGGAGACCCTATGTCCACTTCCAAGCTCACTTCACACGTTTTCAGCACGCCCCGTCATACGACGCATTATGTAGAGCAGGGGCCTGCCGATGGCCCATTGATGGTGTTCCTGCACGGTTGGCCTGAGCTCAGTCTGATCTGGCGTGCGCAGATGGACGCGTTCGCTGCCCAAGGCTGGCACTGCGTCGCACCCGACATGCGCGGCTATGGTGGCTCTTCTGCGCCAGCCGCCCTCAATGCGTACACGATTGAAAACATCGCGGCAGACATGGCAGAACTTCATGACCACCTCGGTGGAATGCCCGCAATCTGGGTAGGCCATGATTGGGGCAGCGTTGTGGCGGGTGAATTGGTCGCGCATGAACCTCAGCGCAGCCGCGGCGTTGTGCTGATTTCGGTCCCGTACTTCCCCTCCACGAATGCGCTGGCGACGCTGGTCCCGCTGGTTGATCGAGGGATTTATCCGGCGGACCAGTATCCAGACGGTCAATGGGACTATTACCGCTACTACAACACGCACTTTGCGTCCGCCGTGGCGGATCTTGATGCGGACAAAGCCGCCTCGCTGGCGTCGATTTATCGGCCAGGCGACCCCGCGAGCATCGGCAAGGTTGCATCCAATGCCGAAGTGACCAGGAAAGGCGGGCGGTTTGGCGAAGCGCACCGAGCCCCACCCACCCAACCAGACCCCGCACTCTGGCCCGAGGCGGACTTCGCTGTGCTGGTGCGGACGTTCGCAGAGCATGGTTTTGGCGCGCCCTGCGCTTGGTATCTGAACGACGATGCCAACATCGATTACGCCCAACGAGCGCCCAACGGCGGACGCCTGTCATTGCCCGTGCTGTTTGTGAACGGCGATTACGACCAGATGAATACCATCGAGGGCAATCGGTTGGGCGACCCCATGCGCGCGGCCTGCGCAGATCTCAGCGTGACGAGCGTGCCTGGCGGGCATTGGCTGCCAGTGGAGTGCAAGACAGAACTTGTTGAGGCCATAAGTACCTGGCTACAAAGTAGAGAACTCGGTAGTTGATCGTTATTTAGCGTCTTTGAGATCGCTCTACCTCTGCTTATATTGCCCGGGTTGTTCGCGATGGCTGGCGGAACGTATGATCGCCACGAGTGCCCTCATCCGGGCGCTGAGAGACTCACACCCTTTGAAGGACATGAGCATGGAAAAGCACTTCGGTAATTCAGGCCTGTTCAAGGCTGCTTCGTATCACTGCAACACGCTCCTGGACAGCGGCATCGCTCGCTGGGAGCTGAAAAATATTGCGTTGAATACGAAGGAGTTTTTGATATGTCCAAAGAACTACTCGGAGTTTCTGCTCTAGGGTTGATGGTGCTCGGTGAGTTTTGTGCAATCTACAGTGAGGTGGTAACCGCCAAGCTTGCCCAGACAGGGACTAGCTCCTGGGAAGGGTTTGTCATTCCCGTTGTGCTTATGTGTTTTGCCGGACTTTGTCTGCTGGGTGCGTATTGGCTGGGGTATGTGGCTGTCGGTGATATCTGGATCGTCACCGTGGTCTCAGTCACCTCTTTGCTGCTGCTTGAACCCGTGGTGGTCTGGTCGCTGTTCCATGAGGCACCAGGGCGTGGTGCACTCATCGGGTTCGTCCTGGGAGCCTTGGGTATGCTTTCCACTGTACTGCTTTAACTCAGCCCTCTGGCCTGGCGATCAAGCGCCGGGCCAGTTCACTGCCACTGGGTTCCGTGCAACCCTTAGTGATTTTGTAATTCATCCTCGGAGCAGCGAGCCCATGTCAAACACCGCTGGCATGTTTACCCGTCAGTTCTTCCACGGCACCCGGGCCGATCTGGAACCGGGCGATCTGATCCGCGTCGGCTACCCCTCCAATTTCACGCAGGGTAAACCACTGTCGTGGGTCTACTTCGCGGGCACCCTGGATGCCGCCATCTGGGGCGCTGAGCTGGCGCTTGGCAGTGAGCGGGAACGGATTTATGTCGTGGAGCCAACGGGGCCAATCATGGATGATCCCAACGTGACGGATAAGAAGTTTCCCGGCAACCCCACGCTGTCCTATCGCTCCGGCGATCCGTTGCGGGTGGTGGCTGAGGTGACGAAGTGGCAAGGACATCCGCCTGAGCGGTTGCAGCAGATGAAGGACAACCTCGCCCGTTTAAAGGCCGAGGGTCGCGATGTGATCATCGACTGATATAGATTGCCCAGTGGTTTTCTTTAACTATTCCAGCAGGTGCCCCCATGCAGCATTCTCCTCCTGAAGGCTTACCCACCTATCGGATTCTGACAGGCAAGGACGATGCCTCCTTCTGTCACCGCGTCTCTGAGGCCCTTGCTCTGGGCTACCAGCTTTATGGTTCGCCAGCGGCAACTTTTAACGGCGAATACGTTGTCGTGGCACAGGCCGTCGTTTGGAATCCCGATAACTAGCCGGTCTCAGTGAGCGACGCGCGAGGTGGAGTCACGACGACTCAGCCATGAACAGGGACGGACATTGCCGGTGATCAATTCAGCCTTGCGGGTATGGTGTGCAGTCAGTGTGCTGTGCATCGCCTCCTTTACCATGGTGACTTCCGAGTTCGCCCCCATTGGTTTGCTGTCGCAAATATCCGCCGACCTGGATCAAGCCCCGTCTACCGTCGGGCTGACCGTAACGCTATACGCCTGGATCGGGGCGGCCAGCGGCTTGCTATCCAACTGGTTGAACCGCCGGGTTCCCCGCAAGGCGCTGCTGATTGCGTTGATGTTGATACTGGCCTTATCAAACGGCCTG
Organism: Pseudomonas sp. MWU16-30323; assembly: GCF_020515595.1. NCBI lineage: Bacteria > Pseudomonadati > Pseudomonadota > Gammaproteobacteria > Pseudomonadales > Pseudomonadaceae > Pseudomonas > Pseudomonas sp. MWU16-30323. The sequence goes on from NZ_JAIWYM010000041.1 coordinate 11,707, forward strand.
GCAGCGTTATCCCCTGAATTTTCCTCTCTGCTCGGTGCCCGCGCCGTCGGCGCATTGGCCCATGGCGTGTTCTGGGCCATCGTGGCAGCCACCGCCGCGCATATCGTGCCGTCGCACCGCGTGGGACTGGCCACCTCGATTGTGCTGGGCGGCATCACGATCGCCACGGTCATGGGCGTACCGCTGATTAATCTGGTGGGCCAATACGATGGTTGGCGCACGGCTTTTGTGTGCCTCGCCGTGATGTGTGTCGCCAGCGCCGGTGCGATCGCCCTGGTGCTGCCTTCCCTGCATATTCCCTCGCTGGCCAAAGGTCTGGGGTTTGCGGTGGTGCTGCGGTGCAAGGACCTCTTGATCACCTACGTCATCACGGGCCTGACGGCGGCCGCGCATTTTGGCGCCTACACCTTTGTCGAGCCGTTTATTGGCCAGGTGCCTGGAATTACCTCGTACATGATTGCGGTGTTGCTGTTTGCCTTCGGGGCCTCGGGTTTCCTGGGCAACCTCTTGAGTGCGCTGTTGATTGATCGCTACTTGAAAGCGTTCATTTTGCTGGCGTTGGTTGCGATGGCAGTGGCGTTGGTGACCTTGGGTATTTATGGTCCGCCACTCGGGCTCGTGTCCGTGGTTATCCTGCTGGTGGTCTGGGGCGTGGCCATTTCCGCTTTGTTTACCGGTCTGCAGACGTGGGTCTTGAGGATCGCCGGTGATCACATGGTGCCTGCGACCGCCATCCACACAGCTGTGCTCAACAGCGCGATCGGGCTGGGTGTGATTATCGGTGGCGGTGCGCTGGATGTGGCGGGGTTCAAGGGGGCGATGCTGTCGGCCAGCGTGGTGATCGTCCCGGCCATTATCCTGATGATTGCCGCAGGACTTCGCGCCCGGGCAGAGCCGGTTTTTTCGTAAAGTGGGGGCGCTCTGGCGAAACACTCCTGTCAGGAACTGACGCAGGCTTGAACTAAGGTGAGCTCTCTCACTCACGGCAGGTCAAATAATGAAATTCTCGTCTGTTCGTCTCGTTACCAACCACTTTGAACGGCTCGTTCAGTTCTATCAAAACCTCACGACTGTCGAGCCAAGGCATCTGGCTGAGGGGTTCGCTGAAATTCACCTCGACGGCGTGGTCCTGGCCATAGCCGATGAATGCCTGATCCGCCTTCATAACGATGGATTGGCAGTCGCCGCCAGCAACCGTTCGGCGATCCTGGAGTTTCAAGTGGATGATGTCGAGGCCGTCCTGCTGCGTATCGGTCGCGCGGACGTGGTGATGCCGGTGACGGTCATGCCATGGGGCAACACTTCGGTATTGCTGCGTGATCCTGATGGAAGCCTGGTTAACGTCTTTTCGAGGCCTTGGCGCTGAATCGGTTCGTCGTTGTAGCCAAGTTCGGTAAGGTCGATAACGCGTTAAAGTAATCGGCTAAAGCGCCGATCAGTTAAGATCTATACCGGAATTGGATATTTGACATGATCACTAACGTCAGCAGTCTTGCTTCTGTGCCCACCAGTCCAAGCTCCGCCAGTGTCAGTGATGGCTCCAAGACGCAAGCTTCCGGCACCTCGGGCCCCGGCCCGACCACCGATGCCAAAAGTGCTTCCGGCGCAGGGGCCGGCCAGGCCGCATCGACGTCGCAGGAGTCCGACACCGTCAAGGAGCTGAAAAAGCAAATTGCGGAGTTGCAAAAGCAACTTCAAGAGCAGCAGCAAAATATGCAAAAGGCACAGGCCAGCAATCAAAGCGCAGACGCCAAGGCGGCCGCCGTGGCAGCAGCCCAGACGCAGATTGCCGCAACGGCAGCAGCGTTGCAGTCTGCTTCCTCGGCTTTGTTGCAGGCGCTGACTTCTGAAGGTGGAAGTGGTACCGGTTCACTCGTCAGTGCCACCGCCTGACAGGCAGATTTGGTTTTCCACGAGGAACATTCGTGTACCCGCGCGCCATTCTGTTCGACCTGGATAACACACTGACGCATCGCGCCTTGAGTATCCGGCGCTACGCCGAACGGTTCCTGGCTGATTTCGGCGAGCACATCAGGCCCGCGACGCTGGACGACATCACGCACCTGATTTTGCGGGAAGACAGCGGCGGCTATCTTTCCCCGCAGTCCGCATTCTCTTCGATCCGCGAAGCTGTAGGCCACACCCTTGCCAACCAACTGCCGTGGCGAGTGCCGCAGCCGGCTGAGGTCCTAGTCGAGCACTGGGTCAGCCATTTTCCGGCCGCAGCCGTGCCAATGCCGGGCGCTGCAGCGTTGATTCAGGCGCTGGAGCACAGACACATCAAAGTCGGGATTGTTTCCAATGGCGCCGAGCACTCGCGAAGGAAAACCATCGCTGCGTTGCCCTTCGCTCAGTCGGTTGGTACCGTTGTCAGCTCGCAAGCGTTCGGGACAGCCAAACCTGCACGGGAAATCTTCCATGAGGCAGCTGCACGGTTAGGCGTTCTTCCCGAGCACTGCTGGTTTGTCGGTGATCACCCTCTAAACGACTACCAAGGGGCAAAAGCCGCCGGGATGTACGCTGTATGGTTTCAAGGGTTTCATCAGTGGCCAGCAGGCCTTGCTCCCGCGCAAGACACTATAAAATCGCTCGACGAGCTACCCGCTCTGATCGCAAAGCGATAGCCAGCATAACGCCGGATAATTAGCCTCACGTCGTAAACCAAACGTCAACGGAACTGCGTTTATGAAATACAGCTGGATCGCACTGGTCTTACTGCTTTGTGCCTGCACGAGCGGCCCCAACCACCAGGAGCAACTGGTAGAGAAGCGCTTATGGGAATATCAGTTGCTCACTCACCTCAACCACTTCAAGTCCTACCCTGAAGACGCTCGCCTGCAAAGGCTGACCGGCATGGTCAGAGTGGCCTTTGTCGTCGACGCCAAAGGCAACCTGATACGCCACAAAATCGTCGGCCACACAGGCTCGGATCTTTTCGTCGGGGCAGTGGAGGCATTTATTCCGGCGGCGTCGCCAGTGCCAGCGCCCCCGCCCTCAATGCTGCGTAAAGGCGAAGTTGAAGTGGTGGCGCCCTTTATATTCTGCATGGAGCAGGGCGCTTGCACCGGCTCACCGCCGCAGCGAATCTAGCGACAACCTGAGGGTAAATGACAGACAAAGAAAAGCTCGCGATGGGGAGCGCGGGCTTAAAGGTTTTCATTAGGAGCTGAGATGACCCTGGGTGCCTGAGTGTGAAAGGTGTGTGAAAGGACAGCACAGCACAGCACATCGCACCGCCTGTTGGATATTTCGAGCCCCGGCATTTGCCGGGGCTTTTTCGTATACGCCGTCGCAACTCTTCACGGGAACAAGTGTTCAAAAACGCAGTCATAGCGATGTGCCATCTCGGCAGTCAGAAAGGAATCAACTGATGTCTATCATGGGTAAAGCTTCGTTCGCTGTTGTCGCTTCGTTGTTGATAGGTGCAATGGCACCGTCAGTTCAGGCGGCGAGTCCCGCTCGGTGGGGGGATTTTGGTGCGTCGGACGGTGACAAAATCACCGCGAGCAGTTGGGGCGCCGGTGGCGAATATTTCCTGCATTCGTCGAACATTTCGGTAGGCGACATTCAGGCCATGCGCGACGCGCTCAAGCGCAATGACAGCGAAATGCAAAGCCTGGAAAGCAAGCTGGAAGGCCAGGCACGCGCCCTTGAAGACCTGAAGAAAAACACCGGCTCAAGTTCCAGCTCCAGTGACGGCCAGCTGTCCGAGCTCAAGCGCACCGTATCCGATCAGAAAAGCACCATCGATAAGCTCAAGAGCGAGATTGAAGGCCTCAAGCGCAATTCAAGTTCCAGCTCAAACTCCAGCTCCAGCGAACTGTCCAGCCTCAAAAGCACCGTCAGTGATCAGAAGCGCAGCCTTGAAGACCTCAAGCGCAGTGTCGACAACCTCAGCAGCAAGGTGAAGTAACAGAGGGGGCGTGGCCTTTGCCGGGCAGGAGCAGATTCTGAGCTTGAAGTGCACGCCTGTGCGACGCCCGGTAGGTTACACCGCTTTACCCGGGTGTATGGTAGACCGGGCAAACACCTGGATTATCTCTGGAGAGAGAGGTGACTATGAGCACGCCCATGCTGAACAAGCTGCATCTCAACGGCTATGACATCGTGCAGGTCAACAGCGGCCCGTGGCGGGTCTGTACCAAGGCCGACCGCCTGGCATCCTTTGGCTCCCGTGAGCAGGCACTGGCGTATGCCGCAGCGCTGCCGGGGTACAAGGCGCGGTCGAGGCCGGTGGCCAATGACGCTTGAACCCTCAATAGCCTCGGTCAGTCCGGGGCTTTTTATTGGGTCTCGCTTGAGCAATACATAAACGGTGGCGAGGGAGCTTGCTGTGGCGAGGGAGCTTGCTCCCGCTGGAGTGCGAAGCGCTCCCAGGATTTTGGCGCCGCTACGCAGCCCAACGGGAGCAAGTCCCTCGCCACACAGAGGATAGGGTGGGATGATTCGCAGCTGATTAGCCCCTAGGAACCTGTCATGTCCCTGGCAACCTTATTTCTGTTCGTCATGATGAGCGCCGCGATTATCGCGATTCCCGGCCCAACGGTTCTGCTGGCCCTGCAGAACGGTTCGCGCCACGGTTTGCAGGCGGCATTTTGGGGCATGGCCGGGGCGGTGTTGGCGGACGCGTTGTTGGTGACCGCGGTGGCCTGTGGCCTGGGACTGTTACTGGCGGCCAGCGAAGGGTTGTTTCAGGCGCTGAAATGGATGGGCTCGGCGTACCTCATCTGGATCGGCTGGCAGATGCTGCGCGCACCTCAAGCCGCGTTGCCGAGCGTGGGCGAAGGTGAGGACAGCGGCACTCGCACGGCGAGTATTTTCACCCGCAGTTTCCTCGTGGCGATTTCCAATCCCAAGGCGTTGTTGTTCATGTCGGCATTCCTGCCGCAATTTGTCGACAGCACCCAAGCACAACTGCCGCAGTACGCGTGCCTGTTGTTCGCACTCTGCGTGCTGAATGTCAGCATCATGATGTTCTATGCGGTATGCGGGGCACGCTTGCTCAGTCGCCTGCGGCCCGCACATTTGCAGCACTTCAACCGTGGGGCGGGTGGCTTGTTGATGACGATGGGCGTGCTGTTGGCCGCTTTCCGTCGTGCCCCGGCTGCGTAACTTAAACGAATGGCTGGCCGTGGAACCCGCGTGGCAGGCGCTGACGGCCTGGCAGGTCGGTCAGGCGCTGGGTCCAGGCGCTGCGCCAGTCACCGGCGGCATGTGCAGATTTGGCTTTACGCGCAGCACGCCGGGCGGCGTTGCGCTGGGTGCGGCGGGCTTCCTTATAGACTTCGGTGTTACGGCAGGTGCGGCACTTGACCCGTTTCAGCTCGGTGCTGGAAGGGAGGTTATTGCCGTGATGACCGCAGGCGAGATGGCCGGCGACCTTGAAGTGAATGACCATGTAAGCGTCTCCTTCTGGGGGGATGCGTCGCATCGACAAGCTGTTGATGCGCGCGGGCAGGGCGGGCAGCCATTGGCTGACTTTCACCGCTCTGTCTTTTATGACAGTTTGCTGTCACAGGCGTTCGTTTGTGCGAGTTGGCAACGCTGTTCGTGACGCGCCCGCTCGTTTACTCTCCAGGCACACACACAATGTGAATGGAGTGGAAGATGAGTCATCAAGAGTCCCAGGAAGGCGGCTGCCGTTGTGATCGGGTGCGTTTTACCGTGACCGAAAAACCGCTGATCACCATGGCGTGCCACTGCACCGGGTGCCAGAAGATGTCATCCAGCGCGTTCTCCCTGAGCGCGCTGATCCCCGCCAGCGGATTTACCATCACCCAGGGCAACCCGGTGATCGGCGGGCTGCATGGCGTCGACCGCCACTACTGCTGCCCCCACTGCATGAGTTGGATGTTTTCCCGCCCCAATGGCGTCGAGGACCTGATCAACCTGCGGCCCACCATGCTTGATGACGTCAGCGGCTATGTGCCATTTATTGAAACCTGGACCAGTGAAAAACTGCCGTGGGCGTCCACGCCGGCGCAGCACAGCTTTGCGCAGCTCCCGGAGCGGGAGGATTTTCCCGCGCTGATTCAGGCGTACGCCGAGCACTGCGCCGGTTGAACTAGTCCATCAGCGCCAGCAGGTCGGTGTCGCCCACGTCGCGCCCGGCCTGGGTCAGCAGGGTTGTCACCTGGCCCCGGTGGTGGGTCTGGTGATTGAAGAAGTGCACGAGCAGTGCATGAAAATTCTTGTTCATTGGTGTGCCCGCCATGTTGTGGTACTGCAGGGGCTGATCCAGCTCCGGCTCGCCGATGGATTGCACCCAGTCGATGATGATCTGGTCGAGCCAGGCACGATGGGTCGACAGTTCACGGATATCGGCGAAGGCCAGTTGATTCAGGCGTGGCGGCAACGCCAAAGCGCTTAACGGCGCCAGCGCGGCAAAGCCTGCCGGATGTTCGGCGAAACGCTTGAGCCAGACGCGGTCACCCAGGGCGAGGTGGTTCAGCGTGCCAAGGATCGAACCGAAGAACGCACCACGGTCAGCAATCAGGTCCTCGTCGCTCAGGCCGTTGGCAGCCTCGTACACCTTGCGGTTCATCCACTGGTTGTAGGTCGCCATCAGGGCGATATGCTCGGTACGGGTCATGTCGGGGCTTCCTCCGGGTGCGGTGGCGCCATGATAAAGCGCGCTTGTCGGGCGGTCATGGTGTTCTGGCGCAGCGGGTCTATTGTTGTTGGTCTGGAACTCTGCGCCCTGGGAGGGTGACACCATGAATACCGGCGATCTACTGGAACAATTGCTGCGAGCGGGCCAAGCCTCCACGAGCCAACAGGGCGGCTCTGCCCCCGGATCTCTGGGCGGGCTGGGTGGTTTGGGCGGGCTGCTGGGTGGTTTGCTGGGCGGTGGTGCTGCGGCTTCAGGCGGTGGCGGCCTCGGTGGTTTGCTCGGTGGACTGGGCGGCATGCTCGGCGGAACCCGTGCGGCGCCGCCAGGGCGCACCGGCGGTACCCACTACGCGGCGCTGGCGTCCCTGGGCATGATGGCGTTCCAGGCGTATCAGGCCTGGCAGCGGCAACAGGCATCGGCGCCGCAGCAGGCGTTGCAAACGGTTGATCAGCTGTCCGGTGCGCAAGTTGAAGAGCACAGCCATGCCGTGCTGCGCGCGTTGATCGCGGCGGCCAAGGCGGATGGCGAGATTGATGAGCGCGAGCAGCAGATGATCTCGGCCGAGATCGGCAAGCACACCGATGACCCGCAATTGCAGGCGTGGCTGGATGCCGAGGTGGCCAAGCCGCTGAATGCGGCGGATTTTGCCGAGTTTGCCGGGGACCCGGCGATGGCATCCGAGGTGTACCTGGTCAGTGTGCTGCTGGTAGATGACCAGCAGAACGCGGAGCGCAATTACCTGGATGAACTGGCGGGGCAGCTGAAGATTGACCCTGCGTTGCAGGTGCATCTGGAGCAGCAGGCCAAGGGACAGGTTTAAATCGCTATTACGGTCATACCAAACCTGTGGCGAGGGAGCTTGCTGTGGTGAGGGAGCTTGCTGTGGCGAGGGAGCTTGCTCCCGCTGGGCTGCGTAGCGGCCCCGGAATCTTTGGGAGCGCTTCGCACTCCAGCGGGAGCAAGCTCCCTCGCCACAGGTTGATCATCGTCTGCGGATTAGAACCGCAACGTGGCCCCCGTCGTGAGCCACTGATGCTGATCCCCGATCAAACTGCGCCCCACCACCAGGTCCACATCCACATTCTTGCCGACATGCACCCTCGGCCCTGCCTGCCACGCCTGGTCGCCACCTTGCTGGCCGTAACGTTCGGCGATCAGCGTCAGCGAGTCCATCACGCTGTATTCAAACCCGGCACCCCAGGTCGGTCGATGGGTCTGGTCGCCGTCGTTATAGGCGTGGCTCCAGCCTGCGTTGACGTTCAGCCGCAGGGCTTCCATGGGATGCCAGGTGAACGGCACATTCAAGTCGGCGCCATCAAACGAGTGGTGGCGGTTCAGCGCGTAATGCACGCCGGCAGACGCGGCCAGTTCCAGGCCCAGGTCTTCCCGGGTCCATAACTGGGCCTTGAGTTGCGGATTCAACTGGGTTTCCCCATCGCCATCATGATTGGCCCGCGACACGGCGGCAGTCCATTGCAACCAGGGAATGGCAGCGGCGGTGCACGCGGGCGAAAGGGTTTCGCTGTGGGTGGAGCCGTCGTGCCGATTGGCGGTGAACCAGGCGTCGACATTGCATTCGCCCGGGGCGTTGATGGCGCCGTCGTCGACCACGTAGGAACCGCCGGCCGCATAGGCATTCGACATCAGGCTGAGCAGCAGCACGATGCCAAGCGTCGCGCCGACAAAAATCAGGTTGCGCCGCACCGCCCGACGCTTGGACGCGGGCAGGGGATGGAAGGTTACGTGGGTGCTGCGGTTGCGGTATTTGGCGAAACCGTCAGGGGTGTGCTTCTTGTACATGGTGAACCTCGATCAACAGCCGGTGGCGTGTCCCGACCGGACTTGGCAGGGACGCGCCGTGATTCAAATAAAAAAAGGTGTGTAACGGAGTGCGGCTACAACTGGGTTCTTCGTTCATCTCTGGATACTCCAATAAGGGTTGATTCAGCTGTCTACGGTCAGCACATGAATGCCACTGGCCTTGGCCTGGCTCACCAGCTCCAAGGTGTCGTCGCCACCGGGCAGCGCGATGATCACGTCGGGACGGCTGTCCGTGAGCATGAACTGGTTGCGGTGACGCTCGGCTTGCTTGCCATGGCGTTGCCAGTTGGGTGGGTAACGCACCACATCCACTCCCATTTCCCGTGCCCAGTCCTCCACGTCGCTGCCCAGGAACTGACTGCCGCCGTGGATCAACACCTGCACTGGGCGCAGGCGGTGGTAGGCATCCAGCACCTGGCGGGACATTTTTGTATCGGCGTAATGACGACCTGCACAGATCAAGACGCGCATGGTGATGTTTCCTTGTAGTGCGTATTGCCATTTATCGACGCGGGCGCAGCAAGCGGATGCACGTGCTGTTCAAGCGGCTGGAGAAACCCAGCATGAAGCGCATTTCCACGGCGCTGAGCACGTTGCGCGCGTAGAGCCGCACGCCCAACACCATCACCGTCTTGGCGGCCTGGGCGAGGGCGAATACCAATACGGCGCGTGCGGCGTTGTCGAGGTAGCTCATGAGTCGGTTCATTGTCTGTCTCCGCACGCGCTGGCTATCCATCGATAGCCAGCGTTTTCAGGGGCGGTTGATCAGTACCACTGCTTGAAGCGGCGGATGTAGAGGGTTTTCATCAGTTGAGCCACGCAGCAGTAGGCGACCAGAGTGCCCACCAGCCACGGGAAGTACGCCAGCGGCAGCGGCTCCAGGCCCACCATCGCACCCAGCGGCGAGAACGGTACGTAGATGCCCAGCCCGATCACGATGCAGGTCATCATCATCACCGGCCATGCGGCGTTGCTCTGGAAGAACGGGATCTTGCGGGTGCGCAGCATGTGCACCACCAGGGTTTGCGAGAGCAGCCCCTCGATGAACCAGCCGGACTGGAACAGGGTCTGCATTTCCACGCTGTTGGCCGAGAACACGTACCACATCAGGGCAAAGGTGGTCATGTCGAAGATCGACGAGGTCGGCCCGATCCAGATCATGAAGCGGCCAATGTTTTTGGCGTCCCACTTGCGTGGCTTGGCCAGGTATTCCTTGTCCATCTTGTCCCACGGCAAGGCCAGCTGGGAGATGTCGTACATCAGGTTTTGCAGCAGCAGGTGGATCGACAGCATCGGCAGGAACGGGATGAACGCACTGGCCACCAGCACCGAGAACACGTTGCCGAAGTTGGAGCTGGCGGTCATGTTCAGGTACTTCATGATATTGCCGAAGGTCTCGCGGCCTTTCAGCACGCCTTCTTCCAGCACCATCAGGCTCTTTTCCAGCAGGATGATGTCGGCAGATTCCTTGGCGATGTCCGTCGCGCTGTCCACCGAGATACCCACGTCGGCATCCCGCAGGGCCGGTGCATCGTTGATGCCGTCGCCGAGGAAACCCACGGTGTGGCCGTTGGACTGCAAGGTCTTGAGTACCCGCGACTTTTGCAGCGGCGTCAGCTTGGCGAAGACTGTGCGTTCCTCAACCCGCAGTTTGAGGGTGGCGTCGTCCATCGCTTCGATTTCCACACCCAGCAACGGTACGCCAGGCTCCAGGCCGACCTGGCGGCAGATCTTGCTGGTGACGATAGCGTTGTCGCCGGTCAGCACTTTGACCGCCACGCCAATCTCGCGCAGGGCAGCAATCGCCGGGCCTGCGGTTTCCTTTGGTGGATCAAGGAAGGTCAGGAAACCACGGATCACCAGGTTGCGCTCATCGGCTGTGGTGTATTGCTTACGTGCGAGGGCCTTGGGAATAGTGCGGGTGGCCAGCACCAGCACCCGGAAGCCGTCTTCGTTGTAGTCCTGGGCAATCGCCAGCAACGCGTTGCGACGACGATCATCCAGCTCGACGGCAACGTCACCTTCCATCACGTGGGTGGAAATGCTCAGCATCTCCTCGACCGCGCCCTTGCACACCAGCAGGTGATCGTTTTGCGCGTCCTTGACCACAATCGACAGGCGGCGGCGGATAAAGTCGAACGGCAGTTCATCCACCTTGCTGTAGGCGAACGGTATCTGGAACTTCGGGTTCTGCTCCGAGAACTGGACGACCGCCTGATCCATCAGGTTCTTCATGCCGCTTTGGTGATGGCTGTTGAGCCAGGCCAGGGTCAGCACCGAATCATCACGGTTGCCGAAGGCGTTGACGTGGTGCTCGAGGATGATTTTGTCCTGGGTCAGGGTGCCGGTCTTGTCGGTGCACAGCACGTCCATCGAACCGAAGTTCTGGATCGCGTTGAGGCGCTTGACCACCACCTTGCGCTTGGCCATGGCGGTTGCGCCCTTGGCCAGGTTGGCGCTGACGATCATCGGCAGCATTTCCGGGGTCAGGCCCACCGCAACGGCCAGGGCGAACAGCAGGGCATCGCTCCAGTCACCCTTGGAGAAGCCGTTGAGGAAAAACACGATCGGCGTCATCACCAGCATGAAGCGGATCAGCAGCCAGCTGACGCTGTTCACCCCACGGTCAAACGCGGTTTGCACCCGGGAGCCGACAATCGCCTTGGCCAGGGAGCCAAAGTAGGTGCGCGGGCCGGTGGCGACCACCACGGCTTGCGCCCGGCCACTGACGACGTTGGTGCCCATGAAGCAGATGTTCGGCAGGTCCAGCAGGTTGCCTTGGTCCGCTGCGGTGGAGGTGGCGGATTTTTGCGTGACGTCCCCGAGGGTGTCGTACTTCTCCACCGGCAAGGCTTCGCCGGTCAGCACGGCCTGGCTGATGAACAGGTCACGGGACTCGATCAGGCGAATGTCGGCCGGGATCATGTCGCCGGCAGACAGTTGCACGATATCGCCGGCTACCAGGTCGCGCATCGGCACTTCCCGCAGGGTCGGCTTGGAGCCCACTTGCTCACGGCGCAGCACCGTGGCGGTGGTGCGCACCATGGCCTTCAAGGCTTCGGCGGACTTGGCCGAACGGTGTTCCTGCCAGAACCGCAGCAGGCTGCTGAGCATGACCATGGTCATGATAATGATGACCTTGGTCAGGTCCGCTTCTTCACCGGCCTGCAGTGGCAGCCAGTAGTCAGTGACGAAGCTGATGGCGCCCAGGGTCAGCAGCACATAGATGAACGGGTTGTTCAGGGCCTGGAGGAATTGCACGATGGCGTGAGGCGGCTTGTCGTGGGCCACCTCGTTATAGCCTTCGCGTTGCAGGCGAGCAGAGGCATCCAGCTCGGTCAGGCCATCCTTGGTTGCCCGGACATTGGCGAGGGTTGCCGAGAGGCCGTTCTGGGCTTCGCGGGCGGCACGCATCGACAGTTTGGTGTCGGTGTCCGTGCCGTTTTTCTTGTGCAGTTTCGGGTTTTTTACTGCGCTCATTGTGTGTACTCCTGTCGCCAATTTTTCGACAAAACATACCCGGTACTTACCTGATGACAGGCGAGCGAAAGCATGCCGAGTCGCTGACTGCGCGATCGGTTTAAATAAAGTGTTGGGTAACTTTCTACAGGCCCGCTAACAGCGCGTTAGTTAACTAGCGCGCAGCGGGCTACTACTGGCTTCGTCCATAGAGAACTCCAGCTGATTAATTAACGGATAATCAGAAAGTTGCTGTTTCCAGCCGGCTTATGCCGCGCGAGCGTCCACGTAGAGGCTCAGCATCAGGCTCGCTTGCGCGACCAGGCTGGAAACGCTCCGTCTCTGTGGGTCTTGAGGGTCGGCGTGATCCCATTGCTGGACCAGATGGCCGGTGATGGGGCAGATACGCCAGTGGGCCCGGGGAGCCGGGCACACGCGGGGGGAGGAGGTAGCAAAGGCGCTACGGGTAGGGGAAAAGCCTACGGGCTCGCAGCACAATTTGGCACGCAGGGCCGACGCCCGCGTACGCAGATCAGGCAAAACAATCAGTTGAAAGGTCATAACACACCTCGGGACCGGACTGGCATCCGGTGAGGCAGTTACGTTGGAGCGTCAGGCTCTAGCGCAGCTTACTCGGCCGGAAAGGCGAGTCCCGTCATTTTTTCTGGGTTTGGTGCCCGATTTGCCGCATTCACGGTGATCGGACAGCGACTAGATACTGTGTCCATTGGCTTCTTTTGTGAGGTTGAAAAATGGCCCTGAGTTGCAGGCACGGGGAATTTACTCAGGCAGTTGCCGGATGTCAACGATTAATGACTTAAATTGTTACTGGTTCAGAGTTTGTTCAGATAGAAGGTGGGGGGGGAAGTTGCAGTGGTAAGTGTGCTTATTGATAAATGATCTGTGTGACGGATAGGTGGGGGTACATATCCGTTATTAGGTGATTTTTGATAGTGGTTCCGCTCTTACAGCGGTTCACTTTTGAACAGCCGGAATGCCGGCCCAGTCAAAAGTAAGCAAAACGCTCTTGCCCCACCACTCGGCACCTCGCCTAGGCTCGGTGTGCTCACTCTACGGGCCGGCTTGAGTGTTGAAGAGTCAAATCAAAAGCCAAAGCGGGCACGGTCCAAATGTGGGAGCTGGCTTGTCGGGTCGCCGCATCGCTGCGATGGCATCGCCTCGGTGTATCTGAAAAACCGAGTTGTCTGCATCGCAGGCAAGCCAGCTCCCACAGAAAAGCAGTCCTGCTTTCGCTCTGGTCTTTGCTTTTAACACTCAAGCCGGCCGGTAGTCAGTTGTAAGAGCGGAACCATAAGCGGTCGTTACCTAAATAACGGATATGCACTCAAGCCCCCCCCCTCAAATCGCCCGCAAAGCCAGAACCGCCAGATACAGCAGCACCACACCGCAAGCACCATAGCTAACCCTCTGCCACATGGGCGACGCATTCTGGCGCAACAGGTTAACCAACGCCGCAATCAAAAAGCACGAAAGCACCGACGCCACCATGAACCCCGCAAAAAACATCAACGTCTGCCCATGGCTCGGCGTCGCCCCGACTATCCCCGACAGCGCGCTGCCCAAGGCCCCCCAATAAACAATGTTCTTCGGATTGGCCAGGGAAATCGCGGCCCCCACCATCAGCGCATTCTGCCCGGACCTGGCCGGCGCACTGTCGGACTCCGGCAGCCGCCAGGCATCCATCAGGCTGCGCACCCCGAGCCACGCCAGATACAACCCGCACACCGCCGTCAGCGGCACCCGCACCGACTCATGCTGGATCAACAACGCCATGCCGGTCAGCCCAATCACCGCCCACACGGCGTCGCCCACCAGCGAGCCAACCTGCACCAACAACGCCGGCGTAAACCCGTGCAATAGCCCACGGCGCAGGGTTTCCGCCAGCACCGCCCCCGGAGACAGGCAAAACACAAAACCGAACACCAGCGCCGAAAAAAAGATCGTCAACATGCCTGCCTTCCTTCAATGGATGGCCGGTAGTTTGGGGGAGGGTGAAGAAGTCGTCTTGAACCAGATTGCGCTTTTCAGCCCTTGAGCACGCTTTGATAGCGACCGGGGGTAATGCCGTAGGCCGCACGAAAATGTCGATTCAGATGGCTCTGATCGGCGAACCCGAGGGCGTGGGCCACTTGCGACGCCGCCACGCCTGAGCGCAACAGCCCTTTGGCGCGACGAGTGCGCAGTTGCATCGCCCACTGGCGCGGACTCAGTCCGGTTTCTTTCTGGAAGGCTCGCAGCAGATGGAATTTCGACAGGCCCAGCTCGTCACCAAGGGTATCGAGTGCCACCGCCTGGTGCAGGTTTTCTGCCAGCAACTCCTGAGCCTTGATCACCAGCCCGCGACCCACCGCTGTGCTGCCAGGCAGGCGCACGCCGCTGCAACTGACCACCTCGCCGAGCAGCACCACCAAGGCTTCCTCACTCAGCTCCCGGGCGATCGGATCGGCACTCAGCGAACCTTCAATCGCACCGGCCAGTTTCATCGCCAGCTCCGGCTGGAAGCACAGCGAACGGTCGAACTCCAAGTGTGCCAGACCCAGGTCAGCCGCCAATTGGTCGGCAGTCGCATACAGGCTGACAAACCGCCACGGCCGCCCCTCGGCTGCGCCGCCGCCCTGAATCTGCCCTGGGTTGTACAAGGTAATGCTGCCGGGGCCGGCTTCGAACGTGCGGCGGTCCAGCCACACCTGTTCCTCGCCGAGCAGGTTGACGCCGATCACGCATTCATCATGGCTGTGGCGGGCAAACGTCAGGCCGGTGCACGATGTGCTGCTGACTTCGTAGTTGCCCAGCCAGGCGTGCTGCATGGAACTCATTGAGGGGGCTCGCAGTGACGGTTACCCGCGAGCATACGCCGGAAAAGGGCTTCAGATCGACTACTCGCCAGGCTCTTCGGTTACAACGCGGCGATGCGATCAAGTTCGGCCTTGAGTTCAACGGGGCTCAGGCTGGCGAACGGAATCTCGAAAAAAGCTCGGCAGCGCCGTTCAATGGTTGCCAGGGTGGCGCGGAATGCGGCGTCGACCTGGACTTCATCGCCTTGAACGTCCGACGGGTCCTCCAACCCCCAATGCGCCTTGATGGCCGGGCCGAAATACACCGGGCAGGCTTCCCCGGCAGCCTTGTCGCACACGGTGATGACGAAGTCCGGCGGGCTGTCTTCAAAGGCGTCGTTGCCCTTGCTGTACAAACCTTCGGTGCTGATGCCGGCGGCCTGCAGGGTGGTCAGGCTGCGGGGCAGCACTTGGCCCTTGGGAAAGCTCCCGGAGCTGATGGCCTGGAAACCTTGCGGCGCCAGATGGTTGAACAACGCTTCGGAGAGAATGCTGCGGCAGCTGTTGGCGGTGCACATGAACAGGACTTTCATCAAACGGACTCCGTCAGAAACTCAGGCGCAGGGCGAGGGCGGCGAGGGTGATCAACAGCACCGGCAAGGTCAGTACGATCCCGACCTTGAAGTAGTAACCCCAGGTGATGCTGATGCCTTTGCGTGCCAGGATGTGCAGCCAGAGCAAGGTGGCCAGGCTACCGATGGGGGTGATTTTCGGGCCGAGGTCGCTGCCGATCACGTTGGCGTAGATCATCGCGTCCTTGACCACGCCCACGGCGTGGCTGGCCTCGATGGAGAGCGCGCCGATCAGCACGGTCGGCAGGTTGTTCATCGCCGAAGACAGCAGGGCGGTCAGCACGCCAGTGCCCAATGCCGCGCCCCACACGCCGTAACCGGCGAAGGTGTCGAGCCAGGTCGCGAGGTAGTTGGTCAGCCCGGCGTTACGCAGGCCATAGACCACCAGGTACATGCCCAGGGAGAAGATCACGATCTGCCAGGGCGCTTCCTTCAGCACCTTGCGGGTGGAAATCTTGTGGCCCTTGGCGGCAATCACCAGCAGCAAGGTGGCGCAGGCGGCGGAGATCGCGCTGATGGGAATGCCCAGCGGTTCCAGGGCAAAACAGCCCACCAGCAGAATGCCCAGTACCCACCAGCCGGCGAGAAACGTCGCACGGTCGTGGATCGCACTGGCGGGATCGTCGAGGTCTGCCGGGTCGTAAGTTTGCGGAATGTCGCGGCGGAAAAACCACATCAATACCGCGAGGGTCGCGGCGACGCTCACCAGGTTCACCGGCACCATCACGGCGGCGTATTCGTTGAAGCCGATCTTGAAGTAGTCGGCCGATACGATATTCACCAGGTTGGAGACCACCAGTGGCAGGCTCGCGGTGTCGGCGATAAACCCGGCGCCCATGACGAACGCCAGGGTCGCCGCCGGAGAGAAGCGCAACGCCAACAGCATCGACATCACGATGGGCGTGAGGATCAGCGCCGCGCCGTCGTTGGCGAACAACGCCGACACCAACGCGCCCAGCAGCACCATATACGCGAACAACCGCCGACCGCGTCCACGGCCCCAACGTGCCACATGCAAGGCGGCCCAGGCAAAAAAGCCTGCCTCATCCAGCAGCAGGCTGATGACGATCAGCGCAACGAACGTCCCGGTGGCGTTCCAGATGATGTGCCACACCACCGGAATATCCGCCAGGCTGATAACGCCACACGCCAGCGCCAGGATCGCGCCCATGGTGGCGCTCCAGCCGACGCCCAGGCCCTTGGGCTGCCAGATGACCAGAACGATGGTGAACAGAAAGATAGCAACGGCAACAAGCATGAAAAGCTCTCCGCAGGATCAGCAGCAGGCGCTGGCCCGTTGTGGTCGGTCGCCCATGGTGTCCAGACGCTGGGCGTCTGTGTTTAACCAGGCTTGGTTGGCTTGCAGGGTGACGTCGAGCACCGCCGTCACCCACTCAGGTAATACAGGATTGAGGCGGTAATAAATCCACTGGCCCTGGCGACGGTCCAGCAGTAACCCGCAACTGCGCAGTTGCGCCAGGTGGCGGGAGATTTTCGGCTGGCTGTCATCCAGAGCATGGATCAATTCGCACACGCAAAGTTCGCCTTCGCGCAGGATTAACAGCGTCACCCGAGCGCGGGTGGCGTCGGCCAGGCACTTGAAGACGTTGGGCGGGGAGAAAAGATCTGACATGGTCAGCCCCTTGAAACATATGGAAATACGAATATACGGATATCCAGATGTTTTGGTCAAATCTTGTTTCGATTGATCTACGTCAATGGCCCGGCAATCGACGACAAGTGGTTGAAATTAAACTGAAACACAAATGTCCTAAAGTGCCTGCCCATTGGTGATGAAGGAAGAAAACGTGTGACCCGTGCCACTCGCAACCTGCGCAAGACCCTGGATTCCGTCGCGGACAATAACGAAACCGCGGCCTTTGACCTGATGCGCGCTGTCGAAAAGCTCAGCGATGAAGTGCTGCGCCAGCGCCTGCTCAATACCATCCACCGGCTCAACCAGGACGCCCACGAACTGCGCGAAGCCCGGGATGCGGTGGAGCGGGTGTCGGTCAAACTGGCCTGAGCACGATCGTTCAAGACAATCCCTGATACCGCTGGCATGCTTGTCGACTGACTGTCGATGAGCCTGTTGTGTATGCCTGACGCCCTGCCTCTAAACGCCTTTTCCCGTGGCGCGATTGCGATCATCCCGTTGTCCCTGGCCTGTGCGCCCTGGGGATTGCTGGCCGGTTCCACCGCAATTGATGCCCAATTCACCCCGCTGGAAGCCCAAGGGCTGTCGACCATCGTGTTTGCCGGTGCCGCCCAACTGGTGGCCATCGGTATGGTCAAGAGCGGCGCCAGCCTGATTTCGATCCTGCTGACCACCTTGCTGCTGACCTCACAGCATTTGCTCTATGGCATGCACATGCGCCCCACGCTGTCGCCGCTCAAACCCAGGTGGCGCATGAGCCTGGGCTTTTTGCTGACCGATGAATTCTTCGCCCTGGTCAGCCAGTATGACCGCCAGACCTTCAACCGCTGGTACGCCCTGGGCGTCGGCCTGACGTTCTATATCATCTGGAACCTGTTCACCTTCGCCGGCATCGTGCTTGGTAAAAGCATTCCCGGGCTGGATCAGTTGGGCCTGGAGTTCTCGATTGCCGCGACCTTTATCGCTTTGATCACCCCCGTGGTGCGCGACGTGCCAACCATCGTCTGCGTCGCCGTGTCGTTGCTGTGCTCGGTATGGCTGAGCTACCTGCATTGGGAGTCGGCCGTGGTGGTGTCCGGTGTGTTGGGGATGAGCGCGGGGTTTGCCTGCAAGCGGCTGGGAGTAGGGCAACCATGATCTTCGTGATGATTTTTGGCATGGGTTTGATCGTGTTTCTCAACCGCTACCTGTTCATCGAACCGCGTTTGCCGGTGCGCCTCAATCGCGGAGCGCGGGAGTTTCTCGGGTTTGCCGTGCCGGGGATGCTCACCGCCATCTGCGGCCCGATCATTTTCCTGGCCGACCACAGGCTCAACCTGAGCCTGGGCAACCCTTACCTGCTGGCCGGGGTGTGCGCCGTGGCGTTGATGTTCTGGACCCGCAGCGTGCTGATCACCGTGTTGTTGAGCATGGCGCTGTTCTATCTGTTCCGCTGGCTGCTCTGAAATACAGGCAAAAAAAAGCCTGCGGGAGGGCAGGCTGGAAGGGAGACTTCTTAAAAATGAGCCTGCCGACTATAGGCGGCAAGGTCTCCCCCTCACAGTGAAAAAAAGTTCATGAATCTGTCAGCTATTCAGCAACCGGGCTGGCGGGCTTCTTGTTGGCTTTGGCCTCGGCCGCCAGGCATTCCAGGGCAAACTGCTCGGTGTAGGTCATCTGGATCGGGGTGCTTTCGCCCTTGACGGTGCGCTCGCCATCCAGGATGTAGCGGATGCGCTTGTCGGTCACCCCGATGCGTTTGGCGATCCACGAAGGCGTTTGGCCGATGCGGCTGATCAGCTTGTCGGCGTAGTCGGTGGAGGGGTTGTAGCGCTCGGCGTTGGGTGTCATGGGGGTTCCGGGTAAAAGCGGGTTCGTAAGTAGGCGGCAGGGTGACGCAATTATCATTCGGTGTCGCCTGCTAATGGTACAGTCGCGTTTTTTCCAAGGAAGCTTCGGTATGCGGATGGTGGTAATTGGCGCTTTGGTACTGGCATCGCTGGCCGGTTGCGCGGGCTCGAAGATGAAAGAGGCGCGTACCGGTACGCCCTATAAAACCCTGGCCTCGGACAAGGCACCGTTGGTGGTTGCCCAATGCATCCAGTTCGGCTGGCAGGACGAAGCGGTATTCGGCGTGGACGCCGGTGGCTTTATGGAGCCTGCACAGGCCGGTGGCTTCACCATCTACACCACGGCGGGTGATTACTTTGTCGACGTGCGCAGCGCTGGCGCGGGTGCCAGCGTCAACTATTATGCTGCCCAGGATGACTACCCGGCCAAGCGTCGTCTCGCCGCACTGGCGACGTGTCTGTAATCGGTTGCGTTAGAAAAATTCAGAAATGCCCTGCGGACAGCTTCGCGGGCATTGTTTTAGTATTTTCCCGCTCGCCCGGCGTGACGGCTCTTTACCGGCACATGGACGTCGAGGCCGGAACGTTGGGCGGGCAACTCTTTTCTAGCGTGGCATATAACCCAGGTGCCAGCGCCGGGGAATCTTCAGCGACACCAGCCCCAACAGCGCCGACAGCACCCCGCTGATCAGCAGCGCACGAATCCCCATCTGATGTTCCAGCAATGCACCGATCACCGCACCGGCAAACATCCCGGCCCAGGGGATCAGCTGCACGCGCCAGCCATTGCGGCGTTCACCGAGCATCCAGCGGCCCAGCCCGCGACCAAATCGCGACAGCGCCCCGGTGACATAAGTAAGCCCCACCGGGAATCCGTTCACCTCTTCGACGGCGGCATTCAGCATGCCCATGGCGATGATCGCCGCCAGCAATGCCGGCAGTTGATCGTCGAACGGCCAGGCGGCGGCCCCGCACAGCAGGGTCGCGATGCACAGCAACAGAGGCAGGGCATGGCGCCGGCTGATGCGGCTGACCATCACGCCCAACGCATTCCCGGCGATAAACGTCGCGACCAGCAGCGTCAGGCGCGCGGAGAGGCCCAGGTCGCCTTCGCTGATCGCCACGGCGAGGCGCGTGGTGTTGCCGCTCATGAACGAGACAAAATCCCCACTGGCCATGAAACCAATGGCGTCGGTCATGCCCGCCAGCACGGAAAGGCTGGCCACCAGCATCAGCCCGACACGCCCGCGCCATTTGTGGCGATGCAATAAGGCGGCGTTGGTGTAGGGCTTCAAGGATGAAGGCAGCATGGGGCCGTGTTCCTCGGTGAGATTATCCGGCCACTACCGTAGGACGCTTTGCGTTCGGCTGCAATGACCTGGCGCAGACCTTTTACACCGATTCCAGGCGCCAGCCCTCGGCGTGCCATGTCAGGGTGTGGCTGGGCTTGAGTGCATCAAGAAATGCCGCGTCGTGGGACACCGCAATCATCGCCCCGGTAAACCCCTGCAATGCCTCCTCAAATGCGATCACCGATTGCATGTCCAGATGGTTGGTCGGTTCGTCCAGCAGCAACAGCTGCGCCGGCGTTTTGCGCCACAAGGCAATCGCCATGGCCGCCTTCAGGCGTTCGCCGCCACTGAGCCGCGCCACGGGTTGCGTGACCCGCAAGGCATCCAGTTGCAGCAAGGCCAGGCGCGTGCGCAGTTCGCCCTCGGCCAGCGGGGTGTCGAGCAGATTGAGCTGTTGGACGATCGAGCGCTGGTCGTCCAGCAGCGCCAGATGTTGATCGATATAGGCCGCCGGCACATGCACCGTGCACTCGCCGCTGACCGGCTGCAACTGACCCGCCAGCAGCTTGAGCAAGGTGGATTTGCCGCAACCGTTCGGCCCGTGGACCGCCACTCGCATGGGCCCCATCAGGGTGGCACTGAGGAAAGTACTGGGTTGCTGCGGATCCAGCCAGGGCAACTGCGTATGCTCCAGGCTCAACACCTGGCGACCGCAGGGCACTGCGGTGCCGGGCAACGCCAGCAGCGTTGGTGTTTCATCCACCACCTGTTCGTAGGCTTTGCGCACGCGCTCATCCAACTCGTCCTTGTGTTGCTGGTGAGCACTGCGCACGGTGCTGACGATTTCGGTCGCGGCGCCTTTCCAGCGGGCCTTGGTGAAGCGGTCGACGTTCGCCGTTTCGGCGTGCTTGCGCGAGCGCGCGGCATGGCGCTGGATGTCATCGTTGCTTTGCTTCAGGCGCTTGCGTTCACGGCTGCGCTCCAGACGGGCGTGTTCGAGCGTCGCCTGGGCGGCGTGTTGTTCGGTCTCGCGTTGGGCGTGAAAAGCGGCGTAGTTACCGCCGTAGACCTGGATGCCCAACGGTGACAGCTCGACGATTCGCTGCATGCAGTTGAGCAGTTGCCGGTCATGGCTGACCACGATCAACCCGCCACGCCAGTCAGCCAGAATGCCCAGCAGCCACTCGCGGCCTTGGCTGTCCAGGTGATTGGTGGGCTCATCGAGAATCAGCAGTTGCGGGTTGGCTAACAGTGCGCCGATTACCGCCAGGCGCGCCAGTTGGCCGCCACTCAACGGGTCGGCGCGATCCTTGAAACCGACCTGCTGCAAGCCCGCCGCGTCCAGCGCCTTGCGCAGGCGCTCGGCCAGGTCCCAGCGGTCATCGATCAGTTCGAGGTCATCGACACGGGCTTCACCACGGGCCAGGCGATCCAGGGCGGAGAGTACCTCGGCGGTCCCGGTGGTTTGTGCGACCGTTTGGCCGGGAAAAAGGCTCAACGTCTGCGGGACATAAGCCAGCCTGGCGCAGGTCTCAAGCGTGCCGGAGGAGGGCGCCAGCCGGCCGGCAATCAGCTTGGCGAGCACACTTTTGCCCGCGCCATTGCGCCCCACAATGCCGGTGGGGGTGCGATCAAAAGACAGGTTCAGGTCGTCCAGCAGGGTTTCGCCATGGGCGAACTGGAAACACACGTGTTGCAGGGAAACGAGTACAGGCAGCCGTTTGACGTCAGTCATCAGCACCTCCAAAACAATGTGGCACAAGCCAACAAGCGCGTCAGGCGGCTCGTTGCGTTTACATGTTGGAAGGCTTAGTTGTTCACGTCAGCGGTCATCCCGGGATCAGAAAGGACGGGCAGGGTAACGCACTTTGGATTTTCCCTACAAGCGCTCGGCCAGTTGCTCCAGAAACATCGCCAACCCCACTTCCTCGGCTTTCAGGCCTTTGCGCACCCGTGGCTTGGGCAGCTTTGCCAGCTCGCCCAGGCTGAAATGCTCCAGCACGGCCGGGTGGATATAGCACTTGCGGCACACCGCCGGGGTGTTGCCCAGTTGCTTGGCGACATTCTTGACCATCTCCACCACATGCTTCTTGGCGTCGGACTCCGGCTGCCATTCAAGCTCACGCAATACCGCCAACGCCAGGGCACTGCCGGCCCAGGTGCGGTAATCCTTGGCGGTAAAATCCGCGCCCGTCAGGGTCTGCAGGTAGGCATTCACGTCGGTGGAGCTGACCGTATGGCGCTCGCCGTTCTCGTCCAGGTACTGGAACAGGTTCTGCCCCGGCAACTCCAGGCAACGCTTGATCACCGTGGCCAGGCGGCGGTCCTTGACCGTGATCTGGTGCTCGATGCCGCTCTTGCCGCGAAACTGGAACAGGATCTCGCTGCCCTTGATGTCCACATGGCGGGTGCGCAGGGTGGTCAGGCCGTAGGAACGATTGTCCCGGGCGTACTGAGTGTTGCCGACGCGGATCAGGGTGGCGTCGAGCAGCATCACCACCGTGGCCAGGACCTTCTCACGATTGAACCCGGGCGCCGCGATCTGCGCTTCCAACTGCTTGCGCAATTTGGGCAGCGCGCTGCCGAACTGTTGCAGACGGGAATATTTATCGGTGTCACGCACTTCGCGCCAGCGCGGGTGATAGCGGTATTGCTTGCGCCCCCGGGCATCACGGCCGGTCGCTTGCAGGTGGCCGCGCGGGTCGGCGCAGATCCACACATCGGTGTAGGCCGGCGGCACCGCGAGGGCGTTGATGCGTTTGATTTCGTCGGCATCGGTTATGCGGGTGCCGTCGGCCTTGAAGTACTGGAACGTGCCCCGCAGCTTTTTCCGGGAGATCCCGGGTTGGGTGTCGTCAACGTAATGCAGGTCGCGGGGCAGGTCGGCAAGCAACGCAGGATCGGGCATGGCGCAAATTCCTTGGCAGGTATTTCTGATTGACCGCAGGGTTTTGCGGTCGTGCCAATGGATTCAGGCCGCTATGTCAATCAATTGCTCGTCGCTCCGCTGTGAGCAACACCTTTTTGCATGGGCTTAATGTAGGAGAGTTCCCAAGTGGATAGTCGAAAGTTCCTTGGCGCTATATGGGGGCTGGTAAACAACATTTGAAATAATTCATTCTAGTGCTGAAGGAACTGAACGCAAATCATGTAAGCGCTTCATGACCTCTTAAAAAGGAATTCATGTGCTGCGGCGGGTGAACTGTTTGTTGAGCCAGCTGAAGGTATAGGTTCCAGTCTTGATTTCGCATCAGTATTTGCTGTCACAAAAATTGCCTGAAGGGATGGGTTATGGCTACAAATAGTTTTCAGAATGAGGTGCCCAAGGCGCGAGTCAATATCAAACTTGATTTGCATACCGGTGGTGCTCAAAAGAAAGTCGAGCTGCCGCTCAAATTGATGGTTATGGGGGACTACAGTAATGGCAAAGAGCAACGGCCACTTTCTGAGCGCAGCAAGGTCGACATCAATAAAAACAACTTTGACAGCGTATTGGGTGAGTTCTCGCCTAGTCTGAAACTCGCTGTGAATGACACCTTGTCCGACGATGTATCTGAGACTTCAGTCGAGCTGAATTTCCAGAGCATGAAGGATTTTGAGCCCGAACAGGTAGCGCGCCAGATACCGCGGCTGCGAGCCCTGTTGGCGATGCGCAACCTGCTCCGTGACCTCAAGTCCAACCTGCTGGATAACGCGACCTTTCGTCAGGAGCTGGAACGCATCCTCAAGGACGATGCACTGAGTGATGAGCTGCGAGCTGAATTGGCCGCGCTGGCCCCTCAAGGCGATCGTTAATTAATAAGGAAGTTACATATCATGTCTCTGGAACAATCATCCCAAAACGCCCAGTTGAGTAACACCTATCAGGCAGGTAGCCAAGGAATCTATGGTGCCTTGTTCGCCAAAATCAACCTCAGTCCGGTTACGGAGTTGAGCGGTATAGAGGCTTTTCAACACTCGGAAGCGTTGTCCGAGGCATCTGCTGATGAACGGGTGACTGCGGCCGTTAGTGTGTTTTTGAATCTGTTAAAGGAGTCGTCGTATAAAATAGAGCGCTTGGATAAAGTGCTACTGGACGAACATATCGCCTCCCTGGATACACAGATCAGCCGCCAACTTGATGCGGTCCTGCATCACCCTGATTTCCAGCGCGTAGAGTCAACCTGGCGTGGTGTAAAGTCGCTGATAGATCAGACCGATTTTCGCCAGAATGTGCGTGTCGAGCTGTTGGATATCAGTAAGGAGCACTTGGTACAAGACTTCGAAGATGCGCCTGAGATCGCCCAGAGCGGTCTGTATTTGCACACCTACACCCAAGAATATGACACCCCGGGTGGCGAGCCGATTGCGGCGGCCATTTCCAACTATGAGTTCAGCCGCAACCCGCAGGATATTGCCCTTTTGCGCAATATTTCCAAAGTGGCCGCGGCTGCCCACATGCCGTTCATTGGCGCTGTCGGCCCGGCATTCTTTGGCAAAAAGACCATGGAGGAAGTGGCTGCCATCAAGGACATCGGCAACTACTTTGACCGTGCCGAATACATTAAGTGGAAAGCGTTCCGCGAGAGCGACGACTCCCGCTACATCGGATTGCTGATGCCCCGGGTGCTGGGGCGGCTGCCTTATGGCCCGGACACCGTTCCGGTTCGAAGCTTTAACTACATTGAAAGCGTCAAGGGCCCTGATCACGAAAAGTACCTGTGGACCAACGCTTCGTTCGCCTTCGCGGCAAACATGGTGAAAAGCTTTATCACCAACGGTTGGTGCGTGCAGATTCGCGGCCCGCAATCGGGTGGCGCGGTGACTGGGCTGCCGATTCACCTGTATGACCTGGGCACTGGCAATCAGGTGAAAATCCCTTCTGAAGTGATGATTCCGGAAACCCGCGAATTTGAATTCGCCAACCTCGGGTTCATCCCCTTGTCGTACTACAAGAACCGCGACTATGCGTGTTTCTTCTCGGCCAATTCGGCCCAGAAACCCGCGCTGTATGACACCGCCGACGCCACTGCCAACAGTCGAATCAACGCGCGGCTGCCATACATTTTCTTACTGTCGCGCATCGCTCATTACCTCAAGCTGATCCAGCGGGAAAACATCGGGACGACCAAGGACCGACGTTTACTGGAGCTGGAATTGAACAAGTGGGTTGGCGGGCTGGTGACCGAAATGACCGATCCAGGTGACGACCTTCAAGCCTCCCATCCATTGCGCGACGCCAGGGTGACGGTAGAAGACATCGAAGACAACCCCGGCTTCTTCCGCGTCAAGCTTTACGCAGTGCCGCACTTCCAGGTTGAAGGCATGGACGTCAATTTGTCCCTGGTTTCGCAGATGCCCAAGGCAAAAGCCTAAGTCACTTTCCAGGGAAATAATCTGATGAAAATCGACCGCCCCCTGTGGGCTGCGGGGGCGTTGCTGTCTCCGCAACAATTCCAGCAGCAAGCACGCTGGGAGGCCTGGACCAACGAGCGTCTGGCCCATTTGTCGCTGGTGCATCCCTGGGGCGTCCTGGGGGTTGCGTTCGATAGGCAAGCCTTGCGGTTAGGCAAGCTCAAGGCGACTCAAGTGCTGCTGCGCATGCCCGATGGTACGTTGGTGGATACCGATCACGTGGATCGGCTACCACCCGCGCTGGAGCTGGCCCAACTGCTTCCCGACACTGCCCGGGACGCGACGTTGCTGCTGGCGTTGCCGTTGGAACAAGCCAACGGCAACAACTGCTTGTTCGAAGGGGGAAAGGCCGACCGGCCAACGCGCTATCGCCAGGATTGGCGGCGAGTGCAGGACATCTACGCCGACGAGGTGCAATCGGTTGGTGTGCTGGAGCACGCCCTGACCTTGCGCCTGGCTGAAGATGAGAATGCCGAATACCTGACGTGCCCCGTCACACGCCTGGTGCGTGACGGTCAGGGCGCCTGGAATATTGATCCCGATTATGTCCCTCCGCTGCTCAGCTTCGCGGCCCATCCCGGGCTGTTGACCCAACTCGATAACCTGTTGACCCAGTTGGCAGCCAAGCGTCAACGCTTGATGGGGATGCGCCGCGAAAGTAACCAACGCATGGCAGATTTTGCCGTGGCCGATGTGTCGTTGTTCTGGTTGCTCAACGCATTGAACACCTATCAACCGGTACTGGCCGACTTCAAGTCACACCCTGCACGGCATCCCGAGCAGGTGTACCTGGAGCTGGTCAAGCTGGCCGGCAGCCTGCTGACGTTTTCCCTGGAACACGATATCGACAAGATTCCTGCCTATCGGCATGAACAGTTGGAAACCGTCTTCCCGCCCTTGATGCGCACTATCTCCACCTTGCTGGAGGCCAGTCTGCCGTCGCGGGTTATCGCCCTTGTACTGGAGGAGGTTGGGCCCAACCGCTGGCAAGTCACGCTTAACGACGCGCGCTTGCGTGAGCAGAACGGCGCCGACTTCTATCTGTCGGTACGTTGCCGTATGCCAGCAGCCCAGCTGCAAAACCAGTTCCCGCGGCTGTGCAAAGTGGGCACGTCCGACGATGTTGATCAACTGGTGAATGCTGCGCTTGATGGTGTGGCGTTGCAGCCCCTCAGTCATGTGCCGGCGGCTATTCCGCTGCGCCTGGAAAACCAGTACTTCGCCCTGGATCTCGGCAGCGCCAAGGGCCAGGCGATGCTGGCCGGAGGAACGTGCGCCATTTACGTCCCAAGTACGTTGCTGGACGTCAAGCTTGAACTGTTTGCGGTACTGCGCGCATGAGCCTGGCTGACTTGAACAAACGCACCTTCACGCCGCAGGATCTTGACGCCCTGTTACAAGACACTTACCTGCTGGTCGTCCAGTTGCGCGAGGGGGCTTCGCTGCAAAACAGTCCGCAGCTGCCAGAGCATTGCGCGAAGCAGGTCGAACAGGTTCGACAGGGCCTCAAGGACGCCGGCATTGGTACGCGCAACCTCGCGCTGATCAGCTATGCCCAGTGTGCCTTGCTGGATGAGACCGCACTGGGCTATGCCAAGGGAGACGCCCATGCCAATTGGGCCCGGGAGCCCTTGCAGGCTAAATTTTTCAACCGCCATCAGGCCGGTGAGTTCCTCTATGAGGATATCAGCGAAGCACTGCGTCATCCCGCGCCTGATGTGCGGGTGCTGACGGCGTTCCAGCGGGTAATGATGCTCGGTTTTCAGGGGCGGTACCGCGATGTCAATGATCCTGAGCGCGAGCAACTGCTAGCCGCCCTGAATGCACGGGTTGCTCCTCTGCAACTCAATCACACTCTGATGACGCACAGCGTTGGCCGCCGGATGCAACGTCTGCGCCGGATCGGTTCGCCAATGGTTCACGTACTGGCGGCTGGCTTGTTGTTGGCCGGCACGTGGTGGGGGCTGGATCACTGGCTGGGCGGCCTGGCCGCTACGCTTGTGCCAGGCCAGGGGTGAGGGCGTGATGACACTCAAGTTGACACGCGGCCTCTGGCTGTGGGCCGGTGCGCTGGTCTTGACCCTGTTGCTGATCGTACCGCTCTCCGGCGGGATACGTGGATTGGCCGCTACCTCCGTGGTGCTATTGCTAATGTGGGCCTGGGTACGCACGGGGCTTCGTTTTGCAGAGCATGGTCAGCAGTTGCATCTGCCTGGCGATACGCCCTTGCCACCGGCAGGCTATCGCAAGCCCGTGGTGCTGGTCTGCGGCGATGGGCTGGCGGGGCTTTTTGGCGATCTGCCTGCCGAGCAACTGATCCTGCGCACGACTCCGCAAGGCTGTTATGTGCGCGTCCCGTCTCTTGATCAGCTCGTGTCGATGACCACCAATCTCCAGGCCCTGCGTCCGGCCTGGACGGGACGACTGAGCGTGATGTTTGTCGCCAACCCCGCAGAGCACACGGATTCGGCTGCATTGGCTGGCCGGGTGCGCGCTTTCTGTCACCAGGTCGCCTTGGTGCGCAAGGGCGGTGTTGCGCTGCCCCTGATGCTGGTGAGCTA
The DNA here is from genome assembly GCF_020515595.1 of Pseudomonas sp. MWU16-30323. Lineage (NCBI taxonomy): Bacteria > Pseudomonadati > Pseudomonadota > Gammaproteobacteria > Pseudomonadales > Pseudomonadaceae > Pseudomonas > Pseudomonas sp. MWU16-30323. The sequence continues at coordinate 39,760 of NZ_JAIWYM010000041.1, forward strand.
TCTGCAAGCCGCAAAAGGCGAGGGTGCCTGGTTTAGTTGGGAATCCGGACAAGCCACCCCTTACGTGCGTGAGGCCGGTGCCTGCGTCAGCTTGTTCAACTGGCAGGTGCAGGCAACCCACAGCGCAACTTACGCCGAGCGCCTGTGCAGTAGCGTGCAGGTAGGCAGCGCGTCGACGTGGCTGAGAGAGGTGCTGCTCCCACACTTGGAAACGCGACCTGTGGCCTGCGCGATCACTTTGGTACCGGTTCTGCCCCAGGGCACCGACGGTAACCTGTGGCAGCAATGGCTACGTGACCGGACGGGGTTGAGGGGGGCTGAAAAAACTCCGGCAGGTTCCAGCTCAGTCTTGCCGTTTCCTGATCCTCTATTGAATTTGCTGCCGATTTGCACGCGGAATTCGGCAGTCCTTCGGTCAGGTATCACTGCGCTGTGGTTGTTCGTGTCGGCCGGTGTCGTGGCCCTGGCCAGCTTGGCCTGGCAGAACAACCTGCTGTTGCGCCAGGTCAGTGATGACCTGCGGCGCTATACCTCCATTCCCCCGGCTAAGCATCCTGGCCAGCCCCAATTCGCCTTGGGCGAAAACGCGATGGCAGTGCTGCGCCAGGACGCTGTGCGCCTGGATAACTACTACCGGCACGGCGAACCTTTGGGGCTGGGCCTGGGGCTGTACCGCGGCGAAGGCTTACGGCAGCCGTTGCTGGCGATCATTGCCAACCACCGGCAACCGCCAGAGGCCACGAGGCCCGCCGAGGTCTCCAACCCGGTAAGGCTGGACAGCCTGTCGTTGTTCGGCGTCGGGAGCGCTGAACTCAAGCCAGGCTCAACCAAAATCCTGATCAACGCACTGGCCAACGTCAAGGCCCAACCGGGCTGGCTGATTGTCATCGCCGGCCATACCGATGTTACGGGCAGCGTGGCGCAGAACCTTGAATTGTCCCGCGCCCGTGCCGCGTCGGTACGTGACTGGATGCAGCGCATGGGCGACATCCCGGACAGCTGCTTCGCCGTTCAAGGCTTTGGCGCCAATCAGCCAATCGCCAGTAATGACACCGAAGATGGGCGTACGGCCAATCGTCGTGTCGATATCCGCCTGGTGCCTGAAGTGGGGGCCTGCGCGCCGCCCACTGCGGTGCCCGGCAGGAAAACCTCTGTCGCATCCCGCGACATACAACCCTGAGAAAAGGAGCTTCACATGGCAATTCCCGTTTACCTCTGGCTGCAAGATGACGGCGGCGCTGAAATCAAAGGGTCCGTTGACGTACAAAAACGCGAAGGCAGCATCGAGGTCATCGCACAGGACCACAGCCTGTACATCCCCACCGACAACAATACCGGCAAGCTGACGGGCACCCGGGTTCACACCCCGTTCCTGTTCTCCAAGGAAATCGATGCCTCCAGCCCCTACCTGTACAAGGCGGTGACCACTGGCCAGACACTCAAAAGTGCCGAATTCAAGTGGTTCCGTATTGATGATGCCGGCCAGGAAGTTGAGTACTTCATCACCAAGCTGGAAAACGTCAAGGTGGTGAAAGTCGCGCCGAAAATGCACGACGTCAAAGACCCGAGCAAAGAAAAACACAACCACCTGGAACAGATCGAGCTGCGCTACGAGAAGGTCACCTGGACCTACAAGGACGGCAACATCATCCACTCCGACTCCTGGAACGAACGCCAAAGCGCCTGATGCAAAAGGACCGGCAGGCGTATATGCGCCTGTCGGCTCCGTTGACGATACGCCGACAATCCAGAACAAGGATGTAATCCATGGTCCAGAATTCCACTCGCTTGCTTCGCCGTCTCAACCCCTATTGCGCCCAGGCACTGAGTACGGCGGCGACCTTGTGCCAGAGCCGCGCCCATGGGCTGGTCAGCATCGAGCACTGGCTGCTTAAATTGCTGGAACAGGGCGAGGGTGACCTGACCCTGATTGCCCGCCGCTACGAATGGGATATGGACGCGCTCTGGCGCGGCTTGCTCGAACACCTCGACACCCTGCCGCGCAGCGTGCAAGGCAAGCCGCAGTTGTGCGGCAAGCTGCAACAATTGATCAAGAATGCCTGGTTGCAGGCCTCCCTTGATGGCAATAACAACACCCTGCGTTCGGCGCATTTGCTGGGTGCACTGTTGGAGACACCCAGCCTGCTCGCCTGTGACGCTGCCTGGCCGCTGCTCAGTATCAGCGATATCCAGTTACAACGTTTGTTTGAGCTGCTCGATCAACATTCAGAAGAGCGCCCACAAATACAGCAAGCAGCCACACTGGATCGCATCAACGTGCCGGCCTCGTCCGGTACCGGCGATTCGGATGTCATGAAAGTCATGCTGGAGAGATTCACCCATGACGTGACCGCCAAGGCTTGGGCGGGGCAGGTCGATCCCGTGTTCGGCCGTGACGATGAGATTCGCCAAGTCGTCGACATTCTCAGTCGTCGGCGCAAGAACAACCCGATTCTGGTGGGGGAGCCCGGGGTGGGTAAAACCGCTCTGGTTGAAGGCCTGGCATTGCGCATCGTCGAGGGCAACGTTCCCGACAGCCTCAAGCAGGTCAGTGTGCGTATTCTGGACTTGGGCCTGTTGCAAGCCGGCGCTGGCGTCAAAGGCGAATTCGAGCAACGCCTGAAAAACGTCATCGACGCCGTGCAGCTGTCGCCTCGCCCCGTTTTGCTGTTTATCGACGAAGCCCACACTTTGATCGGGGCCGGCAACCAGGCCGGTGGTGCAGACGCCGCCAATTTGCTCAAGCCGGCCCTGGCACGTGGCGAATTGCGCACCATCGCTGCTACCACCTGGAGCGAATACAAACAGTATTTCGAACGTGATGCTGCCCTGGAGCGACGCTTTCAGCGCGTCAGGGTTGACGAGCCGGATGACGCCAACGCATGCCTGATGCTGCGCGGTCTCAAAGGGCGTTACGCCAGGCACCACGGCGTGCATATCCAGGACGCGGCCGTACAGGCAGCGGTGACGCTCTCGCGGCGCTACCTGACGGGCCGCCAACTGCCAGATAAGGCCATCGACCTGCTTGACACCGCCAGTGCACGGGTACGCATGGGCCTGGACTGCGAGCCGCAGGCGCTGGTACGTCTCAAGGCCCGGAAAACCGCCTTGGAGCTGGAGCGCCAGGCGCTGGAAGACGACCGGCAATTGAGCGGCTGCGCCGCCAGTGAGCGCCTGGCGATCATCGCCGAGCAGCATGACGAATTGAGCCGCGAGCAAGCCGAACTTGAAGAGCAATACCGCCACGAACGTGACCTCACTTCTCAGTTGCGCGACGCCCGCCAGGCAGAACCTTCGCAGGCGGCGGTCTGCCTGCAACGGCAGCAAGAGCTGAGCAATATTCAGGGCCGCCAGCCATTGCTGTCCCTCGACGTCGATGCCCGAAGCGTGGCCGAAGTCGTCGCCGACTGGACCGGCGTGCCCTTGGGCAGCCTGCTCAAGGACGAGCAAGCCAACCTGCTGGCGTTGGAGCACCAACTGGGCGAGCAGGTGATCGGCCAGGACCCTGCGCTCGCCGCCATGGCTCAACGCCTGCGCGCAGCCAAGACCGGTCTCACCGACGAAAAAGCGCCACTGGGTGTGTTCCTGCTGGTGGGCACCAGCGGCGTTGGCAAAACCGAAACCGCCCTGGCCCTGGCCGACAAGCTGTTCGGTGGCGAGAAGTCGCTGATCACCATCAACCTCTCGGAATACCAGGAAGCGCACACCGTCAGCCAGCTCAAAGGCTCGCCTCCCGGTTATGTCGGTTATGGCCAGGGCGGCGTGCTCACCGAAGCCGTGCGCCAACGCCCCTACAGCGTGGTGCTGCTCGACGAAGTAGAGAAGGCGCACCGCGACGTCCTCAACCTATTCTACCAAGTCTTCGACCGAGGCTGCATGCGCGACGGCGAAGGACGGGAAATCGACTTTCGCAACACCGTCATTCTCATGACTTCCAACCTCGGCAGCGATGAGCTGCAAGCCTGCCTGCAAGAGTTTCCCGGGGCGCCGGACAGCACCTTGCACGAGTTGCTGCGCCCGATCCTGCGGGAACACTTTCAGCCGGCCTTGCTCGCCCGTTTCCAGACCCTGATCTACCGACCGCTGCAGGCCGACGCGTTGCAGCGAATCGTTGGGATCAAACTCGCCCAGGTGGCCACGCGTTTACAGCGTCACTACGGATTGGATTGCCAGATCGATGCCGCCCTCAACACCGCGTTGGTGGCCGCCTGCCTGCTGCCCGACACCGGTGCGCGCAACATCGACAGCCTGCTCAACCAGCAGATCCTGCCGGTGCTCAGCCAGCAATTGCTGCAACGCCAGGCCGCCCGACAGAACACCCGCGGGGTGACCCTGGGTTACAGCGATGAGGAAGGCGTTGTCCTGCACTTCATTGATGCCCACGACGGGGTATCGCCCGTGGCGATGGAGGCCTGAACATGCTCAATGAATTACGCTGCTTTTTCGACCACAGCCGCCACAAACTCACTGTTCGCGATGTTGACGCCGTGCTGGACGTGCTGGCGTTTGAGGGCAAGGAGGGCCTGAGCGAACTGTTCAGCTACCGTGTGGAGTTCACCAGCACCGATGGCGATATCGCTGCCGAGAAAATGCTGGGTCGCAACGCCACGTTCAGCTTGTACGGCGCACCCCTGCAATCGCCGATGCGCGGCTTCATACCACCGCCTGCCAGCCCGTTGCGCACGCTTCATGGCGTGGTCACCGGCTTCAAGCGCCTGTCCGGTTCCAACGACGAAGCCCGCTACGAAATCATT
>NZ_JAIWYM010000042.1:0-40781 GCF_020515595.1 Pseudomonas sp. MWU16-30323
TCCGCAAACTACAAGCCATCCGCCTGGCTGCGGAGGCTCAACAATGAACATTGTTATTCCCCTCGTATTCACCACGCTATTTATCGGCGCCAAGTCACCCGTCCCGTTGCGCGGTACAGGTGAGGTCGTTCGCCCGATCACCGTACTCCGTCCCTATAACCCTTATAGCCAGTCATTGGCGCAGTCTTAACCATTGGATTAATTCGAATGCCCCAAGAATTTGTTTTGCTGGGTGATAAAACCACCCACGACGGTGAAGTGATCTCGGCTTCGTCCACGATGTTCGTCAATGGCAGGCCCGTGGCTTTAGTCGGTGACGAAGTCAGTTGCCCCCGGCATGGGCGTAACGCGATTACCGAGGGTACCGATCAATGGTCTGAAAACGGCCAGGCGATGGTCGTCAACGGCTGTCACAGCGAGTGCGGTTGCCAGGTGATTTCCAGTGCTTCCGATTGCAGGGTGGGTTGAGCCATGGGCTGGGATCGTCAGGCACCCGATAGGGGGGAAGTTCCGGCACCGATCGTGGTGAGCCGCTGGATATTGGCGGCGGTCGTGGCGGTGCTGGCCAGTGTGCTGCTGTTCTTGCTGTATGCCTCTGAGCGCGTGCCGCCGCTGCACGCCTTGAACATCTGGGCAGTGTCCGGCTCACCGTTGCTGATCTGGCTCCTCGCGTTTGGCGCGCGCGCTTACTTCTACGGTGGCGCGCTGAGTCATCAGCAGTTTCTTGAGGAGGAGGCGTCGGTTGCGCAACAGGCCTGGCAGGGCTGGGCACAACGTTATCTGGCCGTCTGCGGCAGTTGCGTGCTGCTGCCGGATCAGGTGTCTGCCGGCACGCTGTCGCAAGGTACTGTCAACTTTCCAAACCGTAGTGGGCAAGCAAGGCGAATTGCTGCCTTGTCGGCTTCGCAGGTCAGTGCGCTAACGGGATTGCAGTTGCTGCTTCAGGCACTGGACGCGACATTGCAGGCGCTTCCGGCGGGCCAGGCGCTGCACGTCACTTTGTTGAGTGATGTCGAGCCCATGCATCAGCCGGCGTTGCGCGATGCCTGGGAGCAGAGTTGGGTGGCGGTGATGGGCACGCCAATACCGGAAAAACTCACCGTGACTCACGAGCTGCCCTACCAGTGGATTGACGACACACTGAAGACGGCCAGCCCGGCCTTTGAGTTGATCCTGGTGTTGCAGCTACAGGGTGGCGCGGCGTATTCCGATGGATTGGCGGCATTGCTGTTGTGTCCCGACAGGCTGGCATTTGAGCTGGGGCTGCCAGTGAGTGGAAGGTTGTTACGCCCGATGCCGCTGGACATCACCCAGTTAAAAAACGAACTGGCGCTGTTTTTGCAAACCCAACCCGTCGCGCGTCAGGCCTCAAGCCTGTTGGCCGACGACGCAGACTGGCATCCATTAACCGGCGATGTCGTGGCTATCAGCAGCCAGACCGGCGCATCACTGAAGGCTGGGCAATTATGGATTCAGGAGTACCTGTGGGGACGCTCGGGCCCATTTAGTCATTGGCTGGTGACAACCCTTGGGGTTGAAATCGCACGGCATCAGCAGCGGCCTTTATTGTTGCTGGCCCAGGACGAAACGCGGCATTGGATCAGTACCGTTACCACCGGAGAATTGGCATGAAGCAGGGAAGCAATTCGTGGCGCCTGATTGGCATGTCGGTATGGGCCGTTGCATTGGCGTCGGTGTCAGGTTGGGTGATCTGGAGGTATGGTCAGGAGGTGGGACTCCTGGAGCCTGGGCAAAGGATTTCTGTTTTCCTGCTGATCATACTTATCGCCGCTGTGGGGCGACTTGCACCCCGTTTGCTGATGCAACTCAAGCGACTCAACCATCGTGACCAGGGCCAGGTGGATAAGGTCTATCCCCAACCAGACGCGCGTTTGGCGCCGTCGCCCAAGCCGGGTTTTAAGCTCGATGAGCTAGTCCATTCGCTTCACGTAAAATACGGCCTCTTCTGGCGCCGCAAGGTGCGTTTTTTTATCGTCTTCGGCGAGCCTGAACAGATGGCCGCCATCGCCCCCAGCCTGACCCAGGACCACTGGCTGGAAGGACAAAATACCGTCCTGTTGTGGGGCGGCAGCGTGCACGCCAAACGGGATGAGTCGTTGCTGGCGCAGTGGTGTGCACTGAGCCGCTGGCGTGCCCTGGATGGTGTTGTCTGGGCGCTGACCCGCGATCAAAGCGTCGACGATGCGGCGATGGCCGCCGGTGTTCGCTACTTGCGGGGCCTGTCCGCTGGACTGCGCTGGCAACTCCCGCTCCATCTTTGGCAGGTCTGCGACAGTCAATGGCCGCAAGCCAAACGTCAGGTCGACGCCGTCGGCTGTCGGCTGCCGCCAAAACTCACCGCCGCCGCCCTCGAAACCCACCTTGCAACCCTTATTGAGCCCCTGCGCGAAGCCGGCTTGGCCCAGATGAAAATCAACAACGCCCACGACTTCCTCCTGCGTCTGTCCCGCGATCTGGCGGCCGAAGGCATTCCCCGCTGGTGTCAGGCGCTCGCGCCGCTATTCGATCAATTCACACGTGGTGTCCCTCTGCGTGGCTTGTGGTTCAGCCTGCCGGTGGAGCGCGTTTCCAAGGATCATTTCTGGCCCATCGACCCGGCCTGGGGCGGCGTTCTGCAAGACAAACCCTTTATCCGCCGGGTCGGTTGGAGCATCCCGCGTATCGGCTACGCCCTGGCCATGAGCCTGGCGCTGGTGTGGGCCGCCGGCTTGCTGCTGTCTTACGTCAGCAACCGCGCCCTGATCACCCACGTGCAAACCTCGCTGACTGCGTTGCAGCACTCCAAACAAGGCGACGAACAGTTCCGGGCCTTGCACGAGCTGACCCGCGAACTCGCGCGGCTGGACTACCGCGCCGAACACGGTACGCCCTGGCACCAACGTTTCGGCCTGAACCAGAACCAGGCCCTGCTCGACACCCTGTGGCCGCGCTATGTCGAAGCCAATCACCGCCTGATGCGCGATCCGGCTGTGGCTAACCTGCAACGCCAACTCATGGCGTTGATCCAGCTTGCGCCGGACAGTCCCGAGCGCGTCGGCGCAGCCCGGGTCGCCTACGACCAGCTCAAGGCCTACCTGATGCTGGCGCACCCGGAAAAAACCGACGCCGAGTTCCTCGCTAACACCCTGAATAACGCCGAACCGTCGCGCCCCGGCGTGTCCCCTGGCTTGTGGCAAACCCTGTCGCCCGCCCTCTGGCAGTTCTACAGCGAGCAACTGCCCGCACATCCCGAGTGGCGCATCCCGGCCAACCCGACGCTGATCGCCCAGGCCCGGCAAGTCCTCCTCGGCGAACTCGGCCAGCGCAATGCCGAAGCCAGCCTCTACCAACGGGTGCTCGACGCCTCCATCAATCACTCACCCGCCCTGGAGCTGCGCCACATGGTCGGTGCCACCGACGCCCAGGCGTTGTTTTCCAGCGATGCCCGCGTGCCCGGCGTGTTCACCCGCCAAGCCTGGGAAGGCCAGGTGCGCCGAGCCATCGATGACATCGCCGAAGCCCGGCGCGAACAAATCGACTGGGTCCTCAGCGACCAGCCCGGCGATATCGCCAGTGACCTGACGCCGGCCATGCTGAAAAAGCGCCTCACCGAGCGCTACTTCGACGACTACGCCAGCGCCTGGCTGGACTTCCTCAACAGCCTGCGCTGGCATCCCTCTGACAGCCTGCCCGATGTCATCGACCAATTGACCCTGATGAGCGACGCCCGCCAATCGCCGCTGATCGCACTGATGAACACCGTGGCCTACCAGGGCCAGGCCGGCACCCGTGGCCAAGGTCTGAAAGACACGTGGGTGAAATCCGCGCAACAACTGATTGGCCAGGACAAGGTGGAGATGCTCGACCCACCGCTGCAAGCCGGCCCATTGGACGCGACGTTCGGCCCGCTGCTCTCCCTGATGAGCCAAGAGAAGAGCCTTAACCTGCACACCTTCCTGACCCAGGTCACCCGTGCCCGTCTGAAGTTGCAACAAATCAGCCACGCAGCCGATCCGCAGGGCATGACCCAGGCCCTGGCGCAAAGCGTGTTCCAGGGCAAGAGCATCGACCTGACGGACACCCAATCCTACGGCAGCCTGATCGCCGCCAGCCTTGGCGCCGAGTGGTCAGGTTTGGGCGAAACGCTGTTCGTGCAGCCACTGGACCACGCTTGGCAGCGCGTGCTGCAACCCTCAGCCGCGAGCCTCAATCGCCAGTGGCAGCGTGCGATTGTCACGCCTTGGCACAGCGCTTTCGCCAGCCGCTACCCGTTTGCCGCCACCGCCAGCGACGCCTCGTTACCGATGCTCGGCCAAATGATCCGGGCCGACTCGGGGCGCATCGAACAGTTTCTCCAGAGCCAACTGGGCGGCGTGTTGCGCAAGGAGGGCAACCGTTGGGTGGCCGACCGGCACAGCCAGGGCCTGCGCTTCAATCCGCAGTTTCTCGCGGCTATCAACCAACTGAGCGACCTTGCCGATGTGCTCTACACCGACGGTGGCATGGGCCTGAGTTTCGAACTCCAGGGCAAGGCCGCCCGGGACATCGTGCAAACCACCTTCATCCTCAACGGCGAACGGCACCACTACTTCAATCAGAAAGAAAGTTGGCAACGCTTCACCTGGCCCGGGCGCAGCGACTATCCGGGAGCGAGCCTGAGCTGGACCAGCGTGCATACCGGAGAACGTTTGTTTGGTGACTACCAGGGCACCTGGGGCCTGATTCGCCTACTGGAAAAAGCCCGGCTCACCGCACTGGACGATGGCGAGAGCCGCTACCGCATGGTGCTCAAGGCGCCGGATGGCCTGGATCTGACCTGGCACCTGCGCACAGAACTGGACGCCGGGCCGCTGGCGTTGTTGAAGTTGCGGGGTTTTACGTTGCCGCCGCAGATTTTTCTCACGGGGGAGCGGAGTGAAGGATGAATCCCGGGGAGGTGATCGTCCCTGGCACATTCGGCCAAAGATCCGCCACCAGGAAGAGCCGTTCGGCTTCTTCCCATTCTCCTTCGCTGTTTTCCACCAGGCGCACCAGCAATTGCGCGGGCGCCATGGGGTCCAGTTCGGTTAGCCAGTGCTGCATCCGGGCCGCGTCCCAGGCTTCGTCCGCCGGGTAGTGCGCCGGTGCCAGCCACGCATGGCGGGGCAGAGGTTGCCAGCGACCGGCGGGGCTCTGCTGGATAAACCTCGACCAATCGCGCTGATGCAGCCAGCGGCCATTCAGGTGCTGCGGATGCGCGCCCACCGGCGCCTGCGCCATGCCGGGCCATGGGTAGAGCAAATACCCGCCCAGCCATAGATGGGCATCAAATCTCTGGATATCCAACGCCGCCAGTATTTCGCGGCTTTCCGGCCGGGCGGAAATCGGCAATTGATGCTGCGCCAGATGGGCCAGTTTGCGGTCGAGCCGGTCATGACAGCCCGGGCCCAGCCATTGCGCGGTGTCCCGGCCATCGCCGTCCTGGGGGCCGAGGTAGAGTTTGATCGCCAGTTCCAGGTGGTGCACGCCGTCACGGTCACGCAGCAGCATGTCCAGCTCGCCCAGGGTATGCCCGGCCTGGCGGATCGGCAGGTTGGCCGCCAGCAATTCCACACCGGGCGCATGCTGCACGGCGAATTGCCACAACCGTTCGTAGTACAGCCCCAGTCGACGGGTACGTGCCTGGCTCAGCCAGTGCAGCAAGGCGCTGCTGTCCTGGTCCAGCTGGCGCAGCCAGTGTTCCAGCAAGTGCGGGGCCTGCACCCAGTCGCTGCCGGTGAGCGGGTGGCGTTGCGGCCAGGGTGTCTGCTCAAGCATCGGCGGGGCGAGCATCACCCACGCGAGGTCGCGCACCTCGGGGTGACGCAGTTGGCGGGGCAGGTGCTGTAAATCAGGGAACAGAGTCATGGTCCGAGCATAGCCTTTTACAGTCGGGAAGGGGGCTGAGAACCGTTGTCGTCTGGGGTTTGCGGCGACAAAGGATTTTGTGTAACGCCGGCTTTCGCCCATAATCGTTCTTTTTTGCCAGAACCCGAACCCCGCAGGAGCCCCATGGAGCAATTTCGCAATATCGGCATTATCGGTCGCCTGGGCAGTACCCAGGTGCTGGACACCGTCCGCCGACTGAAAAAGTTTCTGCTCGAGCGCCACCTGCATGTGATCCTCGAAGACACCATCGCTGAAATCCTCCCCGGCCACGGCCTGCAAACCTCGTCGCGCAAGATGCTCGGTGAAGTCTGCGACATGGTGATCGTGGTGGGCGGCGACGGCAGCCTGTTGGGCGCGGCCCGGGCGCTGGCGCGGCATAACGTGCCGGTGCTGGGGATCAACCGCGGGAGCCTGGGGTTCCTCACCGATATTCGCCCCGACGAGCTGGAAGTCGAAGTGGCCAAGGTGCTGGACGGCCATTACCTGGTGGAAAACCGCTTCCTGCTGCAAGCCGAAGTGCGCCGCCACGGCGAAGCCATCGGCCAGGGCGACGCCCTCAATGACGTGGTGCTGCACCCCGGCAAGTCGACCCGGATGATCGAGTTCGAGTTGTACATCGACGGCCAGTTCGTGTGCAGCCAGAAGGCCGACGGCCTGATCGTCGCCACGCCTACCGGGTCCACGGCCTACGCGCTGTCGGCCGGCGGGCCGATCATGCATCCCAAGCTGGATGCCATTGTGATCGTGCCGATGTACCCCCATATGTTGTCCAGCAGACCTATCGTGGTCGACGGCAACAGTGAGTTGAAAATCGTGGTGTCCAAAGACATGCAGATCTACCCGCAAGTCTCCTGCGACGGGCAGAACCATTTCACCTGCGCCCCCGGTGACACCATCACCGTGAGCAAAAAGGCACAGAAGTTGCGGTTGATCCACCCGCTGGACCACAACTACTACGAAGTGTGCCGCACCAAGCTGGGCTGGGGCAGCCGCTTGGGGGGTGGAGGCGACTGATGCTCGATCCCGCGCGTAGCTACGACCTGATTGGTGACGTGCACGGTTGCGCTCATACCCTTGAGCACTTGCTCGACCGGTTGGGTTACCACAAGCAGGGCGGCACCTGGCGGCATCCGTCGCGAATGGCCGTGTTCCTCGGCGATATCATCGACCGTGGCCCGCGCATTCGCGAGGCGCTGCATATCGTCCACGACATGACCGAGGCCGGCCAGGCGCTGTGCATCATGGGCAACCATGAGTTCAACGCGCTGGGCTGGAGCACGCCCGCACCCCCCGGCAGCGGCAAGCAGTTCGTGCGTGAGCACACGCCACGCCATGCGCGCTTGATCCATGAAACCCTGACCCAGTTCGAGCAGCACCCGGCAGACTGGCACGACTTCCTCGGCTGGTTCTACGACATGCCGCTGTTTGTCGATGCCGGACGATTCCGCGTGGTGCACGCTTGCTGGGACAACGGCTTTATCGAACCCTTGCGCGCGCATTTCCCGGACGGCTGCATCGACCAGCACTTCCTGCAAGCCGCTGCGGTGCCGGGCAGTTTCGCCAGCAACGCCTTCGACCGCCTGCTGCGCGGCACCGACATGCGCCTGCCGGACGGCCTGACCCTGACTGGCGGCGACGGGCTGACGCGCTCGTTCTTCCGCACCAAGTTCTGGGAAGACGACCCGAAAACCTACGGCGACATCGTGTTCCAGCCTGATGCGCTGCCGGAACCGGTGGCCGCCACGCCGCTGTCGTCCACCGAGAAAAATTCCCTGCTGCGCTACGGCGTCGACGAGCCGTTGCTGTTCGTCGGCCATTACTGGCGCAGCGGTAAACCGGCGCCGATCCGTCCGAACCTGGCCTGCCTGGACTACAGCGCGGTGCTGTACGGCAAGTTGGTGGCTTACCGGCTGGATCAGGAAACCCGCCTGGACCCGCGTAAATTTGTTTGGGTCGATGTCGAGCGCCCTGAGGTTATTACATGAGTACCGTGGCTGTATTACGCCTGCCGCTGGCGGTGGATTTGAGTGGTTTCGTCAAGCTTCTGCAGCGCATGCAAGTGCCCCATCGCGTCAGCGAAGAAGCCGGGGAGCAAGTGCTGTGGGTGCCCGATTCCATCAGCGAAGACGTGAAGGTCTTGTACCAGCGCTTTCCGGCCGGTGACCCGGACCAGCAACTGGATATTCCGGCACAGGCAGCGACGGCCAAGCGTCCGGGGTTTGTCCAGCAGCTGCGCCACAGCCCGGTGACCGGACTTATCCTGCTGCTGAGCATCATCGTCGGCGCCGTCACGCTGCTGGGGGATAACCTGCAAGCCATGAGCTGGCTGACGTTCCTGCCGTTCAGTGTGTCGGGCGAGTACCTGCACTTCACGCCGCTGGCCGACAGTCTCGCATCGGGGCAGTGGTGGCGGTTGGTCACGCCGATGCTGATCCACTTCGGCATCCTGCACCTGGCCATGAACGGCATGTGGTATTGGGAACTGGGACGGCGTATCGAGCTGCGCCAGGGCAGTATCAACCTGCTGGGCCTGACCCTGTTGTTCAGCCTGGTGTCGAACTACGCGCAGTACTATTTTGGTGGTCCTGGCCTGTTTGGCGGGTTGTCCGGGGTGCTGTACGGCTTGCTCGGGCATTGCTGGATCTATCAGTTGTTGTCGCCGAACCCGGCGTATCGCCTGCCTCGCGGGGTGTTGGTGATGATGCTGGTGTGGTTGGTGCTGTGCCTGTCGGGCCTGGTTTCGATGATCGGTTTCGGCGAAATCGCCAATGCGGCCCACGTGGGTGGCCTGGTGGTGGGTTGCCTGACCGGTTTGTTGGGTGGCTTGTACAGCCGCCGCAAAATGTCTCCTATTTAGTTAAGGAAGAGTCTTATGTCCTCTTTTGTCGAAATGATCGAAAACATCACCCCGGACATCTATGAGAGCCTCAAGCTCGCCGTGGAAATCGGCAAGTGGTCCGATGGCCGCAAACTCACCGCCGAGCAGCGTGAACTGTCGTTGCAGGCGGTGATCGCCTGGGAACTGCAGAACCTGCCGGAAGACCAGCGCACTGGCTACATGGGCCCGCAGGAGTGCGCCTCGAAGTCGGCGCCGGTGCCGAACATCCTGTTCAAGTCGGATGCCATCCATTGATTGAGATTGGCCGTGGTGCAGTCAGCAAGATGTCGGCGCAGTTGGGTGAGCCGACCGTTCAATACGCGTTTCGCCTGGGCGACATTGAGGTGCCGGTCAACCCGTTGATTGGCACCACCGTGCGCCTGGAATACCTCGGTGCGATCCATTGCACCCATTGCGGTCGCAAGACCAAGACCAGTTTCAGCCAGGGTTACTGCTACCCGTGCATGACCAAACTGGCCCAGTGCGACCTGTGCATCATGAGCCCCGAGCGCTGCCATTACGACGCCGGCACCTGCCGCGATCCGGCCTGGGGTGAAAAATTCTGCATGACCGACCACGTGGTGTACCTGGCGAATTCCTCGGGGATCAAGGTCGGCATTACCCGCGCCAGCCAGTTGCCTACCCGCTGGCTGGACCAGGGCGCGAGCCAGGCGCTGCCGATCATGCGGGTTGCCACGCGCCAGCAGTCGGGCTTCGTCGAAGACCTGTTCCGCAGCCAGGTGGCCGACAAGACCAACTGGCGCGCGCTGCTCAAGGGCGACGCCCAGGCGGTAAATCTTGCGCAGGTCCGCGACGAACTGTTCGCCAGCTGTGCCGAAGGCTTGCTGGGTTTGCAGGAGCGATTTGGCCTACAAGCCATCCAACCGGTTTCCGACATCGAACCGATCGAAATCCGCTACCCGATCGAGCAGTACCCGGCCAAGATTGTCAGCTTCAACCTGGACAAGAACCCGATTGCCGAAGGCACGCTGATGGGGATCAAGGGCCAATACCTGATCTTCGATACCGGCGTGATCAACATTCGTAAATACACGGCCTACCAGCTCGCCGTGCATCAGTAGAAGGACAACAGACATGCGCACCGAACAGCCGAAGATGATTTACCTGAAAGACTATCAGGCGCCGGACTACCTGATCGACGAGACGCACCTGACCTTCGAGTTGTTCGAGGACCATAGCCTGGTCCACGCGCAGCTGGTGATGCGCCGCAACCCCGAGCGCGGCGCCGGCCTGCCGCCGCTGGTGCTGGACGGGCAGCAGCTGGAGCTGCTGTCGGTGAACCTGGCCGACCAGGAGCTGACCGACGCCGACTACCAGTTGAGCGACAGCCACCTGACTGTGCACCCCACCAGCGCGACCTTCACCCTCGACACCACGGTGAGGATCCATCCGGAAACCAACACCGCCCTGGAAGGCCTGTACAAGTCCGGCGGCATGTTCTGCACCCAGTGCGAGGCCGAAGGTTTCCGCAAGATCACCTATTACCTCGATCGCCCGGACGTGATGAGCGTGTTCACCACCACGGTGATCGCCGAGCAACACAGTTACCCGGTGCTGCTGTCCAACGGCAACCCGATTGCTTCCGGCCCTGGCGAAGACGGCCGGCACTGGGCGACCTGGGAAGACCCGTTCAAGAAACCGGCGTACCTGTTCGCACTGGTGGCCGGTGATTTGTGGTGTGTCGAAGACACCTTCACCACCATGACCGAGCGTAGCGTGGCGCTGCGCATCTATGTCGAGCCGGAAAACATCGACAAGTGCCAGCACGCCATGAACAGCCTGAAGAAGTCCATGCGCTGGGACGAAGAAGCCTATGGTCGCGAGTACGACCTCGACATCTTCATGATCGTCGCGGTCAACGACTTCAACATGGGCGCCATGGAGAACAAGGGCCTCAACATCTTCAACTCCAGCGCCGTGCTGGCCCGTGCCGAAACCGCCACCGACGCCGCGCACCAGCGTGTGGAGGCGATCGTCGCCCACGAGTACTTCCACAACTGGTCGGGCAATCGCGTCACCTGCCGCGACTGGTTCCAGCTGTCGCTGAAGGAAGGCTTCACGGTGTTCCGTGATTCGCAGTTCTCTGCCGACATGAACTCGGCCACCGTCAAGCGTATCCAGGACGTGGCCTATCTGCGCACGCACCAGTTCGCTGAAGATGCTGGCCCGATGGCCCACGCGGTACGCCCGGACGGCTTTATCGAAATCTCCAACTTCTACACCCTGACCGTGTACGAAAAGGGCTCGGAAGTGGTCCGCATGATCCAGACCTTGCTCGGGGCCGAAGGCTTCCGCAAGGGCAGCGACCTGTACTTCGAACGCCACGACGGCCAGGCTGTGACCTGCGATGACTTTATCAAGGCCATGGAAGACGCCAATGGCGCCGACCTGACCCAGTTCAAGCGCTGGTACAGCCAAGCCGGTACACCACGCCTGGCGGTGAGCGAGTCCTACGACGCGGCGGCTAAAACCTACAGCCTGACCTTCCGTCAAAGCTGCCCGGAAACCCCGGACAAAGTAGAGAAACTGCCGTTCGTGATTCCGGTTGAACTGGGCCTGCTGGACAGCAAGGGCGCGGGTATCGCCTTGCGTCTGGCCGGTGAAGCCGCTGCGGGCGCCACGTCCCGGGTGATTTCGGTGACCGAAGCCGAGCAGACCTTTACCTTTGTCGACATCGCCGAACACCCGCTGCCGTCTCTGCTGCGCGGCTTCTCGGCGCCGGTGAAACTGAGCTTCCCGTACAACCGCGACCAATTGATGTTCCTGATGCAGCACGACAGCGATGGTTTCAATCGCTGGGACGCCGGCCAGCAACTGTCGGTGCAGGTGTTGCAGGAGTTGATCGCCCAATATCAGCAGGGCAAGGCATTGGTGCTGGATCAACGCCTGATCACCGCACTGCGCAGCGTATTGAGCGACGAAAGCCTGGACCAGGCGATGGTCGCCGAGATGCTGTCGCTGCCGAGCGAAGCCTACCTGACTGAAATCAGCGAAGTGGCGGACGTCGAGGCCATCCACGTGGCCCGCGAGTTCGCCCGTAAGCAATTGGCCGATCACCTGTTCGAAGGTTTGTGGCTGCGCTACCAGGCCAATCGCGACCTGTCGAAGAAAACCCCATACGTGGCCGAGGCGGAACACTTTGCCCGTCGCGCCTTGCAGAACATCGCACTGTCGTACCTGATGCTCAGCGGCAAGCCGGAAGTGCTGGCAGCGACCCTTGAGCAGTTTGACGCGTGCGACAACATGACCGAGCGCCTGACGGCGTTGGCGGTGTTGGTCAACTCGCCGTTCGAAGAAGAGAAGGCCAAGGCCCTCGCGGTGTTTGCCGAGAACTTCAAGGACAACCCGCTGGTCATGGACCAGTGGTTCAGCGTGCAGGCGGGCAGTGGTTTGCCGGGCGCCCTGGAGCGGGTCAAGGCGTTGATGCAGCATCCAGCGTTCAATATCAAGAACCCGAACAAGGTACGAGCACTGGTGGGCGCGTTTGCCGGGCAGAACCTGATCAACTTCCACGCGGCCGACGGTTCGGGTTATCGGTTCCTGGCGGATCTGGTGATCCAGTTGAATGGCTTCAACCCGCAGATCGCCTCGCGGCAGTTGGCGCCGTTGACCCGCTGGCGCAAATACGACAGCGCGCGACAGGCGCTGATGAAAGGTGAGCTGGAGCGGATCCGCGCTTCGGGCGAGCTGTCCAGTGACGTGTTTGAGGTGGTGAGCAAGAGCCTCGCGTAACTGAGACCGCCGTTTTCTCAAGGCTGAGCACTGCCTATGTGGCGAGGGAGCTTGCTCCCGCTGGACCGGGCTGGCGCTCCAGTGCGCAGCGCTCCCAAGATTTTGGGGCCGCTACGCAGCCCAGCGGGAGCAAGCTCCCTCGCCACAAGTGTTTTTAGATAACCGGCGGCCAGCGCAGGTCTTGAGCATCTTCGTCGGTATAGCGCGGAAAGCGCTCGGCGATCATCTCGTGGGGCACCCCCAGCGGTATCGCGCTGGCAGCGTCCAGACGGGCCACTTGCTCAGCCGAGAGTTGCACCGTCAGCGCGCCCAGGGTGCCATCCAGCTGTTCGCGGGTGCGCGGGCCCAGAATCGGAATCAGCGCGGTGGTGGAGCGACGGGCTTTTTCCCGCAGCCAGGCGATGGCGATGTGCGTCGGTGTGGCGTCCAGTTCACCGGCGACGGCCAGCAAGGTGTCGAGCACCGCTGTTTCCCGGGCACTTTTTTCTGCGTGAACCAGAATCCCCAGCTTGCTGGCGCGGGTATCGTCCTGGCTATTGCGGTACTTGCCGGTGAGAAAACCACCCCCCAGCGGTGACCACAGTGTGGCGGCCAGACCCAGGGCTTCGGCCATGGGCAGCAGCTCACGGTCGGCGGTGCGTTCGGCCAGGCTGTATTCGGTCTGGATCGCTACCAGCGGCGCAAAGCCGCGCACTTCGGCGAGCAGGTCGGCGCGGGCAATGCGCCAGGCAGGGAAGTTGGACAGCCCGGCATAGTGGATCTTGCCGGCCCGCACCAGGTCATCAAACCCCCGCAGGATCTCTTCCATCGGCGTGACGTTGTCGCTGATATGCGCCCAGAACAAGTCGATGTGATCGGTGTTCAGGCGTTTCAGGCTTTCTTCGACAGCGCGCACCATGTTCTTGCGGTTATTGCCGAGCTTGAGGGTGCCTTCGTCCTGAGGCTGGGTGCGCAAGGTGTACTTGCTGGCGATCACCAGGCGGTCGCGTTCCGACGCAATGAACTCGCCGAGCAGCACTTCCGATTGGCCGAACTGGTAGCCGTTGGCGGTATCGAGGAAATTACCACCGGCCTCGAGGTAGCCGTCGTAAATCCGCTTGGATTCTTCGCGCTCGGCGCCATGGCCCCAGCCGGTACCGAAGTTGGCGCTACCCAGGGCCAGCTCTGAAACCCGCAGGCCGCTGCGACGGCCAAAGACTTTATTGCGCATACGAGAACTCCTGACGCTGTGGGTTATTTAAATGTCTGGCAACATCTATTTAATATGATGTGAGTCATATTTTTCGTCAAGCGGCTTTTTTTACCCTTGAAGGGAAGGGCGTCTGCTCCTGACACTTTCTGACAGCGGCCTCTGCTAAGCTGCGCCACCTTCTATTTTTCGAGCGTGATCAACGTGTCGCGTACCAGCCGTCTGCTGACCTTGTTGCAAGTCCTGCGGGGCAAGAAACGCCCGGTGACGGCCGCCGTGCTGGCGGCGGAACTGGAGATATCCGAACGCACGCTGTACCGCGATATCGCCGAGCTGACGGCGTTGGGCGCGCCGATCTATGGCGAGGCGGGCGTGGGCTATGTGCTGCGTGCGGGCCTGTTCCTGCCGCCGCTGATGCTCAATGCCGACGAGACCGAAGCCATCGTGCTGGGCTTGCGGTACGTCGACCAGCGCGGTGATGACGTACTGAGCCAGGCGGCGGCCAATGCCCTGGCGAAGATTGCTGATGTACTCGACCCGGCGGCCCAGGAAGCGTTGCGCAATCCCACCTTGCTGCCGGGCCCACCGGGGTTCGGCTACCCGGAAAATCGCGTGCCGTTGAACGTGTTCCGCGAGGCCATTCGCGGCCAGGCCAAGCTGCACATCGATTACGCCGATGCCAGCCAGACCGCCAGCCAGCGCCTGATCTGGCCCCTGGCCCTGGGCTTTCTGAATGAAGTGCGGGTGATCGTCGCGTGGTGCGAATTGCGTGGGGCCTATCGCACCTTCCGTACCGACCGCGTGGCCGCCGCCAGCCTTTACGGCGAGCGTTATCCGGGGCGGCGCAGCGACTGGCTGCGGGGCTGGCGCAAGCTGATGGAGCAGAACGAATCCGGGCCGTTCACTCCTGACAAGAACTGACACAACGCTGCTTTAGCATGGCGCCATAAATCACTAACAAGGAGCTGTCACCATGTCCCAACCCACCCCCGAACTGGCCCCGGCGATTGCGGCCTACATTGCCGCTGCGAACGCCGGCGACACATCCTTGGTCGCCGACTGTTTTGCCGAAGATGCCAACGTGTTCGACGAAGGCGAGCATCAGGTCGGTACCGCCGCCATTGCGCGCTGGATGGAAGACACCGGGCGCCGTTACCAGCCCAAGGTCCAGGTGCTGAATGTGCAGCACCGCACGGGCAAGGTGCTGGTCAGCAACCTGATCACCGGTAGCTTTCCCGGCAGCCCACTGGAGCTGCGCTATACCTTCCGCCTCAACGAGCAGGGCAAGATTGCCCGATTGGATATTTCCCTGTAGCGGTCATGGCATACTGCCGGGCATGACTTTCGACTCGCCACTCGCCGCCTACCAGCACGCCATCACCCAACAGGGTTTCGTCCCCGACGACGCCCAGCGTGAGGCGGTGCAAGCCCTGCAAGACTGCCATCAGGCCCTGCATCACGGGCATGGGCCTATCACCGGGGTGTACCTGTGGGGCCCGGTCGGCCGGGGTAAGACCTGGCTGATGGACCAGTTCTACCAAAGCCTGCGAGTGCCGGCGCGGCGCCAGCATTTTCATCACTTCATGGGCTGGGTGCACCAGCGCTCGTTCCAACTGACGGGCACCCACGACCCCTTGCAGGCCCTGGCCCGTGAACTGAGCCGGGAAGTGCGGGTGCTGTGTTTTGATGAGTTGTTCGTCAATGACATCGGTGACGCCATCATCCTCGGCCGGCTGTTCCAAGTGATGTTCGAGGAAGGCGTGGTGATGGTCTGCACGTCCAACCAGCCACCGGACCAACTGTACGCCGATGGCTTCAATCGCGATCGTTTCCTGCCGGGAATCGAGGCCATCAAGCGGCATATGCGAGTGGTGGCGGTGGACGGCGGGGAAGATCATCGCCTGCATCCAGGGACCGCGCTGCAACGTTATTGGGTCGATCAGCCTGAGGCGTTGGCCGAGGTGTTTCACCAGTTGAGCCATGGGCAGGCGGTGAGCAGCGCGCCGGTTGCGGTGGGCTACCGCTCCATCGTGGCGGTGCAGTCCAGTGAGACGGTGCTGTGGTGTCGCTATGCCGATCTGTGCGAGCAGCCGTTGGCTGCGATGGATTTCATGCTGCTGTGTGATCGGTTCAAGGCCATTTTGCTAGGCGAAGTGCCGAATCTAAGCGCACAAAAGCGTCCGGGACGAATTGCCCGTGGCACCGAAGATGCGGCCGAACGGGTGGATGCCGGTGACCGGGAGCTGCCAGAACTGTCGGTGCATGACGACAGCGTCCGGCGGTTCATCGCCCTGGTGGACGAGTGCTACGACCGCAAGGTGCCGCTGTATATCGAGGCCAAGGTCCCCCTGGAAAGCCTCTATACCGAGGGTTACCTGGAGTTTTCGTTTCGTCGCACCCTGAGCCGCCTGCAAGAGATGCAACTGGCGCGGTTTGGCGAGCCTGGCGTGCTTTCACGCGGGCAAATGTAGTTAATCTCCTTCATCTAATGCCTGCTCCATGCTTACAATCGAGCCCTTTTATGGGGACCGAGTCCCTGTTGCACCGTTAACGAGGAAGGAAATGGACACCGCAGACATCCTGGTGCTGCAAGCCAGCTACACCAATCCGGTACACGCCGAGGCCATTGGCCTGGTGCTCAATCATTACGCCGAAGACCCCATGGGCTTTGGCCAAAGCTTGCCGGCCGACCGTTTGCAGCAACTGCCGGCGGAGTTGGCCAAGCGTGCCCATGCGTTCAGCGTGCTGGCCTTTGTCGGCGGCACGCCGGCGGGTCTGGTGAACTGCTTTGAAGGGTTTTCCACCTTTGCTTGCCGTCCGCTGGTGAACGTGCACGACGTGGTGGTGATGGACAAATTCCGTGGCCTGGGCTTGAGCCAGAAGATGCTGCAAAAGGTCGAGGAAATTGCTCGTCAGCGCGGCTGCTGCAAGATCACCCTCGAGGTGCTTGAAGGCAATGGCGTGGCGCAGTCGGCTTATCGAAAGTTCGGTTTTGACGATGCGGTATTTGATACCGAGCATGGCCGCATGTTGTTTTGGAGCAAACCGCTTTAATTAATGTTTATTTAATTAAAGGCAAAAAAAGGCGCCAGCAAGTGGCGCCAAGTTGACCTTAGCTATCAGAGCGGAATAGCACAGGGTATTACGGGTAAATCAGGTGTTAGGGGTCGTGGTAGTTTGATCGGCAGTGGCAGGTTTTGCAGTCTTGCCGTCAGCCATTGCTGTTTGCTGGGCCGTACCGTGGGTCTGTTCCTGAACGAAGGCGAAGTTGTTGTAGAACGCCTTCGAACGCTCTGAACCGCCTTCTGCAAAGGCTGCTACGGAGGTCATGGTCATCAGGCCGGCAAGGATAACAGTCGAAATTTTCATGGCAGTGTCTCATTAAGTGTATTGGGTTCCGCGCGTTGTGATCAGCGGCGGGATGGGGAGACTGTGGGCCAATGATATTAAGTAAGGGTTAACCTCACGCTGACCGAAAGTTAACGATTTCGTTAACTTCCCATCTTTCGCAGCGATGAATACAGAGCTTTCAGTCCAGTGCAAGGCTGATGGCGCGTGGGGCTCCCCAATAGTTCCGTTGCAGCGCGCAGTTGTCGCGATAGGACTGGCTGTCGCGGTAGGCGAGCACCGTGCGGCCCCGCAGGCGCCCATCAAACGCCAAGGGCCGCCAACGTCCAGGTAGCTGTAGTAATTGTCATGGGAGCCGCCACGTCGGGTTTCACCGCATTGCGCGGATGAAACCCGGGGGATTCAAGCTACTTGAGGACCACGTTGGCGGCGTCGTTTTGCTTGGGCTTGATCAGGCTGAAATCAATCAGCGGTTTTTGCTGGCGTGCATAGGGATCGCCAATCAGTCGCGGCCGGGGCTTGAAGCTGTCGCTGACCAGGCTCTTGCTGGGGTCCAGTTCATCGAAGCTCAACCCTGCCATGTCGGCCCAGGTATGGATCAGCTGCGAGCTGGTGTAGGGCCGCTGCAAGTCACCGGCAAAACTCCAGTCATGGCTTTCACGCCACTTGGGCGATGCGTAGGCCATGAACGGGATGGTGTACATCGGCGCCGTCGGCTTGCCTTCGTTACGGCCCAGGGTGGTGTGGCCGGCCGAGTCGAACACGTCTTCACCGTGGTCGGACAGGTACAGCAGGAAGCCGTTGGGGTCAGTCTTGGCGTAGTCCTTGATCAGGCTCGACACCACGAAATCGTTGTACAGCACTGCGTTGTCGTAGCTGTTGTAGGTCGGCAACTGCGCGTCGCTGATCGCCTCGGGCACGCCTTGGCGGTCGGTGAACTTGTCGAAGGTCGGCGGGTAGCGGTACTGGTAGCTCATGTGGGTACCCAGCAGGTGCACCACGATGAATTTGCGCTCGGCGGTGTCGGACATCGCCTTGGCAAACGGCTCCAGCACGTCGCCGTCGTATTGGCGCGCATTCTGGTTACGGTTGTTGTTCAGGTACACCTGCTCGTCGGCCTGTTCGGAAAAGGTCGTGAGCATGGTGTTGCGCTTGGTCATGGTCTGCTGGTTGGTGATCCAGAAGGTCTTGTAGCCGGCCTGCTTCATCACGCTGACGATGGACGGGGTCTTGAGGTACAGGTCCGGGTTTTCTTCGTCGGCGAAGGTCAGCACCTGTTGCAGCGCTTCGATGGTGTACGGGCGCGGGGTGATGACGTTGTCGAACACCGCGAGCTGGTCCCGCAGCTTGTCCAGCTCCGGCGTGGTGTTGCGCGGGTAGCCATACAGGCTCATGCGCTGGCGGTTGGTGGACTCGCCGATTACCAGCACCAGGGTCGACGGCTGGCCGGCCATGCTGTCTTTGAGGTTGGTCAGGGGCGGGATCTTGCTGGCGCTGGTCAGCATGCCTTGCATGTTATCCAGTTGTTCGGTGTAACGGCGGTAGGCGACGATCATCTGCCATGGCACTGCCGGCTCGATGCGGGTTTCAAAGCGGTCGATGGCCAGTTCCATGGTCTCGCTCTTGGCGATCTGCTTGACCAGGGGGTAACCGACGATGGCAATCACGATGGCGGCAGCCGCCAGCATGGCCTGGCCACGTGGCAGGTACACCGGGCGTACGCGGGTCCACAGGAAAATCGCCATCGCGGTGTGGGCAATGAACGCCAGCACGATCCACCAGGCAAAGTATTGGGTGGCGTATTCGCCCGCTTCAGAGATGTTCGACTCGAACATGATGAAGATGACGCTTTGGGAGAATTCCTGCTGGTAGATGAAGAAATAACCCAGGCTGGCCATGGAGCAGGCCCACAGCACCACGCCAATCAAGCCTGCCACCAGGCGCGCGCGACGCGGGAACAGCAGCATCGGCGCCAGCCACAGGGCGCTCATGAAAAATGCCTGGCGGAAACCGCTGAAGCCGGAGGTGCCGGTCAGTTGGATCAGCAGTTGGGTAATGCCCGAGAAATACCAGAAGAACAGGAACATCCAGCCGAGGCCGGCCCAATCAAAACCTTTCGCAGACGTAGTGCTGCGTTTGAACATCGCCATCCAGCGCTCCAACCCGATAATTTTTCAGTGTCAACGCGCAGGGATGCACGTAAACAGAGGGCCTGCGCACGTGGCGCGGCCCGATTCGGCGGGAGTATCGGGATGAGGATGTGAAAACTTCGTGAGTTATTCCTGAACGGTTCGTTCAGCTTAGGTTCAGCAAACGGCGGGCTGGGTGCCGGACGGCTGATTGAGCTGGCCCTGCAAGTGCGAGCGCAGACGCATGACTTCCTGCTGCAGTTGATCGCGCTCGTCTTTCAACTGGCGCAATTCATCGCGGCGAATAGTGACATAGAGGGTCTGGGGCGGACGGGTCATGTGTGCAGTGCTCATTGCTTACCTCGCAAATAGCCGGTGTATCGCGGTGCCAGAGCGCTTGATTCGAGGCCCTCGGCAACAGTCGAGGCAATTCTGAATTCTTTTTTAAGTGAAGGGAACTTTTTTATTTTTGATGGTCGCTGTGACTTTTAACCCACTGAAGGCTAAAGGATGGCCACTTTTTGTCATGAAACTATGCCAATCCGCTCTGGACTAACCCTCATTAGCCTCATTGCGCTATAAACTGTGACACACATTTATTCGTAGTAAGGAGCATCAGCACATGCAACTGGGGATTATTGGACTAGGCCGCATGGGTGGCAACATTGCGCGGCGCCTGATGCTCAATGGGCATACCACCGTGGTTTACGACCGCAATGAAGCATTCGTAAAAGGTCTGGCAGGCGAGGGCGCCACGGGCGTTGCCGACCTGGCGGGCCTGGTGGCCGGGCTGCAAAAGCCTCGGGCGATCTGGGTGATGCTGCCGGCAGGCGACCCGACCGAAAACACCATTGAAGAATTGAGCCATCTGTTGGAAGACGGTGATGTGATCATCGACGGCGGCAACACCTTCTATAAGGATGACATCCGCCGGGCCAAGGCCCTGTCGGAAAAAGGCCTGCACTACGTCGACGTCGGCACCTCCGGCGGTGTCTGGGGCCTGGAGCGCGGCTACTGCATGATGATCGGCGGCGACGCCGAGACCGTTAAGCTGCTGGACCCGATCTTCGAAAGCCTGGCGCCGGGCCTGGGTACCATCCCGCGCACCAAGGACCGTTCTGCCACAGCTGACAGCCGTGCCGAGCGCGGCTACATCCACGCGGGGCCTGCCGGTTCCGGGCACTTCGTCAAGATGATCCACAACGGCATCGAGTACGGGATGATGCAGGCCTTCGCCGAAGGGTTCGACATTCTCAAGACCAAGAACTCGGAAAACCTGCCGCAAGACCAGCGCTTCGACCTGAATGTCGCCGACATCGCCGAAGTCTGGCGTCGTGGCAGCGTGGTGTCGTCCTGGCTGCTGGACCTGACTGCCGACGCCCTGGCCACCGATCCCAAGCTCGACGGTTATTCCGGCTCGGTCGCCGACAGTGGCGAAGGCCGCTGGACCATCGAAGCCGCCATGGAGCAATCGGTACCGGTTCCGGTGCTGTCGAACTCGCTGTTCGCGCGCTTCCGCTCCCGCCAGCAAAGTACTTATGGCGACAAAATGCTTTCTGCCATGCGCTTCGGCTTTGGCGGCCATGTGGAGACGCCCAAAAAATGACCGCCAACGGCAAGAAACCCAAGGCCGAACCCGCTCCGCCCACCACTCTGTTTCTGTTTGGTGCCCATGGTGACCTGGTCAAGCGCCTGCTGATGCCGGCGCTGTACAACCTCAGTCGTGATGGACTGCTGGGTAACGGCTTGCGCATCGTGGGCGTTGATCACAACGCCATCAGCGACGCCGATTTCGCCAAGAAACTCGAGGACTTCATTCGCACCGAGGCCGCCAGCAAGGTCAAGGGCAATGGCGAGGACGCCCTGGACCCGCAACTGTGGGCCCAGTTGGCCAAGGGCATCAGCTACGTCGAGGGTGACTTCCTCGACGACAGCACGTACGCCGACATCGGCAAGAAGATCGCTGACAGTGGCACTGGCAACGCGGTGTTCTACCTGGCGACTGCGCCGCGTTTCTTCGCCGAAGTGGTGCAGCGCCTCGGCGCTGCCGGCTTGCTCGAAGAAACCCCGGAGGCGTTCCGCCGGGTGGTGATCGAAAAGCCTTTCGGCTCCGACCTCGCCACCGCCGAAGCGCTGAACGCCTGCCTGCTCAAGGTGATGAGCGAGAAGCAGATCTATCGCATCGACCATTACCTGGGCAAGGAGACTGTCCAGAACATCCTGATCAGCCGTTTTTCCAACGTGCTGTTCGAGGCGTTCTGGAACAACCATTACATCGACCACGTGCAAATCACCGCCGCCGAGACCGTCGGCGTGGAAACCCGTGGCAGCTTCTTCGAACACACCGGCACGTTGCGGGACATGGTGCCCAATCACCTGTTCCAGTTGCTCGCGATGGTCGCCATGGAACCGCCGGCCGCCTTTGGCGCCGATGCGGTGCGGGGCGAGAAGGCCAAGGTAATCGGGGCCATACGGCCCTGGTCGCTGGAAGACGCACGGGCCAACTCGGTGCGCGGCCAGTACACCGCCGGTGAAGTCGCCGGCAAGCAACTGCCGGGTTACCGCGAAGAGGCCAACGTTGCGCCCGACAGCAGCACCGAGACTTTCGTCGCCCTCAAGGTGATGATCGACAACTGGCGCTGGGTGGGTGTGCCGTTTTACCTGCGCACCGGCAAGCGCATGAGCATCCGCGACACTGAGATCATCATCTGCTTCAAGCCGGCACCTTACGCGCAGTTCCGTGATACCGAGGTCGATGAACTCAAGCCGACGTACCTGAAGATCCAGATCCAGCCGAACGAAGGCATGTGGTTCGACCTGCTGGCGAAAAAGCCCGGGCCGACCCTGGACATGGCCAACGTGGAGTTGGGTTTTGCCTACAAGGACTTCTTCGAGATGCAGCCGTCGACGGGGTACGAAACCCTGATCTACGACTGCATGACCGGCGACCAGACCTTGTTCCAGCGCGCCGACAACATCGAAAACGGCTGGCGTGCGGTGCAGCCTTTTCTCGATGCGTGGAAGCAGGATGACGGCATCCAGGCCTACAAGGCGGGTGAGGACGGCCCGGCGGCGGCTGATGCGTTGCTGGCCCGCGATGGCCGTACCTGGCACAGCCTCGGATGAGTGACTTGCCGAGTCAACCCATCCGGTTTGTATTGAGTGATATGGACGGCACGTTGCTGCATCCGGATCACAGCCTCAGCCAGCGCACCATTGATACGGTTCGCGCCTTGCGCGCGGCCGGGGTGTTTTTCAGCCTGGCCAGCGGGCGACCGCCCAAGGCTATGCGTCAGCAGGTCGAAGCGCTGGGCGTCGATGTGCCCATTGCCGGCTTTAATGGCGGCACGCTGGTCAATCCCGACGGCAGTATTCTGGTGGCGCATCACTTGCCGGCAGAAGCGGCGCTGGTGGCATTGGCTTTATTTACGCCGCAGCCGGACGTAGAAGTCTGGCTGTTTGCCGACGGCGACTGGTTGCGGCGCGATCCTGGCGGGCCGATGGCGGTTCGCGAGGAACATGGCCTGGGCTATCCAGCCATCGTCGTGGAGAGCTTCGAGCCGTTTCTGGATCGGGTCGACAAGATCGTGGCGGCCAGTACCAATACCCAGCTGCTGGTGGAGCTCGAGGCGCAGTTGCAGCCGAGAGTCGAGGGGCTGGCGCAAGTGTCCCGCTCGCAACCGGTGTTCCTGGATGTGACCGCGATGAAGGCCAACAAGGGCGAAGCCTTGAAGACCCTCGCGGCGCACCTCGGTGTGCCGCTGGAACAGACGGCGGCCATCGGCGATGGCGGCAACGACCCGGCGATGTTTCACGTGGCGGGGTTGTCGATCGCCATGGGCCAGGCCGAAGAAGTGGTCAAGCGTCAGGCCAGCGTCGTAACCGGCAGTAATGTCGATGACGGTGCGGCGGAAGCCATAGAGCGGTTTATTCTCTCGGCCGATTGATTGGCAACCCCACTAATAAGTAGTCAGCTATGCAAAGTTGCAACGTGCATAGCTGACTCTCTACTCGTGTTATTACGGGCCAATATACTGCGCACTCCAGCGGCACACTTTCTGGCGCCGCCCCGCGCGAGTTTCAGTTACTTGGGCATTGCCCAGGATTGCAACTGATAGCCATCTTTGTCGAGTTCGGCACGGGCTTGCAACAGCAAGTTCTCAAGCTGTGCCGGGTCGGAATAAGTGCTGGAAGACAGCTGCTTGCTACCGATGCGGGTATTGGTGAGGTCGATGACGCTCAGGCTCAGGGCGTCGTGGCCGTCGTGCCAGGCCACACAATGAAAGGGCTGAAAAGCACGGTCTGCGATCAAAAGAGCTTCGTTGATGCGGAGCGGGGCGTTCATGGGGTCTTCTCTCTAAGTGCCCATTCAAGTGAAAGCCGTTGGTTGGGCGTGCCTAACGACTGGTTACTTGTACTGATGCACGATCACCGGGTACGGGTCACATGTTAGAAGAAGATTTTTTAACTTTCCCTGATTAAAGTCATGTAAGGGGCTATTTTGAAAGCCTCATGAAAGTTACGCCGCGGCAATTGACCGCACCCGGCTGACCGAAAACGGCAAATTTGTACGCGGCTTATAACGAATAGGTACAAAGACTGCGTCAAAATCTTGCTAGGGTTACCAACAGGATTTCCAAATAACTGTTTTTAAATAACTTTAACGATTTTGACGCCAAGGAATAGTCATGGTTGTTACACCTGCCCCGCGCCGCCTGCTTGTGGTCGATCCCTGTGATGACTGCCACCGGCTATTACCCGGTTTGCGCGCAGCGGGGTGGGACGTAGACAGCTGTGCCCTTGAGTCGGTGGGTGAGCGGTCCTGCGACGTGGGATTGTTGCGCCTGCAGCCGTTCCATCTGGAGCGGCCTGAAGCGGTCAAGGAACTGATCAGCCGCAGCGGCACCGAGTGGATTGCCGTGCTTAACCAGGAAGTGCTGCGCCTGCAGAATGTCGGTGATTTTGTCTGCGAGTGGTTCTTCGACTTCCATACCTTGCCGTTCGATGTGTCCCGGGTGCAGGTCACCCTGGGCCGCGCCTTTGGCATGGCGCGCCTGCGGGGCAAGGGCAACAACGCGCCTGCCGGCCAGCCGGAGCATGAGTTGCTGGGCGACAGCCGCCCCATTCGCGAACTGCGCAAACTGCTCGCCAAACTGGCGCCGACCGAGTCCCCGGTGTTGATTCGCGGCGACAGCGGCACCGGCAAGGAACTCGTCGCCCGCACCCTGCACCGCCAATCCCAGCGCCACGCCAAGCCGTTTGTGGCGATCAATTGCGGGGCGATCCCCGAACACCTGATCCAGTCCGAACTGTTTGGCCATGAGAAGGGCGCCTTCACCGGCGCCCACCAGCGCAAGATCGGGCGGATCGAGGCGGCGCATGGCGGCACGTTGTTTCTCGATGAGATCGGCGACTTGCCCATGGAACTGCAAGCCAACCTGCTGCGTTTTCTCCAGGAAAAACAGATCGAGCGCGTCGGCGGCAGCCAGCCGATTCCGGTGGATGTACGCGTATTGGCAGCCACCCACGTTGACCTGGAAGCCGCGGTGGCAAAGGGTGCCTTTCGGGAAGACTTGTATTACCGGCTCAACGTCCTGCAAGTGGTGACTGCGCCGTTGCGCGAGCGCCATGGTGACGTGGCGATGCTGGCCAACCATTTTTCACACTTCTACAGCCAGGAAACCGGCCGGCGTCCCCGCAGCTTCAGTGAAGACGCGCTGGTGGCCATGGGCGAGCACGGTTGGCCGGGCAATGTGCGGGAGTTGGCCAACCGCGTGCGGCGCGGCCTGGTACTGGCCGAAGGGCGGCAAATCGAGGCCGTTGATCTGGGATTGCAAAGCCAGCAGGCAATCGCGCTGCCGATGGCTACACTGGAAGATTACAAGCACCGTGCCGAACGTCAGGCGCTGTGCGATGTGCTCAACCGGCACAGCGACAACCTGAGTGTCGCGGCCCGTGTGCTGGGGGTTTCCCGGCCGACGTTCTACCGGTTGCTGCACAAACACCAGATCCGCTAGGGCGGGTAAACCGAAAAGCCCCGCAACGACCCTTATCGTTGCGGGGCTTTTCCCGTTGTCATGCGTTAAAAGTAGTACGGGAACTTCAGGCTGAAGCTGAACGAAGGCGCATCCGGCGTGATCCCGATGGCCAGGTTCGGCACGATCGTCAGGTTGTCGGTCGCCGCAATCGTCATGCCCACGTTGAAGTAACCCGCGTTGGCGTCGCTGGAAACCACCGACTGCCAGTCGCCGCCATCCGGCTTGAGCTTACTCTTGCGTTGCACCAGGTCGGACACCGAGAACGACATACTCATCTTCTCGTTCAACGCAAACGCCACGCCTGCGCCGATCTGGAAGCTGTCGCCCAGCTGTACCTTGCCGGGGACTTTCTCGACAGGGTTGGAGCTGATATCGCTGAACGAGTCCTCGATGTTATGGGTATACGACAGCGAGCCAAACAGCACCGCAGGGTCGAAGGTCTTGACCAGCGAAATCCCCGGCGTGATCGACCACACACCGTTGCCGGTCGGCAGGTTTTCCGGCACATAGAGGTTGGTGTTGCTAGGCGACTGGATCAGCTTGATGCCAAACGGGTCTTCGCCGGTGGGCGCCTTGACCCGCACCGACACCACCGCATCCGGCAGGTTGACGCTCTCGTCGAGGAACTTGTAGGCAATCCCGAAGTTGACGTCACCAATGGTTGGATTACGCGTGACCGATTGTTCCGAGGTCGCCGTGCCGCTGCCGCCGTTGGCACCGCCGGACTGGTAGGTCGACTCGCGGTACACCACGGGTACGTTCACGTCGAACTGCCAACGGTTGTCGAGGTTATAGCGGCCCGTAAGGTCGACGGTCCAGTTATCCGACTTGATCCGGTCCAGGTTGATGTTGCCAAGGAAGATCGAGTCCAGCGCCAAAAAGCCGTTGAGGGTCAGCTGGCGCGCGTCATAACGGGAATAGGTCACGCCGGTTTCGAAGCTGAACTTGCCGTTGCCAAAGAATCCGCTGGCTTCGTTGTACAGGTTGCTCACGCTCTGCGCCGGGGCTGAATCGTCCTTGAGGGACTGGCCGTAGGATGCGCCACCGGCTGCACCGCCCGAGGCCGCAGCCGCGCCGACGCCAGGCGTGTTGCCGGCCACGGTGGTGCCGCCTTTCTGGAAGTCTGCCGGGGATTTGGCCAGGCGTTTCGGTGGCGGGGCCGCCGGCTGCTCTTCAACCTGGCGTACCCGTTGTTCCAGCACCGCCAGTGCTTTTTGCTGCACTTCGTAGCGTTGCTTGAGTTCCAGCAATTCCTTTTTCAACGTGTCGATGTCGGCGTCCGGCGCTGCATACAAGATGGATGCGGGCAGGAGCGTGCTTAAACAAATTACAGCCCGGAGCGATAGCGATCGATGCATGAAATAAGCCGTCCCTTTCTAATGCGCAAGTGTCGAGGCACAGCGTAGTTCAATATCCGTTAGGGCGTAGGCCCTTGAGTTGATTCAGGTTGAGGTTCTGCCCCAAATTGTTCAAACCGTTGTTGCCCAGCACCACATTGAGCTGCGTCATGTTGCTCACAAAGTTGCTGTTACCCTGCAAAACCGTGCCTTGCAGGACATTGCCGGCGCCGATCTGCTGCAACGAGTTGCCCTGGTTGTTGTTGGCCAGGATCGCCATTTGCAGCCCGCCATTGGCAGCCGATACGGTAACCTGGCCGGCGCCGGTGCTACCGGTGACCGACTGGCCAGCCACCAGCGCTTGCCCGGATTGCACGATATTGGCCGGTGACAAGCCGTTCTGGTTCACATTGATATTCACGTTATTGCTGGCGGTGTTGCCATCGCCGGCGGCGCGCACGCTTTGGGTCACGCCCTGGCCACTGCCCAGGCCCGCGCCACCGACCACCGTGCCGGTGCCATTTGGCTGGTTGGGCGAGACTTTGGTGGGGCTGTCGGTTACCTGCACATAAAACTGCGGGGTGACGGTCGATGCGTTGACGTTCATGCTGGCCGAGCCGGTCACGCTGTCGCCGGCGGCGTTGGTCCAGGTGCTGCTCATCACGATGCCAAAGCTGATGATCCGCCCCGGCATCACGTAGCGGCCGCGCAAGTCGGCCAGTTCCGAGTCCCTTATTTCAATCGGCTTGAACACCGATGACGCGTAAGCGGGCATTGAGGCTGCCAGGCACATGACCGTCAGCCAACGGTAAGTGTTCATCGTTTGCTCCTGGAGCGTCCTGCTCCTTATTGCGCTTCTAGAAGAAGTCGCTCTGGATAAAACCGAAGTCCATCAACTCACTGTCCCGAACCGGACTGAACTCATTGATTCTGTTTTTTGCGGTCAGCGGCGTGGGCGGGTCAAGCAGCACGTTGGTCTTGTCATAGCCTTCGCCCAGTACGGCGAAGACGATGCCATTCCAGCCTTTGACGAAGTCGTCCTTGGCATAGCGTTTGTGACCCAATACCGGGTCGCCGATGTAGACCCAGTCCTTGTCGGCACGCTGCATCACCACAAAGTGCTTGTAGCCACGGATCTCCAGCAGCACCACCACCGGGATTTTCACCGTGAGCAGTGTGTCGGCATTGATCCGGTAACCCCGGGCGCGCATGCCGATGCTTTCCAGGTAGCGCTTCATGTCCAGCATGGAGAAGCCCTGGGTGCGGACCAGGTCCTGATCGGCGTTGACCAGCATGCCTTTGATGATGTGGTCTTCATCCACATCCATCCAGTAGGCCTGGCGCAGGATGGTGGCCAGGGCGGCGGCACCGCAGCTGAAATCGGTTTTCTGTTCCACCAGGTTGGCGAACTTGCGTTCACGGATGCTCTCGACCTTCTTGAAGATCACGCCACCGCCGGGCATGGCAGCAATCGCCATTTGCCCCGCCCAGGTCGGGCCGGTGAGCAATAACAGGAGGGTGAGGGCGATGATCCGCATGATCGAATGGCCTGATGGACACTGGAATAAAAAGGGGCCTTGTTGCCAAGGCCCCGTTGCATCAGAAACGTACGCCGGAGGAAATCACAGTGGTGTTGCCCTGCTGATTGCCCACGCCTGCAGCAATGTTGGCGCCCAGGTTGCCCGAAGAGCCATTAAGCGAGTTGTTGGCGCTGGCGTTGTTCACGACAGGCAGGTAGGTAGTGCTGCCCCAGTGCCCGGACTGAGTGGCCACGGTATTGAGGAAGGTGTTGTCGACGCTGGTTTGAGTGGTGTTGCTCGATGCAGCGGCGGCGGCACCACTGGCAGTAGCAATTGCCAGTTGGTTTTTCTGTTGGTTGAAGTTACCCGCGCCAACGTTCACACCCAGGTTGCCGGAGCTGCCGTTGGCCGAGTTGTTGAGCGACGCGTTGTTGTGGGTAGCCACCTGGATCGAGGTGTTGCTGTGGTTGTCCTGGGTAATGGTGCCCAGGGCAAACACGGTAGCCGCATCGCCGGCCGCAATGGCGGTCTGGTTGTCTTGTTGGTTGCCGTCACCGGCGGCGATGTTGGCCTGGGCGTTGCCGCTGCTGCCGTTCAACGAGTTGTTGGCCGATGCGTTGTTCTGGGTGCCCAGGTTGAGCACTTTGTTGTTGTGGCTCGACTGTGCATCGGAAACCGCTGCCACTACCGAGGTAGGAGCAGGTTTAGGGTGGTGATAGCCACCGGCGTGTGCGGCACTGGCGACGATTGCAGCGAGAGCGAAGGCCAGTGGTTTAAGAGCCATTGTAGTTTTCATGGTATTTCCCCTTGCTTCTAATTAGTTGGTTAAGTGTTGGTACGGTCCAGCTTCAAGCTCCAATGAATCATTGGATCTGTACGTTCAGGGCGTTAGCCATGCGGTTCCCCACCCCGGCACTCTGATTCACCTGTACCACTCCACGGCTGCCGGTGAAGGCCTGGTCGCTTGTGACGACCTGGCGGCTGCCAGTGGTAGAGGTGAACCCTGAGTTTGGTGACAGCGCCACGTTCTGTTGCGACATGGCGCTGTCGTCGATGCTTTGCGGGCCAGCGTTCACGCTGATCCGCACGGCATTGATCATCTGGTTGTTGGCCCCGGCCGACTGGTTGACACCCAGTACACCGCTGCCATTGCTGAAAGAGTTGCCCTGGATCGCCACGTTGGCGTTCTGGGAGCGGTCGGCGGGTGCGCCGCCAAGGGTCTGGCTGATCGAGCCGCCAGCCTGGGTGTTAGTGCCTGCTGAAATGGCGCGGCTGTTGAGTTGTTGCTGCTGATCGCCGGCCGCCTGGTTGATCGAGACGACGCCGTTGTATTGCTTGCCGGAGTTGTCGATCACTGCGCTGTTGTCAGCCATGGCGGCCGAGCAGCCCAGGATCGCGAGGAATAACCAGGAATGTTTCATCTCACTGACCCCCCATCAGGCTGCCGATGTTGTTCAGGGGCGCCATGCCGCGGGAGATTGAGCCGTTGATCTGGCCGGAGAGACTGGAGCCGCCGCCATGACCGGCCGCTGCACCACCACCGAGACCCGCGCCGCCACCGTTGTTGGTCAGGCCGGGCAGGTTGCCGCCAGGCAGGATGGCGCGAGTGATGCTGGAGCCGCTGCTGATGTTGGCGTAATCGTTGTCGCTCAGTTCGCTGGTGGCCCGCAGGATCTGGGGCGCCGGGTTGGCGTTCACGGTAGTGGGGTTGGGGTCGACGCCGGCAGACCGGCCGGCCATGTGGCCGTGGACGGTGCGTTGAATCACGATCACGCCGTCGCCTGCCGCGAGCACTGGGAGGCTCACGCTGGTACTTAATACACAGCTGATCAGCAGAAGGCTCAATGAGCCTGTATGAAGTGTCTTCACGACGGCATTCCTTATTCTTGGCGCTGACCCTAAACAGCGCTGTCAGGAATAGAGCAGGAGCTGTGCCGCTTTTGATTTTATGAAGAAATTCAATGAGTTGGGATCGATGAAAAAGAAAGGACGGCGGGATGTGTTTCAAAGGTGAGACAACAGGCCTGAATTCAACTCGCCTGGCAGCTGTCTCAGGAATGAAACACCGGCCGCCATAAACCTGGCAGCCCGCAGCCGGCTGTCAGCTCAGCCGGTGCAAGTGTTTCAAAAGTGGACAGTTCCAGGCAGAGAACGTCCGTGGAGGAGGGCATGCGCCCTGTCTCCAGGATCAGCCCTTGGGTGTTTTACGCGGGATCGAATTGAGTACGGGGTTGCCGTCCTGGTTCTGGGTCAGGTAGACCGGCAGGACCTTGGGCAGGGAGGGGACGAGGTTGGACACCTCGTTGATGTTGTAGATGCCACCAATGCGGATCGCGCCGGTACCGGCGTCGGCCAGCATCACCGGTTTGCTCAAGTAGCGGTTGATCAGCGGCAACGCGTCGGCCAGGGCCAGGTTGTCGAGGATCAGCTTGCCGTCACGCCAGGCCAGGGCCGTGTCGCCCGGGGCAATTGGCTGGGCCAGGGGGCTGGCGTCGCCACGGTTGTAGCTGGCCTGCATCCCGGGCGACAGGCGCAGGCCGCTGTGGGCGTCATCGCTGCTCACCAGCACCGAGCCTTGCAGCAGCATGACCCGCACATGGTCTTCGTATTTCCACACGTTGAACTGAGTGCCGGTCACCCGAACCTGACCGTCTCCGGCGTGGACAATGAAGGGGTGTTGCGGGTCATGGCTGACATTGAAAAACGCCTCGCCTTTTTTCAGGGTGACCCGGCGCTGGTCTTTGTAATGGCTGTAGACCAGCTCGGTGCCCAGGTTCAGTTCCACCTGGCTGCCATCATCGAGGGTGACCTGGCGCAGGCTGTTTTCGGTTTCGTAGTGCTTATAGGCGCTGGGCAACCAACCGGCTTCCCAGCCGGTGAAGGCCGCCAGTGGCAAGGCCACCAGGCATATCGCCGCCGCTATTGCGTAGTTGCTTGAACGGCGGCGAGGCTGGAGTCGCACCACGGCAGGGGCCGGTTCGCGGCGGGGCAGGTGATCGGCAACGTCCCAGATTTCCAGCATCGCCGCGTATTCGAAGGCATGCAGTGGATGCGCATCGTGCCACTGCTCGAAGGCCCGACGCTCGGCGGTCGTGCAATCGCTGGCATGCAGACGCATGCACCAGTGCGCAGCGGCATCGGTGATGGCGTCATATTCGGCTTCTGATAGGGACTTATCTGTCATTAACTCATCCTGATTTCGCACATTCTAACCTCCACAGCAGGACGGCGAGAACAACCATCATGGCGAATGCACATCAATTGGAACTAATTCTCGTCTGCAAGGCCCTAAAAATCAGGACAGCTGACACTCAATCCCTAATGGAGCACGAAAATGCTTAAGAAAACCTTAGCCGCCATCGTTGCAACCTCGGCCCTGCTCAGTGCCGGTGCCGCCCTCGCGGACAAACCGGGCGCAGGCTGGATCACCATTGAAAAAGCCATCGAGACCGCCAAGACCAAGGCCGGCTACGTCGAGATCTACAAGATCGAAGCCGATAACGACGGCTACTGGGAAGGCGAGGGGCGCAAGGCCGATGGCGTCGTCTATGAGTTCCGCATCGACGGTGAGTCGGGCAATGTGCTGCGTGATCAGAAAGACTGAATGAGCTGACAGGGTGCGGGCGTTGGGCCCGCACCCTGTCTGTTACGGTGTGGCTTGGGCAATCGAAGGCACGGCGTCCAGCTGGCGCCCCAGGGTTGTGATCAGCAAGGTCAGTGAGTCGGCGTTATCCATCTGTGTGCTGAACCGCCGGGTCAGGTTGGTTTTGAAAATTCCCCGTGCACTGCTCAAGTCCGCGCCTCCGGTTGTGGCAAGAATCTGCCGCTTGATGTAGTCATCTTCCGGATCGGTTCCCAGATCAGACCCGGTAGCCCCCCACGCGTCCGATGATTTGAACAATTGCCCCAGTGGCGTATTGATCGAGTACGCGTTCTCCTGCACGTTGCGCAGCCAGTCCTGAATATCGCGCCCGGCTTGGGTCTGCACTTCAATCAGGTCGGAAAAAGGTGAGGTGGAATTGAGGTAGGTGACATCGGCGGTCTTGCTCACGATATGGGTCAACTCATGAATCAACGTAGCCGCCCGGGCATGGGCTCTTTGGTCGAAGTGACTGATCAGGCGCCCTTCGAAATCGGCCGTAGGCGGGTTGAAGAAGTTTTCAGTGAGGTAGATGCGCCGATCCGGGTCGCCGTCGATGGTAAACGCCCAATGCCGTTCGGGTTCGGAAGTATGCGCACCGGAGACGAAACGCCGGGAGTTGAGCGAGTAAAGTGTCGGCTCCAGTGCCTCATCGAGGAGGGCGGTCACCGTGTCCATGAGCTTTTGCCCGAGGACTGCCGGAAACTTGGCCGGGCCGGTGTCGGCGTCTATCGGGAGGCCGAAGAAGCGGTTGATGAAGCGATGCACCCGGGTCACGGGCGGGTATTGGGGGTCGAGCAGTTTCAGGTTCTGCTGGCAGTTGTGCAGGTAGAAGGTTGCCAGGTCCAGTGCCTCGACGATCGCCTGGGCCCTGTGGGGCGCAACACGCCGAATCTCGGCCAGGCCTCGGGCTTCGACGTTCATCACCCGATCCACCTCTGACCTCACCTGACGGCGTTCCATCATGGCACTCCAGCCAGGGCCGTGGCGGCGAACCGAGGCGTCCGGATCCAGGGTCCATTTACGCTCGGCATCCCGTCGCACAAACGGTCCTTTGGACCGTGCACTGAACAGCCGCCAATGGCCATCAACCGGTTTGGCCCGATAGACCTTGCCTGCGCAAGGCAGGTAATGCTGGTTGTCCGTCGTTGTGTAGGCGCCCGAGTTGCCAGCCGTCAGGCCCTCCAGGCTGATGTCGCTGGCTTCGTACGCTTGCAGCCGGGTACGGGCCTGGGCGGTGATATCGATGTCTTGCCAGGCACTGGCTGTTTGCGTCGGCGCGGGCTGCGGTGGAGCGGCGCCAGGCGTGGGTGGTTCATCCATCAATGCGCGTATGGAAGCCATTTGCGCGACACCGCCAATAAAGGTTTGCAGTGCCTCGCGCCATCGGTGTTGCTGCAAGTCTTCGGCAGAGGCCTTGAACAGTGTGTAGCTTTGCCAGATCACCAACGGCACCACCAGCTTGCCCGGCAGCAACGCTGGCGCCTGTTGCAGTCCACGGCTGAACAGGGCTTTGAGGGTGTCCCAGGATGACCGGCCATTGGCCTGTGTTTGCTGTTCAAACAGGCTCGAGATCAATTCAATGTTGTCGCGGTACAACAGCTTGAGCACGTGGCCCTTGATCGGATTGTCCCCCAGGGTGATTTCCGAGAGTTCCCCGACCGTGCTGGCCCAGAGGTTTCTATACGTGGCTTGCTCAGCCTCTGGCAGGCGCGCGATCACCCAGTCCTGCAACGGGCCGGGCAGGTTGAGGCGGCGGATTAAAGCCGCCTCGTTTTCGAACTCCTGGAACGCCTGCTGCGGCCCGTAGGGCGCATACATCACCAGCGGTGCCTTTGCGGCGGCGTTAATCAGGTAGACCCCAAGGGCCTTGATGGTGCGGGCGCCCGCCGTGGCGATCAACTCCAGGGGACGGACAGTCGAGGTTGCGCCGCTGACCGTTGCACGGGCGATCGCATCCGGCATGTCGAGGACTTGTTCGATCAGGCTCAATCCCGAGGGCGATAACCGTTCCTGTAGCGTCAGCGCGTGGGCGTTTTGCAGCAGCTGCCAGGGCAGTTGCCGGATATATCGCTGCTCCCGTGCTTCGGCACCTGGCTTGCCCGGCGTGAGCCTTTCGGCCAGGTAGGCCAGGTAGGCCTGGTTGTCCTGCTTGAGCGGCAGGCGCGCGAGTATCTGGCGCACCACAGTGGCGGTCAGGCCGGCGGCCGTAGACGCTACCTCGAACGCAGCGGCTTGCTGGCTGATGTGATTGAGGGCGTAGTCCACCAGGTTTTGCCGTTGGCCGGCCAACACCAGCTTGGGGAGGATATAGACGTCTTGGGGGCGTAAGTCATAGGCCTGCAACAGCTCGCCGAGCTTGCTGCCAACGTACTGTGGCAGCGACAGGAAATCGTCCAGGTAGTCTTTGTCACCCGTGAGGCTATGGCGGTATTGCTCAAGGATTTCCACATGGCGACGCTGTTGGCTGACAGACGCCATCCCCAACCAGGCGGGCAGTGATTGCTGTGCCATGAAGGTCTGGGCGATTTGCGAGGCGTGGCCCAGGTCGTTGGCCGGCAAGGCCTTTTCCAGCTCGCCGAGACGCTTCAGCAAGGCGTCCCCCGGTAGCGTCAGGCTGAGGCAGTGGGCCCGTTGTGCCCTGTAGTGATCAATCCAGGACTGCTGGCGGTCTTGCGCGACCGCGCCGCTGATCAGCATGAACTGACCGAGTGGGCAGGCCTGGTGCGGCTTGCGATAGCGCGGGTCGAGATTGGCCAGTAGCTGCCAGCGAAGGTCCGGGGCGGCCAGTCGTCGTTGCAGTTCCGTCTGCAATTGGCTGACGTTGGCGAAACTCTCCAGGCCGCGGGCCGGCGTCCACAGCACGGCCCGGCCTGAGTGGGACGGGTCCAGGCCGCCGCGTTCGGTGAGCATCAGGCAATGGGCCAGGGGCACCCGTTGCATCAGGCCCTCGGGTTCGACGGTCAACGCATAGGCATCCGGGATGAAGCCACCCAGGCCCTGGCGCCGTCGGCGATCAGAGTGTTGAAGATCAAACACCGTTTGCACGATCGATTCATCACGGGCGTCCAGGCTGTGGTTGAGGCGCCTGAGCCTGGCTTCGCCCTGGATCGCCACCGCCATGGCATGGACCATCGGCGCCTTGAGTTGTTCCAGGTGTTCGCGGGGAATATCGGTGATGTTGTAGTGATGAAACTTGATCAGTGCGGCATCGAGAACGGCGTTGGCTTGCGATATGTCCAGGCTGGCCAGTGGTGTGGCGGGCCCACTGCCCTGATTGGCGTAAAGGCCGTAGTGCGGCGTTTGCGGAATTGGCCCGCGCCCCTGTATCAGGCGCGCAAGAAAGTAACTGCGCAGGCTTTGGCTTTCCAGGGGCGCAGTGGCGTGGGTCGCGCTTGCGCCGGCGGCGTATCGATTGACGTAGATCTTCCCGGGATCCTGGCCAGTCAGGCCCCGGCGGTTGAGCTCTAAGGTGAGTGCCTGATGGACGGTATTGGCCAGTGTGGGCTGGGCGTGCACCTGGGCTGCCAGCGAGTCCCGGATGTCGGCCATCTGCTTGTGCAGCAGGGCGGCCCGGTCGCCGGCCAGTGACACCGGTCGGGTCGGGTCGGCCAGCACCGAATGGGGCGTCCAGCGTCCGGCTGTATCCAGGCCCGGGAGGTGGCTGTCGATCATGTACCGCACATCCAGCGCGTAATCGAACAAGGCCGAGGGGTCAATGCCAGCGCGGGTGCGCCGGTAAAGATCGAGGGCGTAGCGAAGGTTCTGTTGCTGCTTGCCGATGATGGCTTCGAGCACCTGCTCAAACACAGGGCCTGCGATGGGAGTGCCGGAAAACTGCGGCGTCTTGAGCCCGACAAACAACGCCCGCTCCTCCAGAGACATCAGGTTGTAGAGGTCGTCTTCATACCCTGGCGCCTTGACCATGGCCTTGAGGGTGTCTATCAGGTCGTCGTAGGTACCGAGTACTTGCAAACCCTTGTCGGGGGTGTAGAGAAAGGTCTGCGAGTTGCCGATCATCAAGGTGCTGGCCAGTTCGACGGCGTTGGCTGGCTGCTCCCAGATCTTCACGTTCTCCACCTGCAGTGTCTGGCCGCCTAGCGGGGCCTGGGATGAGTACAGCGCTGCCAATGCCAGGCTTTGCTCTGGACTGATGATGGATTGCTGGCGCTTGAACAGCAGATCCAGGCGCGCATTGGCCGTCATGGCCTGGGCGAACCAGGCCCGACGTGAAACGCCCGGCGCGATCTCGGTGTTCCAGAACGTCTCCAGTGCACTGTGCAGGAACGGGATCAGTTGGCCGGCCGCTTGCTTGATCGCGCTCTCCCAACGCTGCGCGTCGCGGGCCTTGCGGTCGGGGTCTTTGGCGTCGTCAGGCCGCCTGGGATGGAAAAACGTCCGGGTTTGCCCGGCTGGCCAAGCCTGCTCACGGTAATACAACAGCACGGCGTCATTGAGCTGCAACGAGTCGAGCCAGCGCGGCACCGTGTGCCCGGGGGGGTGACTGGCGAAAAAACTGACATGGGCTTCGCTGGGGGCGAGCCCGGGGAAGAGTGGGCGGCAGATGCTTTCGAGCAGCTGTGAAAGCAGGGTGCCCAATGGCGGCAACTGTTTCAACTCCGCCAACAGTGCCTGGCGATTTTCCTGCTGATAGCGCTTGAGGGTTTTTTCCTGTTCACCCCACACATCATCAAGCATCGTCTCCGGTGTCAGCACCAAGCTGTTGTCCAGCACCTGCGATGCCTGTTGTTGCAAGGGCAGGAAGCACAGCAGTCGCGTAGCGTCGGCGGGGGTTTTCAGGCGCTGGGTCAACGCAGTGATCACGTGGGTGGGGCTGTCGAATTTTTCCAGGCCGCCGTAGGGGGTGTAGAGCCAGGCGTGCGGGTAGGCGCTGGTGGAACTCATCATGAAGCTGCCCGCCAGTTCGACGGCGTTGGCGGCACTTTTATTCAGCCAGATGCGCTGCGCAATCATTGGCGGCGACTGTTGGCGACGGCCTGCGTCGCTGGCAAAAAACACCTTGCCGAGAAACTCGATGTCCCGGCTGTCGATGTTCAACTGGCGCTCACGCTCCAGTGCCCTCCAGTCCACGCGCAGGGCTTCGGGGAAAAAATAGGGGAGTGGGGTGTGGCTCATCATCCGGGTCCTTGAAGGGGTAGAGGCCTGCAACCTATCCAGGCCTGGCGCCACAAGGGGCTAGATATGTCTGGCACTCC
Organism: Pseudomonas sp. MWU16-30323; assembly: GCF_020515595.1. NCBI lineage: Bacteria > Pseudomonadati > Pseudomonadota > Gammaproteobacteria > Pseudomonadales > Pseudomonadaceae > Pseudomonas > Pseudomonas sp. MWU16-30323. Next base: position 36,956 of record NZ_JAIWYM010000042.1, read on the forward strand.
CTGTCGACAGCCACGGGGCAAACCCTGTCTAATCGACGGACCGGTTCTTGTACGCTGTTGCCCATTCCAATAATTAAACGGGAGCTTCAGATGTCTGCATCGCCTTTGGATGTCGAGTCTTCATCAGAGCGACTCAGTTATGCGCAGTTGACTGACCTGCTGCGCCAGGTATTCGTGCGCCATGGCACGTCGGCCGACGTGGCCCAAGTGCTGGCCGAGAACTGCGCCAGCGCCGAGCGCGACGGTGCCCATAGCCACGGTGTATTCCGTATTCCCGGTTACGTCTCGACCCTGGCCAGTGGCTGGGTCAACGGCAAGGCGGTGCCGGTGGTCGAGGATGTGGCCAGCGGGTTTGTGCGGGTTGATGCCGGTAATGGTTTCGCCCAGCCTGCACTGCAAGCCGCCCGCCCGCTGCTGGTGGAGAAGGCCCGCAGTGCCGGGATTGCCCTGCTGGCCATTCATAACTCCCACCACTTCGCGGCGCTTTGGCCGGATGTGGAGCCTTTCGCCGAAGAGGGCCTGGTGGCCTTGAGCGTGGTCAACAGCATGACCTGCGTGGTGCCCCACGGCGCCGACCGCCCGCTGTTCGGCACCAACCCCATTGCCTTCGCCGCGCCCCGCGCCGATGGCCTGCCGATCGTGTTTGACCTGGCCACCAGCGCCATTGCCCATGGCGACGTGCAGATTGCCGCGCGCAAGGGTGAACGCCTGCCACCCGGCATGGGCGTGGACAGCCTCGGCCAGCCCACCCAGGATCCCAAGGCGATCCTCGAAGGCGGCGCGCTGTTGCCGTTTGGCGGGCACAAGGGCTCGGCCCTGTCGATGATGGTCGAGTTGCTGGCGGCAGCCCTCACGGGCGGTAACTTCTCGTTTGAGTTCAACTGGTCCGATCACCCCGGCGCCCGCACCCCATGGACCGGCCAACTGCTGATTGTGATCGACCCGAGCAAGACCGCCGGGCAGAGCTTCGCCGAGCGCAGCCAGGAACTGGTGCGGCAGATGCATGCGGCGGGGTTGCGGCGTTTGCCGGGGGACCGGCGTCATCGCACAAGGGCGAAGTCGCTGGCAGGGGGGATTGAGATAGAAACGGCAGAATTGAGCCGCTTGCGGGTGTTGGCACAGGCGTGAAGCGAGCTGCGCCCGGGGAGGGCGCAGCCGTTGCATCAGATCAGTTGCGGCGGCCCAGCAACAGGCCGACCACCAGGCCAAACCCGGCGGAAATCGCCACGGTCTGCCATGGATGGCCACCGATATAGGTTTCGGTGGCATCCACCACCGGCTTGCTGCGCTCGCGCACATTGGACACCGAGTCCAGTGCCTGCTTGAGCTTGATGGCGACCTGTTCACGCAGGGTTTCACCTTCTTCCCCCACCAGTGACGCACTGCTTTTGAGCAGCTTGTCCGATTCTTCGATCAGCGCGGTCAGTTCACTGAAGGCTTGATCCTTGATTTGGTCTTCGACGGCTTGGGCGGCAGATTTGCGGGCCATTGGGTTAACTCCTTGCGGGTGAATGTGGCAATGAATGCGCTTGATGAAGAATGGAGTGTTTGAAGCAGGCAAAAGTTGCAGTTTTTTTCCTACGGTCAGCTTAGGTGAAATCCAGGCCAGGAAATTTCGACCTACAGTGTAAGATGTCACCTATTTGTGCAGCAGGTAATTCAACATGAGCTTCAATCTGGCCAACAAGCCCCTCGCCGAGCGCGCCGCGCTGGAAGATGAAAAGTCCCGTCTCTACGACCTGTGGCAAAGCAACCTGGGCAAAGCCAAGGGTGAGGCTGCCCGCCTGTTTGGCGAGCGCGCCAAGCGCAAGGGCAAATGGGCCGAATGGGTGCGTGCGGAGCTGGACGGCATGTCACCGCCGGAGTTTTCCAACATGGTGCGCAGTGAAGTCAATCGCCTGATGGCGGCGAAGTAAAACAAGCCTCGATCGCCTCGCGCACCTTGAACAGCAACGGATCCAGCTGTGCCTGGGTGCGCCAGCCCAGCTCCACCGGGTAACGCGGCAAGGCCAGCGGGCAGGGCAGTACTTTCAGCCCGGTCATCTGCGCGATGGCCTGGGCCGCATGACCGGGAATCGTTGCCACCGCCTGGCTGCCCTTGAGCAGGAACGGCAGCGCCGCGAAGTGCGTGGTGGAAGCGCCTACGTGCCGGCTCAGCCCCTGTGCGGCCAGGCCCTCGTCGGTAATCCCGATAAACCCGCCGGATGACACCAGCAGATGCTCGCGCTTCACGAACTCGTCGAGGTCGATGGCCTGTTGCCCCGGCGCCAGGCTGGCGGGGTCCACCAGGCACGCATAATGGCCTTCCCCCAGCACCTGCCGGCTCAACCGGCGCTCGGCAAACCCGCCGGCGGTGATCGCCAGGTCCAGGCTGCGGTCGAGCAGGGCGCTGGCAACGATCTGGCTGTGGGTCTGGCGGAAAATCAGCCGCAGCTTCGGTGCACGCCGGGCGATCTCTTCAATCAGCCGGCGGCCGTAGGCGATCTCGAAATCATCCGATAACCCCAGCACCACCGAGCGGCCCTGATACTGGCTGCCCTGGGGGTCGACCATCGCCAGGCTTTGGCGGCAGCGATCCAGGGCTTCGCTGATCACCGGTTTCAACTGGTTGGCGCGCAAGGTCGGCGCCAGGCCTCGACCGGTGCGCACGAACAATTGATCGCCATACACATCCCGTAGACGGCGCAACGCCGCACTGATCGCCGACTGCGTGACGCCAAGGCGCAAGGCGGCGCGGCTGGCGCTGGACTCGTCGTGCAGGGCCTCGAAGGTTTTCAGCAGGTTGAGATCGACGTTTACGATATTCATCTGGCTCATATCAGTTAGCAGCGAAGTGGGCTTTATTCATGATTGCCGCTGACCGGAGAATGGGCAACCCCATTGATACGGAGTGATCGTGATGCCTGTTTCTACCGTGGCTGCGCTGCAAATCGGTTCCTTGCCGGGTGGCAAGGCTGAGACCTTGGAACAGATCCTGTCCTACGAGGACGAAATCCTGCGCAGCGGTGCGCAACTGGTGGTGATGCCCGAAGCGTTGCTCGGGGGGTATCCCAAGGGTGAAGGTTTCGGCACCCAGCTGGGTTATCGCCTGCCTGAGGGGCGTGAAGCCTTTGCCCGTTATTTTGCCAATGGGATTGATGTGCCGGGTGCGGAGACCGAAGCGCTGGCTGGTTTGTCGGCGCGCACCGGGGCCAGCCTGGTGTTGGGCGTGATCGAGCGCAGTGGCAGCACGCTGTATTGCACGGTGCTGTATTTCGAGCCGGTGGGCGGGTTGGTGGCCAAGCATCGCAAATTGATGCCTACCGGCACTGAGCGGCTGATCTGGGGCAAGGGCGATGGTTCGACGTTGCCGGTGATTGACGCGGCGGTAGGGCGCATCGGTGGTGCGGTGTGCTGGGAGAACATGATGCCGTTGTTGCGCACGGCGATGTATGCCAAGGGCGTGGAGGTGTGGTGCGCGCCGACGGTGGATGAGCGGGAAATGTGGCAGGTGAGCATGCGGCATATTGCCCATGAGGGGCGGTGTTTTGTGGTGAGTGCGTGTCAGGTGCAGGCGTCACCCCAGGCGTTGGGTGTGGAGATTGCGAACTGGCCGGTGGATCGGCCTTTGATCGCGGGGGGCAGTGTGATTGTCGGGCCCATGGGGGACATTCTTGCCGGGCCGTTGCTCGGTGGGGCGGGGTTGCTGGTGGCGCGGATTGATACGGATGATTTGGTGCGGGCGCGGTATGACTATGATGTGGTTGGGCACTATGCCCGGCCGGATATTTTTGAGTTGACGGTGGATGAGCGGGTTCGGGCGGGGGTGCGGTTTATTGGTGATTGA